>JAUNUO010000052.1:1806-12453 GCA_030538135.1 Paracoccus sp. (in: a-proteobacteria)
TCGCGCCCGCCGTGCGCAGCCGCATTTCCCTGAACAACGGCGAGGCGATGCGCGATATGGCCGAGGCCGGACTGGGTATCGCCATGCTGCCCGGCTTTATCGCGGCACCGGCCCTGACCGCCGGCCGGCTGATTTCGGTGCTGGAAGCTTATGCCACGCGCGCCTTGCCGATTACTGCCGTCTGGCCCCCGGTCGAGCCGATGCCGCCGAAACTGCGTCGCTTCGTCGATCATCTGGTGGCCGAGCTGGAGGGCGGCAAGCCCTGGTGCTGATGTGGCCCTTGTCCGCCCCAAAGGGCGTATTTGGTCAAACCGAAAGCTGCACGGGCCGGATCAGAACAACCCCTCGATCAGACCCAGATCGTTCAGCCGGATGGTTTCCGCCGCGGGTGTGCGGGGCAGGCCGGGCATGGTCATGATCTCGCCGCAGATGGCGACGACGAAACCTGCCCCGGCGGACAGGCGCACCTCTCGCACCGAGATAACATGGCCTTCGGGCGCGCCGCGCAGGTTCGGGTCGGTGCTGAAGGAATATTGCGTCTTGGCGATGCAGACCGGCAGATCGCCGTAACCGGCATCCTGCCACGCCTGCAACTGCGCCTGAACGCCTGGCGCAAATTCGACCCGTGCGGCGCGATAGATGCGGGTGGCGATGGTTTCGATCTTGGCCGTCAGCGGCATGTCATCGGGGTAGAGCAGCCGGAAATCCGCCGGACTGTCGGCCGCGGCCACAACGGCGCGGGCCAGTTCCTCGGCCCCCGCGCCGCCTTCGGCCCAGTGGCGCGACACCACCGCCGGCACCCCGCGCATGGCGCAATAATCCTGCACGGCGGCGATTTCGGCATCGGTGTCGGCGGTGAAATGGTTGATCGCCACAACCACAGGCAGGCCATAGCCCTGCATGTTTTCGATATGGCGGCCCAGATTGGCGCAGCCGTCGCGCACCGCCGCAACGTTTTCGGCACCCAGATCGGGGCGGCCAACGCCGCCGTTCATCTTCAGCGCACGCACCGTCGCCACCACAACCACGGCGGATGGCGCCAGACCAGAGATGCGGCACTTGATGTCCAGAAACTTCTCGGCCCCCAGATCGGCGCCGAACCCAGCCTCGGTCACGACATAATCGGACAGGCGCAGCGCGGTGCGGGTGGCGATCACGGAATTGCAGCCGTGGGCGATATTGGCGAAGGGACCGCCGTGGACCAGCGCCGGGTTGTTTTCCAGCGTCTGCACCAGATTGGGTTGCAGTGCATCGCGCAGCAGCACGGTCATGGCACCATCGGCTTTCAGATCGCGGGCGTTGATCGGGGCGCGGTCGCGGGTATAACCGATGGTAATACGGCCCAGACGATCTTGCAGATCGGCCAGATCGGTCGCAAGGCAAAGGATTGCCATCACCTCGGACGCGACGGTGATGTCGAACCCGGTCTGCCGCGTGAAACCGTTGGCGACACCGCCCAGACCCACGGCAATATCCCGCAGCGCCCGGTCGTTCATATCCACGACCCGCCGCCAGGCGATCCGGCGCGTATCGAAGCCCAGATCGTTGCCCCAATAGATATGGTTGTCGATCATCGCCGACAGCAGGTTGTGGGCCGAGGTGATGGCGTGGAAATCGCCGGTGAAATGCAGGTTCATGTCCTCCATCGGGACGATCTGCGCCATGCCGCCGCCTGCCGCGCCGCCCTTCATTCCGAAGTTGGGGCCAAGGGATGCCTCGCGGATGCAGATGGTCGCCTGATGGCCAATGCGGTTCAGCGCATCGCCAAGGCCGACCGTGGTGGTGGTCTTGCCCTCACCCGCCGGGGTGGGGTTGATCGCCGTGACCAGAATCAACCGCCCCTGACGCTCGGGCAGCGCGGCCAGCGCGTCATGGGTGATCTTGGCCTTGTCATGACCATAGGGAAGGATCCGATCCGGCGTCAGTCCCAGACGCGCCGCGATTTCGGCAATCGGCCGCTTGCACGCGGCGCGGGCGATTTCAATGTCTGTTTTCATGGCCTTCCCCCGGGTGGTCAACGCTGCGCCAAGGGATAGCACCGGCAAAACGATTGCGCGACCCGGTGCGATGCCGGGTCACGAAATCATTCGTCGCGGATCAGATCGCCCGCCTGGAAATTGCCGATATTGCGCATCAGCTGGGTGATGAATGACACTTCGGTCACGCTGCCCTCGGTCACGCGGCGCGACAGGACCACGACCCGCCCGCGCTCCAACCCGAAGCGTTCGACATTCGTCACCACGCCACTGGGGGCAAAACTGATGGCGACGACCTGCCGTTCCACCTCTTGCGAGGGCATCGGCCCGAAATCCCGCCAGCGCGAGCCGACGTAATACCAGCCCGCCCCGGTCAACAACCCCTGAGCCGAGGGGCGCCCAATCATCGTGTCCAGCATGTCCACCGTGGTCTGTCCGACGACGATCTGTTCCAGATCCTCGGGCGGGGGCACATAGCCGTGGTTGCGAAAGATCGGCGCACAAGCCGCAAGCGCCAGCAGCGCAACGATCAGAACATGCCGAAAGGCTGTCATTCTTTTTCCGTCCCTTGAGCCGCGACGGTTGACGCCGCCCGCCCCGCTTAGCAAACTCGTCACCCGCGCTCAAGAAATTCGATCCAATGCGCAGAAAGGCGGTGCCATGCCCGAACCGACGACGTTTTCCCACCGGCTGCGGGTCGCGCATCTGAATCCGCGTGGCGCCAATGATTTCGACCTGCGCCCCGATGCCGCGCAACGCGAAGGCATTGCCGCAGATCTGGGCCTGCTGGGCCTGCCTGCCTTGCGCATGACGGGCGAGGTCCGGGCCGAAGGGGCCGATGCCTGGCTGGTGACCGCCACGATCAATGCACGGGTGATTCAGCCCTGCGTCGTCACGCTGGACCCCGTGGAAACGGCGGTCAGCGACAACCTGCGCATCCTGTTTTCGCCCCATGCCGCCACCCCGGTCGAGGGTGAAATCCAGATCCCCGATGACGATATCGAACCGCTGGGGCAGTATATCGACCTCGCCGCCATTCTGACCGAAGCCCTGTCTCTGGCCCTGCCGCTGTATCCGCGCGCGCCCGGCGCCGCACTGGACGCCGCCCCCGACGAACCGGCGGACGAAGATCGCCGGCGTCCCTTTGCCAACCTGTCCGATCTGCTGAAACCGCGCGACTGATCGAATCGCGCGGCCGGCATCTTCGGTCTGGAAATATCCCGGGGTGCGGGGCTGGCCCCGCTTTTTATGGCTTTCGCCACGCCGCCGATTGCCACAACCCCTTGCAAGACACCGAGTGTTGACGTATTGCCGCGGTTCGTTCCGAATTTTTTCACGACGGTCGCCGCGACGGCGCCCGATCCACAGACCCGAGGTTGAGACATGGCTGTCCCCCAGAATCGCGTGACCCGCTCGCGCCGCAACATGCGCCGCTCGCACGATGCGCTGGTCGCTGGCAACCCCAACGAATGCACGAACTGCGGTGAACTGAAACGCCCGCATCACGTCTGCCCGTCCTGCGGCCACTACGCCGACCGCGAAATCGTCGCGCAGGCGAATACCGTCGATCTGGACGACGACGCCGCCTGATCGGGGCGTCGTCCGCGTCCGATGACTACGGGACCTGCGAATAAGGATGCGCCGCGCGCCCCCGGACAAGGGGGCAGCGTGGTGATTTCCGTTGACGCCATGGGTGGCGATCGTGGTCCGGCGGCTGTCGTCGCCGGGATGGCGGCCTCTGCCCACAAGAACCCGGAAATCCGTTTCATCCTGCATGGCCCACAAGAGGAACTGAACCGGCTGGTCAACCGCCGCAAAGGTCTGGCCGAGCGTTGCGACATCCGCGACGCGCAAGGCGTCGTCACCATGAATGACAAGCCCAGCCAGGTGATCCGCAACGCGCAGAACACCAGCATGTGGTCCGCCGTCGAATCGGTCCGCGCAGGTGAAGCGACGGTCGCGGTCAGTTGCGGCAACACCGGGGCGCTGATGGCGTTGTCCATGCTGCGCCTGCGCAAGCTGCCCGGCGTGAACCGGCCCGCCATCGCCTGCCTCTGGCCCTCGCGCAACCCGCAGGGCTTCAACGTCATGCTGGATGTGGGCGCCGATATCCGCGCCGATGCCACCGATCTGCTGCAATATGCGATGATGGGCGCGTCCTATGCCCGCAACGGGCTGGGTCTCGACCGGCCGCGTGTCGGCCTGTTGAACGTCGGGACCGAAGAACACAAGGGCCGCGCCGAACTGAAAGAGGCACACGAGCTGATCGGCACTGCGGCGACGGATGCGCAATTCGACTATGTCGGCTTTGTCGAAGGCGGCGATCTTCCCGGCGCGCGCGCCGACGTGATCGTCACCGATGGCTTTACCGGCAATATTGCCTTGAAGACCGGCGAAGGGACGGCCAAGCTGGTCGGAGATTTCCTGAAAGAGGCCTTTGCCAATTCCATCATGTCCAAATTCGCGGCCCTTCTGGCGATGAGTTCGCTCAAACGCCTGCAAAAGCGGATCGACCCGCGCCGGGTGAACGGCGGGGTGTTTCTGGGGCTGAACGGGACGGTGGTGAAATCGCATGGCTCGGCCGATGCAACCGGGGTTTCGGCGGCGATCAAGCTGGCGTTTCAACTGGCGCGATCCGGCTTTCAGGACCGGCTGGCGGCACGGGTGGCGCAGGGCGCGGCCCTGTCCAGAACGCCGGGCGACATTTTGGAAAACAAGGCAGAATAATGGCAATTCGGCGGTCGATCATTCGGGGAACGGGGCATTACCTGCCTGAACGCGTGGTCGAGAACAGCCATTTCGAGGAAACGCTGGAAACCTCGGACGCCTGGATCCGCGACCGCACCGGAATCGAACGTCGCCACATCGCCGCCGAAGGCCAGACGACCAGCGATCTGGCGATCCGCGCAGCCCGTGCCGCACTGGACAACGCCGGGATGACGGCGGATCAGATCGACGCCATCGTGGTCGCCACCACGACGCCGGACCTGACCTTTCCCGCCGTCGCGACCATGGTTCAGGCCGGGCTTGGGATGCAGCGCGGCTTTGCCTATGACGTTCAGGCCGTCTGCGCCGGCTTCGTCTTTGCCCTGTCCAATGCCGACGGGCTGATCCGCACCGGTCAGGCCGACCGCGTTCTGGTGATCGGGGCCGAAACCTATTCCCGCATCATGGACTGGACCGACCGCGGCACCTGCGTCCTGTTCGGGGACGGCGCCGGGGCAGTCGTGCTGGAGGCCGTCGATCAGCCCGGTACCACCGACGACCGGGGCATCCTGTCGTCTGACCTGAACAGCGACGGGCGTTATCGCGACATTCTTTATGTGGATGGCGGCGTCGGCACCACGGGGACGGCGGGTTGTCTGCGGATGCAAGGGAACCTCGTGTTCCGCCATGCTGTTGAAAAACTGGCAAAAACCGCGCATACCGCGCTGGACAAGGCGGGGCTGACGCCCGCCGATGTGGATTGGCTGGTGCCGCATCAGGCCAATATGCGCATCATCACCGCCACCGCGCAAAAGATGCAACTGCCGATGGACAAGGTGGTTCTGACTGTCGCCGATCACGGCAATACCTCGGCCGCCTCGATCCCGCTGGCGCTGTCGGTGGCGAATGACGAGGGGCGGTTCAAGGAAGGCGATCTGATCGTGACCGAGGCGATCGGCGGCGGCCTGTCCTGGGGAAGCGTCATTCTGCGGTGGTAAACCACCGTTATTGAACTGAAAAACGCCGCCAGCCGGATGGCTTGGCGGCGTTTTCGTGGCCGGGTCTGGCCCGGCCAGCCTGGATCAGCCCTGATCGACCGGCAGCGCGACAAAACGCGGCTCGCCGGCACGGCGGATCAACAGCAGGATCGACCGGCGACCGGCATCCCGCGCATCGGCAATCCGGGCTTCCAGATCGGCCAATGATTCCACCGGCTGTTGCCCCGCCTCGGTAATCAGATCGCCCGACGCTAGGCCACGTTCGGAGGCCGCACCCTCGGGATCGACGGACTGGATCACCAGCCCTTTCATCTCGCGGCTGACGCCAAGTTCGGCGGCGATTTCAGGAGTCAGCGGCACAACGGTCATGCCCATCAGTTCGGACTGTGTTTGCGATCCCGTGTCCACATCACCGCTGGCCGTGCCCTCGGCCAGTTCGCGGCGACCCAGCGTCACAGACAGGGTGACGGGGCTGCCCTCTCGCTGCACGACCACTTCGACCGCCTCGCCCGCCGGAGCATCGGCAACGCGGCGCACCAGTTCGCGCGTGTCCTTGACCTCGCCGTCGCCAAAGCTGGTGATGACATCGCCCGCCTGCATCCCCGCATCCTTGGCCGGGCCGTCTGGCACATCCGTTACCATCGCACCGTTCTGCGTCGCAAGGCCAAGCGCCTCGGCCATGTCCGGGGTCACGTCCTGAATCTTGACCCCCAGCCAGCCGCGCCGGGTTTCACCGTATTCACGCAGTTGATCGACGACCTTTGACACCACATTCGAAGCCATCGAAAAGCCGATCCCGATGGAGCCGCCACTAGGCGACAGGATGGCGGTGTTCACGCCCACCACCTCGCCGCTCAGGTTGAACAGCGGCCCGCCCGAGTTGCCCCGGTTGATGGCCGCGTCGGTTTGCAGATAGTCGTCATAAGTGCCTGACAATTCTCGGTTTCGCGCCGACACGATCCCGGTCGAGGCGGAAAAGCCCTGCCCCAGAGGGTTGCCAAGCGCCAGAACCCAGTCACCCACACGCGCCGCATCCGAATCGCCAAACTTGACGAAGGGCAGCGGCTCGGGGCTTTCGACCTTCAGCACGGCGATGTCGGTGTTGGGGTCAGTGCCAACCACGGTCGCGGGCAGGCGTTCGCCGGAATAGAATTCGATCTCGATCGAATCGGCGCCGTCGATGACATGGTTGTTCGTGACAATCACGCCATCAGACGAAATCACGAACCCTGAACCAAGCGCGTTCGACCGTCGCGGTGTCTGACCCCGGCCATCCGGCCCCTGCGGCATGTTCGGGAAACCGAAATCGCGGAACAGGTCCGAAAACGGACTGCCCTCGGGAAAATTCGGGCCGGTGCGCCCCGTGGGCGCCGCCACGACCGCGGTGGTGGTGATGTTCACCACCGCCGGGGCAACCCGTTCGACCAGATCCGCGAAAGTGTCGGGCATCACCTGACCGACCGGCGCATCCAGCGCGCCCAACGGCTGGTTGGCGTTTGCCGCCTCTTGCGCCTGCTGCTGCGCCTCGGGCGAGATGTCGGAACTGGCGCTGTCCTGCACCTGCTGCGCCCCCGCGACGCCCAGACCAAAGGCCAGAGCCAGACCGGACACTGTCGCAAGATAGCGGGGAGAAAGACGTTTCATTCGGGGAATCCTTTGAATGTCATCGGTTTCCGGCAGGCGGAAACAGTTTGATATGTCATGGATTTGGCAGATCGTTGCAAATAAATCACGCTCGCAGACGGTGAACTGATCGTGACTTTTGTTGCAAAAGGGGCGGAGCCATGCGGCCCGCCCCTTTTGGCATCGTCAGTTGCCCTCAGGCTGATCCGCTTGTGCCGGGGGTTCGACCCCGTCGGCTGGTTCGGGCACGATCACGGCCGGGCCGTCCTCGGGCGGGGTGGTCAGACTTTCGGGCATCGGCGTCAGGCGCACACCGGCTGCGGCGCCCAACTCGTTGCCCTCGCGGTCGGTGACGGTAGGTATCACCAGTTCTTCGTCCTCGGCCGCGGCATCGCCTGCATCGCCGGTCTGGATTGGCGGCGAGGGCGGAACCGGGCTGGCATTCGCCGCACCGTCAGATTTCAGATAGCTGAAAAATTCGCTGTCCGGCTGCATGACGATGCTGCTGTTGTCGCCACGGATCGCACGCTCATAGCTGGTCATCGACCGGGTGAAGGCAAAGAATTCCGGGTCGCGGCCAAAGGCGGCGGCATAGATGGCGTTGCGTTCGGCATCGGCTTCACCGCGCACGACCTCGGCCCGTTTGCGCGCCTCGGAGGTCAGCTCCACCACCGTCCGGTCGGCGGCGGCGCGGACACGCTGTGCGGCCTCGCCACCGCGGGCGATTTCGTCGGCGGCCTCGCGTTCGCGTTCGGCACGCATCCGGGCATAGGTGGCGTTCAGGTTCTGCTCGGGCAGGTCGGTGCGGGTCAGGCGCACGTCGATCACCTCGACGCCGAGACCGGCCGAATTGCGCCGCGCCTCGTCACGGATCTGGTTCATCAGCACGGTGCGGTCATCGGACAGAACCGTGGTAGAGGGCACCGAACCCAGAACCTCGCGGATGGCAGCGTTGACGATGGGGTCAAGCCGCGTCAGCGCGGCTTCGATCCCGCCCGTGCCGACCGCCTGACGGAAGCGCACCACGTCGGTGATCCGCCAGCGCGCAAAGGCATCGACGACCAGACGCCGGTCGTCCAGCGGCGTCACTTCCAACGGTTGCGTGGGCAGGCCAAGGATGCGGCTGTCGTATTTCACCACATCGTCCAGGAACGGCATCTTGAAGCCAAGCCCCGGTTCTTCCTGCACGTTGACGACACGACCCAGCCGCATGATGAGCGCCTTTTCGCGTTCGTCCACGATGAAAATCGAGGCCATGGCGACAAGCACGACGACGAACAGCGCCGGCAGGGCCAGCATGGTCAGAAAGCTGCGACGCATCAGTTCGTTCCTCCGGTATTCGTGGCGCTTGCGCCGGACGGGCGCAACTGATCCAGCGGCAGATAGGGGACCACGCCCTGTGCGTTGCCGCCGTCCTGATCCAGAATGACCTTGTTCACGTCGCCCAGAACCTTCTCCATCGTTTCCAGATACATCCGGCGACGGGTCACATCAGGCGCCTTGACATATTCGTCATAGACCGAATTGAACCGCGCGGCCTCACCCTGCGCGTTGTTCACCGCCTCGGCGCGATAGGCTTCGGCGCCTTCGACCATGGCGGCGGCCTCACCGCGCGCGCTGGCCAGAACCCGGTTGGCATAGGCATCGGCCTCTTTTTCCAGCCGGTCGCGTTCCTGCTGTGCGGCCTGCACCTCGCGGAAGCTGTCGATTACCTCGCGCGGGGGGTCGGCGCGGTCGAGGTTGACACGAATCACGTTGATCCCCGCGTCATAAGCGTCGAGCGTGTTCTGCACGGCGGCCTGCAAATCGCTGGCCACGGCGCCACGGTCGCGGTTCAGGATCGGCGCCAGTTCCGAACGGGCGATGATGTCGCGCATGGCGGATTCGGCCACCGCGCGGATCGTGTCGGGCGGATCGGCCAGGTTGAACAGATATTTTTCCGGGTCCGAGATGTTCCAGACCACCTGATATTCCATATCGACGATGTTCTGATCGCTGGTCAGCATCAACCCGCTGTCCAGCGCCCCCTGACGCCCCGTGCCGATTTCAGTAACACGCTCGTTGGTAACCGGCAGAACCTCATGCGTCACGACAGGCCAAGGGGCAAAGTTCAAACCTTCGGTGCCCACCGCCACGGCGCGGCCGAACAGAAATTCGACGCTGCGTTCGTTGGTCTGCACCCGGTAAAAGCTGGCAAAGGCCCACATGATCAAAAGGACCAGACCGGCGATCCCAAGGGTCGAACGGTTCAAACCCAGCCCGCGGGGCAGTTGCGGGCCGCCCCCGCCGCCGGTGCGGCGCTGACCGCCGCCACCGCCGCCCATCAGGACGCGCAGGCGTTCCTGGCCCTTTTTCATCAGATCCTCGATCTCGGGCACCTGGGGCTGTTCGCCCTGCCCCGGACGGCGCGGGCCGCGCGGCGGTTCCTCATTGCCCCAAGGCCGGTTCGGCGGGCGACGATCGTCGTCACCACCGTTATTGCCGCCACCGCCGCCGCCCCATGGGCCTTGATTTGCCATGCCTCCGCCTCTCTCAACTTGTTCTGACCGTTGCTGTGCAAACTGGTGTCAGGACGTGAAATGTCAACCCTATTGCCGGGATTTACGGCCCGGCGGATGGGTCAAATGATTGTCGGTTTCTATCTGGTCCGGGTCACTCGACCGGCCAGCGCCGCGCCGGGCTGCGCATCGTGACCAGTTCTTCGGCCAGGGTCGGATGCACCGCCATGGCGGCGTCGAACTGTGCCTTGGTGGCCCCCATGGTAACGGGAATCGCCGCCAACTGGATCATTTCGCCCGCATTCGGGGCGAAGATGTGACAGCCCAGCACCCGGTCATCCGCGGGATCGACCAGCAGTTTCATCAGTGCACGGGCGTCCGAGCCGGCAAACATCGACTGCATAGGGCGGAAGGTTCCGGCATAGACATCGACCGGGCCCCGCGCGCGCGCCTGTTCTTCGGTCAGGCCGATGGTGCCGATTTCATGCGGGCGCAGATAGACGGCGCTGGCGACCGGATCATGCGCGACCTTGCGCGGTCTGGCACCGAACACGGTATCGGCGAAGCTGTGCCCTTCGCGGATCGCCACCGGGGTCAGGTTCACGCGGCCGGTCACATCGCCCACGGCAAAGATCGAGGGCACGGCCGTCTGCGACCACTCATCCACCTCGATCGCACCATTGTGGCGCAGGTGGACGCCGGTATTGTCCAGACCCAGATCGCCGGTATAGGGCGCGCGGCCAGTGGCAAGGAACACCGCGTCGAAATCCTGCGGATCGCCCTCGGCGAAACTGACGCGGATGCTGCCGTCCGGGTTGCGGTCCAGCCGCCGGGGCGAACTGTGCA
>JAUNUO010000052.1:12553-17897 GCA_030538135.1 Paracoccus sp. (in: a-proteobacteria)
CTGACGCGGATGCTGCCGTCCGGGTTGCGGTCCAGCCGCCGGGGCGAACTGTGCAGTTGCAGATCAATCCCCTGCGCGATGATCTGTTCGCCCGCCATCCTGCGCAACTCGTCATCAAAACCGCGCAGAACGGCATCACCGCGATAGGACAGCACGGTTTGACAACCCAGACCCGCCAGAATGGTGGCAAATTCGCAGGCGATGAAGCCGCCGCCGATCAGCAAGACACGCCGCGGCAGGGTATCCAGCAGGAACAGATCATCCGAGATCAGCCCCAGTTCCTCGCCCGGAATTCCCGGCAGGTTGGGCCTGCCGCCGGCAGCGATCAGGATATGTTTGGCAGTAAAACGGCTGCCATCGGCCAGTTCGACGGTGTGATGGTCGGCCAGCCGGGCGCGCTGATGGTAGATTGCAACCCCGGCGCGTTCCAGCCCGCCGGTATAGATCCCTTCAAGCCTGCTCAATTCGGCATCCAGACGGCTGCGGAACGTCGGCCAGTCGAACGCGCCCACATTCGCGCCCAGCCAGCCGTATCCCCGCGCCTCGGCCATGGCATCGGGGGCGCTGGCCGCAAAGATCATCAGCTTTTTCGGCACACAGCCACGAATGACGCAGGTGCCGCCCATGCGCGATTCCTCGGCCAGGGCGACTCGGGCGCCGTATTCCCCCGCCGCGATCCGCGCGGCGCGGACGCCGCCCGACCCGCCGCCGATCACGAACAGATCGTAGTCAAAGCTCATGTCTCGTCCTCTGCCTCGTCCTCGCGGAACACGGCCAGTTCCACGACGCTGCCGTCCGGTTGCCCGATCAGGGCCAGATCGCACAAACCGATGAACAAACCGTTTTCGACCACGCCCGGAATCGCGTTCAGCGCCCGGTTGAGGGTCAGCGGATCGGGGATCGCCTCAAGCGCGAGGTCAAGGATATGGTTCCCCTCATCCGTCACGAAGGGCGCGCCGTCGCGCATCCGCAACAGGATGGGCCGCCCGTCCAGATCAAGTCCGTCCAGCGCCGCGGTGATCCGGTCGCGGGTGGTTTCCCAACCAAAGGGGATCACCTCGACCGGCAGGTGAAAGGCGCCAAGCTGTTCGACCACCTTGCCCGGATCGGCGATTACAACCATCCGGTCGGACGACGCCGCGACGATCTTTTCGCGCAGATGCGCCCCGCCGCCGCCCTTTATGAGGTTCAGGTCAGGGTCCAGTTCGTCGGCGCCGTCGATGGTCAGGTCCAGATGGCCGATGGCGTCCAGCCCCTCGACCGGAAGGCCAAGGCTTTCGGCCAGATCGGCGGTCGCCTTGGAGGTTGCGGCACAGCGCAGCACCAGCCCTTCGGCCTGCGCGCGGATAGCCAGTTCACGCACCATGATGCTGGCCGTCGATCCGGTGCCAAGGCCAAGCGCCATGCCATCCTGCACCAGCGCGACGGCTGCACGGGCCGCCGCCAGCTTGGCGGCATCGGAAGGCGAAAGATCAGACATGGTTTTCTCCGTCAAAAGGGGGTCAGCGCAGCGCGCCGGCCTGCCGCAGTCGATCTGCCTTTTCGGCATTGAACCACCAGAAGTCCATCTCGCCCAAGGCATAGGGCGGCAGATTTTCGGGGTGCTCATACATGTCGTAATAGGCGATCAGATGGTTGGGGTTGGACCATTGCGGAACCCAGAACCGCAGGCTGCGCAGCGCCCGGTCCAGCGCATGAACGGCAGTCAGCAGGTCGTCATGGCTTGCGGCCCGCTCGACATGGCCGATCAGCCGGTCGATGGACGGATTGGCAAGCCCCATCGCATTGAACACATCCCCCACCGAGGCGGAATTGAAATATTGCTGCAACTCGGCGCCGGGGATCATCGACTGACCCAGATGCGCGCCGATCATGTCGAACTGGGCCGCGCGCTTGCGGTTTTCGTATTCGGCATTGTCCACCCGCACGTTGCGGGCGTTGATGCCAAGGGCGCGCAGGTTTTCCACAAAGGGGTTGATGACCCGATCAAAGGTCTGGCTGTCGTTGAGGATTTCCAGCGACAGGATGCGCCCGTCCGCATTGCGGCGCATTCCGTCGGGCGCGGTGATCCAGCCCGCCTCGTCCAGCAGGGCGGCGGCGCGACGCAGATTGCCGCGATCAAGCTGACGCGCCCCGCTGACCGGCGGCGTGACCGCCTCGGCCGTCAGGATGTCGTTGGGCAGATCGGCGGCGACGGGCTCCAGCAGGGCGACTTCGGCCGGGGTCGGCAGGCCCTTGGCGGCCAGATCGGTGTTGTCCCAGAAACTGCCGACGCGGCTGTAAAGCCCATAGAACAGCGATTCGTTCGACCATTCAAAGTTGAACATCAGCCCGATTGCCCGCCGCACGCGGATATCCTGCCAATCACCACGGCGCAGGTTCAGCACCCAGGCCTGACCCGAGGCGACATTGCCATCGGGCAGGGTCGCCTGCACCACCCAGCCATTGCTCAGCGCCGGAAAATCATAGCGGGTGGCCCAGATGATGCTGCTGACCTCGCGGCGGAAAGTGTATTCGCCCGCCTTGAACGCCTCGAACGCGGCATCGTAATCGGAAAAATATTCGATCCGAAGCTGGTCGAAATTGAACCGCCCCCGGTTGATCGGCAGATCGGCGCCCCAATAGTCAGGGTTGCGACGATAGACAACGCGGCGGTTTATGTCCGCGCTGTCAAAGACATAGGGGCCAGACCCGACAAAGGGCACCATCTGCGTCTGTTCCAGATCGCGCCCGTTGTCGGCGAAATCCTTGCGGCTGAACACCGGCAGGCCGCCGACCGCCTGAATCACGTCGCGGCGCGGGTATTCGTCGCTGAAATAAAAGCGAATCGTGTGATCGTCGATCACCTCGGCCCCGGCAACCTGCTGGGCGATGACCATGCGGAACGACGACAGCCCCTTGTCGCGCAGCGTTTCATAGCTGAACAGAACGTCATGCGCGGTCAGCGGGGTGCCGTCACTGAACCGCGCCTCGGGACGCAGGTGAAAGATCACCCAGTCGCGGCTTTCGGGATATTCGAGCGCCTCGCACAGCAGGCAATAGGCCGCTCCGGCTTCGTCAGCGGTGCCGGTCAGGATCGATTCGAACATGATCGAGGACAGCGCAGCGGACCGCCCGCGAAAGGTGAACGGGTTGTAATTGTCGAACCCGGTGGAGTTGGGTATCGACTGCGCCATCTCGCCGCCTTTGGGCGCGTCCGGGTTCACATAGGCCAGATGCGGGAAATCGGGCGGCAGGCGCAGATCGTCAAAAATCCCGACGCCGTGACTGCGAATGACCGGATCGGCCAACGCCTCGGGGCTGGTGATGTCGGCTTTTTCGGGCTCCGCCTGTTCCTGCGCCACGGCGGGCGATCCAAGCGTGGCCGCAACGGCCAGAAACGCGAGCAGGCTGGCAAGGCGCATGAAATTCTCCGATGGGTTTCGACAAGGCTAGGGGTCACGCCCTTCAGGTTCAAGCAGCGTTTTCGTGAAACCCGCGATTGAAATGACAAAGGGCGCGGCCAACTGCCGCGCCCCGCATGTCCGATCCGTCAAAAGTGGCGGATTTACTGTTGGGTTTCCAGATAGGCGATCAGGTTCGCGCGGGCTTCGGCAGGCTTGATCCCCGCGAAAGCCATCTTGGTGCCCGGCATGTAGCCGCGCGGATCTTCGATGAAGGCGAACAGGTTTTCCTGCGTCCAGACGCCCGCCATTTCCTGCGCCGCCGGCGAATAGGCAAAGCCGGCGATCGAACCCTTGTCGCGGTTCACCACGCCGTTCAGATGCGGGCCGGTGCCATCGGTGCCGTCCAGCTTGTGGCAGGCCTGGCATTTGCGGAACTCGGTCGCGCCCTTGTCCACGTCCCCGGCGGCCACCAGTGCGGCCACGTCAACCGCTTCGGCCGGTTCGTCAGCGGCGGCGGTATCACCGGTTTCGACCGGAATGGAATAGGCCTGCACCTGTTCTCCGTCGCCATGACCCAACGGGCCGACATGCCACAGCGAACTGGCCGCCCAGGAAGTCAGCAACAGAAACAACAGGGCAGACAAGAACCCGCCCGCAGCCTTGGTAAGGGTCATCGTATTGAACATCGGTCCAGCCCGTCCTTTGCCTTGCAATTCGTTCGTATCTATCCGCTTTCGCTTTCGGGGATCAAGGTATAGTTACCCGCCGACGCCGAATTTTCCGGGCACCGCGCCCTGTCTGCAAGGAGCCGTCATGGACATTGCGCCGACCAACCGCATCGCGTTCCAGGGTGAACTGGGCGCCTACAGCCACGCCGCCTGTGAACAGGCACGGCCCGGCATGGAACCGCTGCCCTGCCGCACCTTCGAGGACGTGATCGAGGCGATGCGCAACGGCAGGGCCGATCTGGCCATGCTGCCGGTGGAAAACTCGACCTATGGCCGGGTGGCCGACATTCACCACCTGTTACCGGAATCGGGTCTGCACATCCTGGACGAAGCCTTTGTCCGCGTGCGCATCGCGCTGATGGGCCTGCCCGGTTCCCGGATCGAGGACATCCGCCATGTCCGCGCGCATCTGGTGCTGATCCCGCAGGCGCGCGGATTCCTGACGCGGCATGGCATCACCGCCGAAGCCGCAGCCGACAGCGCGGGCGCCGCCGCCGATCTGGCCCGGACCCGCATCCCTGGCGAGGGCGTCATGGCCAGCGAGATCGCGGCCGGGATCCATGGGCTTGAGGTGCTGGCCCGCGACATCGAGGACCACCACCACAACACCACCCGCTTTCTCATCATGGGGCGTCAGGCCGACATGACGCGCCGGTCCGACCGGATGCTGACCACGTTCGTGTTCCGCGTCCGCAACATTCCGGCCGCGCTGTACAAGGCGATGGGTGGCTTTGCCACCAACGGCGTCAACATGACCAAGCTGGAAAGCTATATGGTGGACGGCAACTTCACCGCGACGCAGTTCTATGCCGACATCGAGGGCCACCCCGACGACCAGAACGTCCGCCTCGCGCTTGAGGAACTGGAATGGTTCACATCCTATCTGAACATTCTGGGCACCTATCCCGCCGATCCGTCGCGACTGAATCAGCGCGCGGGATGAACCGGCGGTACCTATGCCGTAACCGTCAGTTCGTCGATGAATTCGCCAACCCGGCGGGCAAAGCGGCGATCCAGTTGCGCCTTGCCAAGCCGCGCGGTCTGCAACAGCAGGCGGGATTTCATGTTGCGTGGCCGCAGATCGACCTCGAAAATCAGTCGCGACCGCACCCGGCTGAGCGCGACGATGGTCATGTCCACGATCAGATCGAACGGGTCTGACGTGCCGCCGATACGGACATTTTCGGGCCGGTCGAACCGCACCACATCCAGCCGCAATTCCCGCCGCCG
>JAUNUO010000276.1 GCA_030538135.1 Paracoccus sp. (in: a-proteobacteria)
GCGGCGCCATCAGCGCCGCCATCGCCCGCGCGCCATTGGCCGAGGCCCGCGCCCGTTGCGATCCGTGCGCTGACAGGAACACCGTGGTTTCCGCCGGCGCCCATCCCTGCGCCGCCCCGGCCTCGCGCGCCTTGGCGATGCACAGTGCGGGCAGTGCCGGTTCTACGCCAAAGGGCCGCATCACGCGGGCATCCGCGCCGATCCCGGCCAGTCGGCGCGGCAGTTCGCTGGTGGTGAACCAACCCTCGGACATGAACATCGGATAGACCACGCAACCGGGCCGCACCGCAGCCGCAAGCGCGCCGGGCGCGGCCAGCGTCGCGCCCACGACATCCAGCCCCGGTGCAAGCACCGCCACCTGCGCGGCCAGCGATTCGATGGCCGCCTGTTGCGGGCCGGGGTCGCCCGGCTGGCCATGCGCGACGATGACGACCCGCATCACGCCGCCCGGAAGGCGGCGGCGAAATCGTCGGGCATCGGAAATTCGGCCAGCGCCCGCGCCCGCGCATCCGCCGACATCTTGCGCGCGGTCTTTTCCACGATGCGCAGCAACCGGTCATCGGGCTGCGTCGTCGCGAAATCGCCCAGATACCAGCGGATGAAGGTGAAACAGGCCACATCTTCCAGCGCCTGCACATCCGCATCGCGCTTGATGCCCTGCTTGGTCAACATCCGGGTCGCGGCCTGACAATCGGCATCGTCATAACCGGCATCGGCCATGATTCCGGCCACCCGCGCGGCGTGGCGACGGCCCTGTTCCTGCCGCCATTGCAGATAGCCCGCCCGGTCCATCGGGAAATCGCGGCGCGGCAAGGTCCAGCGTTCGATATGCTGGCCACGGCAGGCGATCTGCAACGGCTCCGACGCGTCGGGAAACAGGCGGCGCTGCTGTTCGGTCATGCGTTGACCATAGAGCAGTTCGGCGGGCTGGCCGTCGGTCAGGTTCGGATCGGCGGCGTTGGCGGCGTCGATGGCGGCAAAGGCGGTGTCAAGTCGGCTCATCCTGGCTCCTTCGTGGCTGCGACAATGATCGCCAATGACATTCCCGCCCGCAAGGCGTATTCCGGCGGCATGAGCGGATGGGGCGAATATATTCTGGCCTTCGCGGCCTTTCTGGGATCGCATGTGATACCGGCCCGGCCCGGCCTGCGCGGCGGGCTGATCGCGGCGCTTGGGCGGCGGGGTTACATCGCCGCCTACAGTCTGCTGTCGCTGGGGTTGCTGTATTGGCTGATCGTGGCGGCGGGGCGCGCGCCGGTGGTGCCGCTGTGGGATCAAGCGATCTGGCAACGCTGGCTGGTCAATCTGGCGATGCTTCTGGCGGTGCTGGCGGCGACCTGCGCGCCGGGCCTGTCGGGGCTGATGCGTGCCTTTGCCCTTTGGGCCGGGGCGCATCTGATGGCCAATGGCGATCTGGCGCATGTGCTGTTTTTCGGGCTGCTGCTGGCCTATGCGCTGGCCGGGATGGCCCGGCAGGGGCGGCCCGCATGGCGGGTGACGCCGCTGCGGCTGGGGCTGGCGGTGGTGATCTGGGCGGCGCTGTTCTGGCTGCATCCCTATGTGATCGGCGTATCGCCCGCGCCGTGAAACCGGAACGCGGCGGGGATGGCATCGCGCCCCTCAAGGATCAGGTCCGCCATCACGCGGGCCACACCCGGCGCCATGCCAAAGCCGATCTTGAACCCCCCATTCGCCACGAACTGCCCCGGCCTGCCCGGCCAAGCACCCAACAGCGGCGCACGGGTTCTGGCGCGGGGGCGGATGCCGGCCCATGTGGCGATGACCCGCGCGCCCGCTAGCGCCGGGCAGATCGCCGCCGCGTGATCGGCCAGCGCCAGCGCCCGGTCGTCAGGCGCGGCATCGGTGAAATCGCGCTCCGAGGTTGACCCGACCGCCACCGTCCCATTGGCATGAGGCACGATATGCAGCCCGTCGGCATAGACCTGCGGCGCGCCCCTTGCCTCGAAATCCAGCAGGACCGATTGCCCCTTTTGCCCGGTGCCCATGCCGGTGTCGCGCAGCCATTCCCACCCGGTTGCCCATAGCACGAGGCCGTCGCCGGGGGCGTCGCCCACCCCGACCGTGCCGCCCCGCGCCGTGATCGCCGCCGCCAGACAGGTCAGCGCGGCACGGGGCGCGAT
>JAUNUO010000053.1 GCA_030538135.1 Paracoccus sp. (in: a-proteobacteria)
CCACAATCACGGCATGGACGAACTGGCCGAACGTTATCTGGGCCACCGTTGCATCCCGATCAAGGAACTGATCGGTTCGGGCAAAAGCCAGATAAATTTCGCGCAGGTTGCCATCGACAAGGCCGCCCCCTATGCCGCCGAGGATGCCGATGTGACGCTGCGCCTGTGGCAGACCCTCGCGCCCATGCTGCCCGCCGAAGCCGTCACCACCGTCTATGAGACGCTGGAACGCCCGATGATCCCGGTTCTGGGCGAGATGGAAATGACGGGCATCCGGGTTGATGCCGACCCGCTGCGCCGCATGTCCGGCGTGCTGGCCCAGAAGATGGCCGGGCTGGAAGATGAAATCCACACCCTTGCGGGCGAGAAATTCAACGTCGGCTCGCCCAAGCAGCTGGGCGAAATCCTGTTCGAAAAGATGGGCCTCGCGGGCGGCAAGACCGGCAAGACCGGTGCCTTTTCGACCAGCGCCGACGTGTTGGAGGATCTGGCCGCAGAAGGGCACGACCTGCCCGCCCGCGTGCTGGACTGGCGCGGGCTGTCGAAACTGAAAAGCACCTATACCGACGCGCTGCCGACCTATGTGAACCCGGAAACCGGGCGCGTCCATACCAGCTATTCCATCGCCGGCGCGCAGACCGGGCGGCTGGCCTCGACCGATCCGAACCTGCAAAACATCCCCGTCCGCACCGAGGAAGGCCGCCGTATCCGCGAGGCATTCGTTGCCGGGCCGGGGATGCGGCTGGTCAGTCTGGATTACAGCCAGATCGAGTTGCGGATTCTGGCCCATGTCGCCGATATTCCGGCGCTGAAACAGGCATTCCGCGACGGAATCGACATTCACGCCATGACCGCCAGCCAGATGTTCGGCGTCCCGGTCGAAGGCATGGACCCGATGATCCGCCGCCGCGCCAAGGCGATCAACTTTGGCGTGATCTATGGCATTTCCGGCTTTGGCCTGTCGCGCAACCTGCGCATCCCGCGCGCCGAGGCGCAGGCCTTTATCGACACCTATTTCGAGCGTTTTCCCGAAATCCGCGCCTATATGGACAAGACGGTGGCAGATGCGAAACAGGACGGTTTCGTGCGCACCCTGTTCGGACGACGGATCAACACGCCGGGCATCAACGCCTCTGGTCCGGCGGCGGGCGGCGCGCGCCGCGCGGCGATCAACGCGCCGATTCAGGGCGCTGCTGCCGACATCATCCGCCGCGCCATGATCCGTATGCCGGCTGCGATCCGCGATCTGCCCGTGCGGATGCTGCTTCAGGTGCATGACGAACTGGTCTTCGAGGCCGAGGAAAGCGCCGTTGACGACCTGATTGCGGTAGCGCGGGACGTGATGGAGAACGCACCGGAACCGGCGGTGAAACTGTCGGTGCCGCTGGTCGTTGATGCCGGGTCGGGGGCGAACTGGGCCGAGGCGCACTAGCGCCCGGCACCACAACATGCCTGCCGCAAAATCGTGGGGGAAGGCTTGAAGCTTCATCTTTAAGCCTTGATGACTTGTGGCGATTCCGTCTGCTGGCGGGCTGGCCTTACGCTCTGATCACGACGACTATTGTGCGCTGAGGCAAGCCAATACCCGTTCGCCAGCCGCAGTTGATCCGCGGGCAGATACGACTATGGGGCCATCGTTGATCCCGTCCTTGAACGCAAAGCGTCGGCCGTCGTCATGGTCAGCGTGCCTAGGGCGCACTGGCTGTCGTGAAAACGCACATGATGTTTGCCGGGCGCGTTCCGCATGGCCATGTCAATGCGGACGCGCCGATCTCGAATCAAGACCAAACCACCGGCACGGGGTGCGGGCGGTTTGTTCTTGATCGAATCCGATCAGATCGCGGGGGAATGGCCTTTGGCGTGGACGGTGTAGGCGTCGAAGGCCATGGCGATCATCCGGGTCAGCGGGCGGGCGCGGTCGGGGATCGACAGGCCATCGGCGTCGATCTGCACCATATCGCCGAACTTTTCCCGCACCGGCGCGAACAGTTCCGCCAGTTGCGCGGGTGCCAGCCCGTAATCGTGCGTCATCTCGGCCGAGTTGATGCGGAAATCACACATCAGCGCCTCGATCATGCGGGATCGCCACAGGTCTTCGTCAGTAAAGGCATGGCCGCGCGTGGTGGACAGCCGCCCGGCCCGGATCGCCGCCTGATAGGCACCGGTCGCAGGCGCGTTCTGTGCGAAACCCTGCGGAAAGCGGGAAATTGACGACGCCCCCAACCCGATCAGGATCGGCGCCCGGTCGTCGGTATAGCCCTGGAAATTGCGGCGCAGATGGCCGGTGCGGGCGGCGATCGCCAACCCGTCGTCCTTGCGGGCGAAATGGTCGATGCCGATTTCCTCGAACCCGTCGGCCAGAAACAGGTCGCGCGCGGTTTCGAACAGCGCCAGCCGTGATTCCGAATTGGGCAGGGTCTCACTGGGGATCATCACCTGCCGCTTCGACATCCACGGCACATGCGCATAACCATACAACGCCACCCGGTCGGGGTTCAGCGCCAGCAGCTTCTGCACCGTGTCGGAAATGCGCCGCTTGTCCTGATGGGGCAGGCCGAACAGGATGTCGGTGTTCAGGCTGCGAATGCCGCGATCACGGATCATCTGCGCCGCCTTGGCCGTGATTTCAAAGGATTGCTCGCGCCCGATGGCCTTCTGGATCATGGGGTCGAAATCCTGAACCCCGATGCTGGCACGGGTCAGGCCGGATTCGGCCAGCGCATCCATCCGCGCGTCGTCGATCTCGCTCGGGTCGATTTCGACCGAAAATTCGGCGCCATCGTCCAGCGGGAAACTGTCGTGGATCGTGCCGGCAAGGCGCTGTATCAGGTCGGGCGACAACAGCGTCGGCGTGCCCCCGCCCCAGTGCAGGCGCGACAGACGGACGCCGGGGGCCAGACGTTCGCGCAGCATCGCGATTTCTGTCAGCAGCGTTTCGGTATAGGCCGCGACCGGTTCCAGCGTTTGCGTGCCTTGCGTGCGGCAGGCACAGAACCAGCACAGCCGGCGGCAGAACGGGATATGCAGATACAGCGAGATGCGGGCATCGGCCGGAACGGCGCGGATCCAGTCGTCGGCCTGCCGGGGGCTGACAGAGGGCGAAAACTGGGGTGCGGTCGGGTAAGAGGTATAACGCGGCACACGCGCGTCAAAGAGTCCCAACTGCCTGAGTTGCGATTCGTGGTCCATGTGCTTATGAATAGGGATCACGCGCGAACGGAACATTGACACAAATCAAGCTGATGCAAATCGACATCGCCCGGCTTCACGGGCCAGAGACACCCTGCGCCGACTGCCCGATCCGTTACCGGGCCGTCTGTGCGCGCTGCGAAACCGATGAGCTGGACACGCTTGAGGCGGTCAAGTTCTATCGCCGGTTCGAGGCCGGTCAGGTGATCCTGTGGGCGGGTGACCGGATGGATTTCGTGGCTTCGGTCGTGTCGGGTGTCGCGGGGCTGACGCAGACGCTGGACGACGGACGGACGCAGATGGTGGGCATGTTGCTGCCCAGTGATTTCCTGGGCCGTCCGGGGCGCGCGATGGCGCAATATACGGTGACGGCGGCGACCGATGTCACGCTGTGCTGTTTCCGCCGCAGGCCGTTCGAGGAGATCATGGCCAGCACGCCCCGCATCGCGCAGCGCCTGTTGGAAATGACGCTGGACGAACTGGATGCGGCGCGGGAATGGATGCTTCTGCTGGGTCGCAAGACCGCGCGGGAAAAGATCGCTTCTTTCCTCGCCATCGTCGCCCGGCGTGAAGCGGCGCTGCGCAAGGCGCAGCCCGGCGGGCGGATGGAAATGATCCTGCCGCTGACACGCGAGGCGATGGCGGATTATCTGGGCCTGACGCTGGAAACCGTCAGCCGTCAGGTCAGCGCGCTCAAGCGCGATCATGTGATCTCGCTGAACGGCAAGCGCGGCATCACCGTTCCTGATTTTGCTCGTCTGGTCGAGGAATCCGGCGATGACGCCGATGGCGGCTGGCTGAACTGAGCGGGCAGGACCGGGGGCCGGCCCCCGGCCCCCCGGCGTATTCGTGCGGACAGGATGTCCTTATCGCGCCATGAAGACGGCGACGGGCGACTTTTCCAGCATGTTGCGGGTTGCACCGCCCAGAATGGCCTCGCGGAAACGCGAGTGGCCGTAAGCGCCCATCACGATCATGTCGGCGCCGATTTCGCGGGCGCGGCGGATCAGCACGTCGCTGATCGCCGGTTCGGTCCGCGCCAGAACCGCGATTTCGGCCCGCACCCCGTGACGCACCAGCATCTGGCACAGGGCGCCGCCGGGATCGGACCGTTCGGGGCCATAGGGTTTGGGATCGACGACGGTGATTTCCACCGCATCCGCCGCAATCAGAAGGGGCAAGGCGCGGCGGACGGCGGCGATCGCCTCGTTCGACTGGTTCCAGGCGACCAGCACCTTTTTCGGCTGCTCGGTCGGCATTTCGCCGCGCGGCAGGACCAGAACCGGGCAACCGCCCTCGAACATGGCGGCCTCGGTCACGGCCTCGGCGTCGGGCGGGGCGGCATCGCCATAGGGGTGGTTCTGCACCATCACATCGGCAAAGCGAGCGCGCATCCCGATCAGCGTGGTCAGCCCGCCGGACTGGGCGACCGCTGAATCGACAGACCAGCGCAGGCCGGCGTTCGGGGTCAGCCGGTCGCGCACGGCATTTTCCAGCGTTTCCGCCGCGGTCATGGATTTGTCGATGGATTCCTGAAACACATAGGCCGAGGCCCCGGCATAATAATAGCCGACCTGGCTGTGATCGACGCCAAGGCAGAACACGTCGAGATGTGCATCTTCGCGCAACGCCAATGCGGCGGCGGCGTCAAGCTGGCTGGTTTGGCCGGGGTCCGTGATGACGGTGAGGATTGTCTTGAAGCTCATCGGATCGCTCCTGTTCCTGTTCGGGCGAAGGTTGCGCGTTAACGGATCGTATCACATTGACTTGTATCAACCTGACGTCAACCATATCGGAATGCGGGGCGCCGTGCGGTGTGCCGACCATGATGCCGGGGGTGTCGCGGGTTTGGTGGCCTTGATGCAGATCAATGACCTGCGAAGGCCGCGATTCTATGCGATGCTCGTCAGAGTCTGTTTGCCCCGGGCGATTCGCCGTATGTGGGGCTGACACTGATACGATAAGCAAGGGGACACGAGGACGATGTCGAATCTGTTCAAGCTGATCGCGCTGGGTGCGATCGCGGTTTTCGCCGCGATCGGAACCAACCTTGCGCGCGATCTGGCCTATTTGGTGAACGCCCTGACCGTGATGCTGGTTGCGGGCGGTCTGTTCATCTGGGTGCTGCGCCGCACGGACGAGCCGGTGCTGGCGCCGAATCCGAACGAATACATGGACGGCGTCGTCCGTGCCGGGGTCGTCGCGACCGCCCTGTGGGGCGTTGTCGGTTTTCTGGTGGGGGTCTATGCCGCGCTGCAACTGGCCTATCCGTCCCTGAACTTCAGCGAGGCGCTGCACGGTTATCTGAACTTCGGCAAGGTCCGCCCGCTGCACACCAGCGCGGTGATCTTTGCCTTTGGCGGCAACGCGCTGATCGCAACGTCCTTTTATGTCGTGCAGCGGACCTCGGCCGCGCGGCTGTGGGGCGGCAATCTGGCCTGGTTCGTGTTCTGGGGCTATAACCTGTTCATCGTTCTGGCGGCCACGGGCTATATCCTTGGTGCCACGCAGTCCAAGGAATATGCCGAACCCGAATGGTATGCCGACTGGTGGCTGACCATCGTCTGGGTCGCCTATCTTGCCGTGTTCCTGGGCACGATCATCAAGCGGAAAGAGCCGCATATCTACGTCGCCAACTGGTTCTATCTGGCCTTCATCGTGACCATCGCGATGCTGCATATCGTCAACAACCTGTCGCTGCCGGTCAGCATCTGGGGTTCGAAATCGGTGCAGCTGTTCAGCGGTGTTCAGGACGCCATGACGCAGTGGTGGTATGGCCATAACGCCGTGGGCTTTTTCCTGACCGCGGGCTTCCTTGGGATGATGTATTACTTCATCCCCAAACAGGCCGAACGCCCGGTCTATTCCTATAAACTGTCGATCATCCACTTCTGGGCGCTGATCTTCCTCTATATCTGGGCCGGTCCGCACCACCTGCACTATACCGCGCTGCCGGAATGGGCCGCGACGCTGGGCATGGTGTTCTCGATCATGCTGTGGATGCCGTCCTGGGGTGGCATGATCAACGGTCTGATGACCCTGTCGGGTGCATGGGACAAGCTGCGCACCGACCCGATCATCCGCATGATGGTCGTCGCCGTCGGCTTTTACGGCATGGCGACCTTCGAAGGTCCGATGATGTCGATCAAGGCCGTCAACTCGCTGTCGCACTATACCGACTGGACCATCGGGCACGTTCACTCGGGCGCCCTGGGCTGGAACGGCATGATTACCTTTGGCGCGCTGTATTACCTGACGCCGCGCCTGTGGGGTCGCGACGGCCTGTATTCGCTGAGCCTTGTGTCCTGGCACTTCTGGCTGGCGACCATCGGCATCGTCCTTTACGCCTCGTCCATGTGGGTGACGGGCATCATGGAAGGGCTGATGTGGCGCGAGGTCGATGCACAGGGCTTCCTGGTCAACGCCTTTGCCGACACCGTGGCCGCGAAACATCCGATGTATGTGGTCCGCGCGCTGGGAGGGATCCTGTATCTGATCGGCGGTGCCATCATGTGCTATAACCTGTGGGCCACCGTGGCCCGCCAGCCCAAAGCCCATCCGACGGCCATCGTCGTTCCGGCTGAATGACGCGAGGAGGGACAGATGGGAATTCTTGACAAGCACAAGATCATCGAAAAGAACGCGACCCTGCTTCTGGTCGGGTCGTTCCTGGTGGTGACCATCGGCGGCATCGTCGAAATCGCGCCGCTGTTCTATCTGCAAAACACCATCGAAACGGTCGATGGCGTCCGCCCCTATACCCCGCTGGAACTGACCGGGCGCGATATCTATGTGCGCGAAGGCTGCTATGTCTGCCACAGCCAGATGATCCGCCCGATGCGGGACGAGGTGGAACGTTACGGTCATTATTCGCTGGCGGCGGAATCGATGTACGATCACCCGTTCCAGTGGGGGTCGAAACGCACCGGGCCCGATCTGGCCCGCGTCGGCGGCCGCTATTCGGACGAATGGCACTATGACCACCTGGTCAACCCGCAATCCGTGGTGCCGGAATCGATCATGCCGGCCTATGGGTTTCTGGCCAACCGGGTGATCGGATCGGAACATATCGCGCAGCGTGTGCGCACCGAAACCCGTGTCGGCGTCCCCTATACCGAGGAAATGCTGACCTCGGCGGCAATGGATTTCCGCGCGCAGGCCGATCCGAACATGGATGCCTCGGGGCTTCAGGAACGCTATCCGGGGGCGCAGCAGCGCAATTTCGACCGTCAGCCGGAACTGACCGAAATGGATGCGCTGATCGCCTATTTGCAGGTGTTGGGCACGATGGTCGATTTCTCGACCTTTGAACCTGATCCGAACCGGTAAAGGGGGAAGGTATGGAACGCTATACCTTCCTGCGCCAACTGGCGGACAGCTGGGTGCTTCTGGCGCTGACGCTGTTCTTTGTCGGCGTGATCCTGTTCGTGTTCCGGCCCGGTTCGCGCGGGCTGCAACGCGATGCCGCGGAAAGCATCTTCCGTAATGAGAAAAGACCCGCTGCGGCGGACAGCAAGGAGGTCAAGTGATGGCCGGCGAAAAAGACGATCACGACAGCCCGGCGAACCCGGACAACCAGATCTCGCTGGAGCGTCAGGCCGCCGACCGCGAGCATGAGGCCAAGCTGGCCGGCGACCTGCCGCCGCGACCGGCCCCCGACCATCCGGTCGCACCGGAACGTGCCCGGCATCAGCGCCGCGCGCCCGGCGGTGCCGGTGTCGCCCGGCAGGAAACCCCCTCGACCGGGCATTCCTGGGACGGGATCACCGAATACGACAACCCGATGCCGCGCTGGTGGTTGTGGACCTTCTATGTGACGATCGTCTGGGCGATCGGCTATATGATCGCCTATCCGGCGCTGCCGCTGTTCACGGGCAGCACGCAGGGCCTTCTTGGCTGGACCGCCCGCAAGGAAGTCGCGGTCGAGATCGAACGTTTCAACGAACAGAACGCCGCTATCCAGCAGGAACTGGCCAGTGTCGATCTGACCTCGATCCCGACCAATCCCGAACTGCTGGCCTATGCGACCAATGCCGGCGGCGCGGTGTTTCGCACCTGGTGCGCGCAGTGCCACGGCTCGGGGGCATCGGGTGCGCCCGGCTATCCCAGCCTGATCGACGACAGCTGGCTGTGGGGTGGCAGCCTTGAAGATATCCACCTGACCGTTCAGCACGGCATCCGCGATCCGAACGACGGCGACACGCGTTATTCGGAAATGCCGCGTTTCGGTGTGGATGAAATGCTGAGCAATCAGGAAATCGACGAAGTGGCGAATTACGTCCTGGCGCTGTCCAACAGCGAACATGACGCGACGCTGGCCGCTGCGGGCGAACAGATTTTCGTGGATAACTGCTCGTCCTGCCACATGGAGGACGGTTCGGGTGACCGGATGCAGGGTGCGCCGGCACTGAACGACCAGATCTGGCTGTATGGCGGCGATTTCGCGACCATTCGCCGGATCACGCATGACGGCCCGTTCGGCGTCATGCCCGCGTGGAATGCGCGCCTGTCCGAAGCCGACATCCGCGCCGTTGCCACCTATGTTCACAGTCTGGGCGGCGGCGAATAAGCCGTTTCACGCCCCTGAATTCCGCGCCGGACCTCTGGCGCGGGATGGCACCGGCCCCCCGTCCTGTTCGCGCGTTTCCATGGGGGGCCGGTGATCTGATCCTGCCGCGTTAACACAACAGTTACCAGCGCAAGAAATTGCGAATCAGCTTTACCCGGTCGGGGCAGAGCTTTTCTGCCTTCTTGCGAAAGACCGCCCTGTTAACGCTACATGGCGCGACTGTCAAAGACTGCCTGCAATCGTGCGGCCTCATCCGCCAGACCGAAGGGTGGGTTGATGACGAACATGCCCGAACCGACCATTGCGTGCCCCTGACGGGCGGGCGCAAAGCGCACCTCGGACAACAGGGCCGCCGGATGAGCCACCGTCAGCGCGGCTGTCATCGCAAGGTGGCGGCCATCGGTCAGCAGCGGATACCACAGCGCGATGACGCCCACGTTCCATTTCCGCGCGATCCCGCCGACAAAGCCCGGAAGGGCGGCGTAATCCGATTTGACCTCATAGCTGGGGTCGATCAACATCAGCCCGCGCCGCGGCTCGGGCGGGGTCAGGGCGCGGGCCATGGCAAACCCGTCCTGATGATGAATCCGGGCAAAATCCGCGACCTGCGCCAGTGCGGCATGTTCGGCCGGATGCAGTTCCGCCAGATGCGCGCGATCACCCGGCCGCAGGAAATGCGCCGCAATCAGGGGGCTGCCGGGATAGGCCGAGGCGCCATGCCGCGCCCGCACGGTCTCCAGCGCCGCCAACAGCGGGTGCGCAGCCGGCAGCCAGCCCTGCGCCGTGGCGCGGGTGATACCGGCCTCGGCCTCGCCCGTGCGCGCCGACTCGGCGCTGTCCAGCCGATACAACCCACGCCCGGCATGGGTTTCCAGATAGGTCAGCGGCTTGTCCTTGCGGGTCAGGTAATCCAGCGCGACCGCCACAAGCGCGTGCTTGTGCAGATCGGCCAGATTTCCGGCGTGATAGGCGTGCTGATAGCTGAGCATGGGCCGGGCTTAACGCGCGGATGCCGGAAATGAAAGCGGCGACGCCCAGGGAGGAGGGCGCCGCCGCAGAAACGCAGGTCCGAAGGGAGGAGGAAGGACCGCGTTATGATGCGATGTGTCCAGGGAGGAGGACGGACCCATCGCGTTTACGGAAGGCCGGGGAGGAGGAGAGGCCTGCCGATCTATGTGCCGGCGAACCGGCGAAATTCCGGGCGGCGGTCCCCAGGGAGGAGGAGCGGGGACCGCCGCGGGTGATACCGGCCAGAGAGGAGGAGAGGCCGCGTATCGGGTTGCGGCGCGCCCGGGGAGGAGAAGGGGCGGCGCCGCGGAACGGAGGGCCAGGGGAGGAGGAGAGGCCCGCCGATGTCGTTGCCGGTTTCCCGGCGAATTCTCTGGCGACGGTCCCCGAGGGAGGAGAAGGGGACCGTCGCCGATGCGGCTGCCCGAGGGAGGAGGCCGGGCGGGCCGCGTTCAGACGACACCCAAGGGAGGAGAGGGTTATCGCCTTGACCCGGATCGAAGGGAGGAGGTCGATCCGGTATTCCGTCGCCGGGCGTGGCCGGCAGTCATCCGCTCAGTTCTGCTTGCCGTAGGCAGCTTCGTTCGCGATGGTCTTTATCATCGAGCGATGGATACCGAGATCTTCCAGATCGCGGTTGGTCAGCGCATTCAGTTCCCGCAGAGTCTGCCGATAGACGGCGGCGCGGGCACGGTTTTCCTGCATTCGCTCGATCGCGGTCATCAGACGCGCACCGATGCCGTTCTGGCGGACGCTGTTCTGGATGTGGTCGATTGCAGCCATAATCCTATTCCTTACATTCCTTGATTTCGGGCCGGGGCCGCTATTGTCCCTTTCCGAACCGGCTGGACACCATCTGGCGTCCGTCGCCGTCTTCGATACCAAAGATGGGATAAATGCTGCGCCTGCACAATGGCGGCTTTGCGCACGCTGCCTTGCGGCAAATGCATAACTCATGCTGACCTATCGCCTTCGTAGCTGCTGGAAATTCGATCAAACTGGCGAAAATGTGATCGTTAACGTTAACACTTTTGTAACGGTTATGCGTGTGACGCAGGGGAACAAGGGTTGATCTATGTCAAATCATGCGCGTGGTTGCCGTTTTGGGCAGGTTTCTTATGCTGCGTTACAAACAGAACACAGAGGTGAAAAAAATGAGCGTGACCCGCGAAGTTGCCCTTAGGGAACTTGACGAGATCGCGAGTCCGCGCGGCGGAACGCTGGTTTCGGACGATCTGATCCGGGCGCTGGTGGCGGAAAACGGAACGGTTCGATTCGTGATCGAAGTCGCCGATTCCGCCGAGGCCGCGGCCATGAAACCCGCCGAAGCCGAGGCGCGGCGCCGGCTGGAGGCTCTGCCGGGCGTGACATCGGTTCAGATTGTGATGACGGCGCAGGCGGCGCCGCGCGGCCCGGTGGCGCGGTCCTCGGGCGGGGCGGCACCGCCCAGCCTGAAGATCGGCGGGCATCCCACGGCACAGGCCGGACCGCAGGCGATCCCCGGTGTGCACCATATCATCGCGATCGGTTCGGGCAAGGGCGGGGTCGGCAAATCGACCGTGACTTCGAACCTGGCGGTTGCTCTGGTGAAAGCGGGGCGGCGCGTCGGGGTGCTGGACGCGGATATCCACGGCCCCAGCCAGCCGAGGATGCTTGGCGTAACGGGCCGGCCCGCCAGCCCCGACGGCCAGCGGATCGAGCCGCTTCATGCGCATGGTGTCACGGTCATGTCCCTGGGCCTGATGATGAAAGAGGGCGAGGCGGTGATCTGGCGCGGCCCGATGCTGATGGGCGCCTTGCAGCAGATGTTGCAGCAGGTGAACTGGGGCGAACTGGACGTTCTGTTGATCGACCTGCCGCCCGGCACCGGTGATGTGCAACTGTCGCTGTGTCAAAAGGCGCAGGTGACCGGCGCGATCATCGTCTCCACCCCGCAGGACGTAGCGCTGATCGACGCGCGCCGGGCCATCGACATGTTCGACAAGCTGAAAACCCCGGTGCTGGGGCTGATCGAGAATATGTCGGCTTATGTGTGCCCCAATTGCGGGCACGAGGCGCATCTGTTCGGTCATGGCGGCGTCCGGGCCGAGGCGGACAAGCTGGGCCTGCCCTTCCTTGGGGAAATCCCGCTTGAACTGGAAGTGCGGATCGCCGGAGACGAGGGGCGCCCGGTCGCGCTGGGGCAGGGGGCCGTCGCAGATGCTTATGCCCGGTTGGCGCAGCGTCTGATCGGCGGCGGTATCGCCTGACATTGCGGGCGGCGGGGGGGCGCTGCCCCCATCGCACGTGCCGCGCGATCCCCCCGGGATATTTATGAACCGGAGATGCTGTCAGCCCTGCCTGCCGGGGCGCGGGCTGCGCAGCAGGATTTGCAGCACGATCCCGATCATCAGCCCGTTCAGCACGTGCCACAGGAAATGCGTGCCAAGCGGCATCGCGCCGCAGATGTCGCGGTCGATGGTGCGGGCGGTCAAGGACGCGAGAAAAACGATGAATCCGGTCAGCGCCCAGTTGCGCATCGGGTGACGGCGGAACTGCATCAGCACGACGAAGAACAGAAAGGCGACGACGGCCGGCAGATATTGCAGCGAGCCGTTGAACGGGTCGGGGCGCGGCGGCGGTGCGGGGGCGGCGGATGGGCCGCCCTCGCCCATGGCCTGCCAGATAGCGACGGCGGCGATCAGCGCCGCCAGTCCGGCGATGATCCGCCCCGGACGGAAGCCGCCCAGCCTGTTCAGCGCCACCAGAACGTAAAGGGCCACGAAGATCCAGATCGGCAACACATCGGCCAGCGCCGACCAGCGGTTCGCAAGAGTGTGGAACAGGAACGATCCGACCCCGATCACCGCTGCCAATGCGATCAGCAGCCAGATCAGCGGGTTCGGCTCGGCCCGGCGGCGCGCCTCGAACCAGCCCCAGATCGCGGCAAGGATGAAGGACAGGTTGGAGATTGCGTTCACCGGCTCGGCCCAGAAGGCCGGGCCAAGGCGTTCGCAATAGATGTCGATCGGTGCGGTCCAGTCCATCCCGGTTCCTTCCTTTGGGTCAGCCTAGGGTGTGCCGTCGCGCGGGGAAAGGGTGCGGTCTGGGAACGGACGGGAACGTCGGGCGGGATTTCACGGGATCGGGCCGAAAAACCGCGCACGGTGCCGTGATTCGGCGTGATCCGGGGTCGAATCGGCACGCTCGATCAGGTGCCTTGGCCGCAGTTCGGGGCAGGGTGTCGGCAATGAATTATCGAATTGGGATTTTGTGGGACTTTTCTGCCACAGGCGCGGTCATGCCCATATGCGGTGGTTAACAAACCATTAACTACCATATAGGTTTTTTCCTTTTGGGTGTTCTGTCCCTGTTCCGGCGCAGGTGCGTGGCGGGATGGCGCCGCACCCTCGTTTCGCCCCGAACATTTCCGTTGCTTCCCATGTTTTCCCATGCCACAACGGGATCACGGAAACGGGCAGTGACAGGGGCGCCAAGACCCCGACGAAGGCGAAGCAGGCTTCATACAGGCACCCGTTTTCAAACAACGATCCGGCCCGGCGCGGGCAGCACCTTCCCCAGGTGGCGCCAGAGCTGGACGACCCAGGAATGGGAACGAGGGCGGCGGATCGGGCGTGGCAGCGACCCGATCCGCCCTTTCTCTTTCGGGCGGGCCGAAAGAGACGGGACAGTGAGGACGGGCCGCGTGGCGCGAAAGTTCAGGGGCACAGAGACCGTCAAGGTCGATGGAAAGGGGCGGATGTCCGTTCCCGCCCGGCTGCGCCGCGTGTTCGACGCGGGCGACCCGCAATTCGCGAACGGCAATACCGGACGCACCCAGATCGTCGCCGTCTATGGTCCCGACGACTGGAACTGGATCGAGCTTTACACCATCGACGCCATCGACGAGATCGACGAACAGATCGACCGCCTGACGCGCGGCAGCCCCGAGCGGCGCTGGCTGGAAACGCTGATGAACGGGCAGTCCACCGATCTTGAAATCGACAAGGAGGGCCGGTTGGTCCTGCCGCAAAGGCTGCGGGAAAAGCTGGGACTGACGGAAAATACCGAAACCGTGTTCGAAAGCCGGGGCGATTACGTTCAGGTCTATCACCCCGAATCCCGCCCGCTGGATTCGCTGGCGCTGGAACAGTTCACCGATCAGCACGGCCCCGGCTTTGATCCGCGCGCCTTCCTGGCGCAGGCGGGCGAGGGCTAGGCCGTGGCCGCCCCGCATATTCCCGTGCTGCTGGACCCGCTGTTGCGCGCCGTCGCCCCGGTGCGCGGGGAATGGATCGACGGCACCTTCGGGGCGGGCGGATATGCGCGCGGTCTGCTGGACGCCGGGGCGGATCGGGTGATCGGCATTGATCGCGACCCGGCGGTGTTCGACATGGCGGCGGCATGGGCCGGGGATTACGGCGACCGGTTGAAACTGGTGCAGGGCACGTTTTCCGACATGGATGTCATCGCGGGCGGGCCGGTGGATGGCGTCGTTCTGGACCTTGGCGTCAGTTCGATGCAGCTCGATCAGGCGGATCGCGGTTTTTCTTTTCTGCGCGACGGCCCTTTGGACATGCGGATGGCGCAGGACGGGCCGTCCGCCGCCGATCTGCTGAACACCGCGGCCGAAGGCAAGATCGCCGATGTGCTGTATCATTACGGCGAGGAACGCGCCTCGCGGCGGATCGCGCGGGCGATTGTGAATGCGCGTCCGCTGAGCCGCACCGCCGAACTGGCAGAGGTCGTGGCTGCCTGTCTGCCGCGCCCGAAACCGGGGCAGAGCCACCCGGCCACCCGCGCCTTTCAGGCGATCCGCATCTGGGTCAACGACGAATTCGGGCAGTTGGTCGCGGGCCTGTCCGCCGCCGAACGTGCGCTGCGCCCCGGCGGGAAACTCGCCGTGGTCAGCTTCCATTCGCTGGAGGACCGGATCGTGAAACGGTTCCTGCAATCGCGCGCGGGCGGGCAGGGCGGCAGCCGTCACGCCCCCGAAATCGCGCAGGATGCGCCCGGTTTCACCCTGCCGTTCCGTCGCGCCATCGGCGCGGACGAAGCGGAACTGGCCGCCAATCCGCGCGCGCGTTCGGCCTATCTGCGCGTCGGCATCCGCACCGATACGCCTGCCGCCGTGGTCGATCCGCGCGATCTGGCGATGCCATCCCTGCCGCAAGGGGGGGGGCGATGAAGACGCTGTTGTATGTCGGTTGCTTGGCGTTGGTGATGACACTGGCCTTTTGGGCCTATCGAGAAAATTACCGCACCCAGTCCGCCATCACGGAAAAGAACCGGGTCGAGCGTGAAATCGCCACCCTGCGCGAGGACATCGGCGTTCTGCGCGCCGAATGGGCCTTTCTGAACCGGCCCGAGCGTCTGCGCGAACTGGTGGCGCTGAATTTTGATCAGCTTGGGTTACTGCCGCTGGAATCGGATCAGTTTCTGGACCTGAACCAGATCGACTATCCCAAGGCGCCGCCCTCTGATCCTGCCGGCACCGATCCGCTGGACCCCACCGCCGACCGCACCGGCCGCCCGCCGCTGCGCCCCAACCGATAAGAGGCCGCCATGATCCGCACGCCCCTTCGCCCTCTGGCCCGCATCCTGAACGCCCGCGAGAACGGCGAAAACCCCGACGCGATCGAGGCCGAGAACCGCGCCCGCCGTCACGCCGAAATTCAGGACCGGTCGCGCCGCCGGGCCGAGGGGCGGCTGATCGTGATGGCGGCCTGTTTCGTGATCGCCTTTGGCACGGTGGGGGTGCGCATGGGTGTGCTGGCCGCCTCGCAGCCCACCGAGCCGACCTCGGCCGTCACCGGAACCGACATCATCTCGCAGCGCGCCGACATCACCGACCGCAACGGGCGGATTCTGGCGACGAACCTGCTGACCCACGCGCTTTATGCCCATCCGCAGCAGATGATCGACCCGATCAGGGCGGCCGACGGGCTGGCCCGCATCTTCCCCGATCTGGATCGCGACCGGCTGCGCGAAGATTTCACCGGCGAACGCAAATTTCTGTGGATTCGCAAGCGCCTGTCGCCCGAACAGATGCAGGCGGTCCACGATCTGGGCGAACCCGGCCTGCTGTTCGGCCCGCGCGAGATGCGGCTTTATCCGAACGGTCATCTGGCCAGCCATATCCTTGGCGGGTCCGGTTTCGGTCAGGAAGGCGTCGCCAGCGCCGAGGTTCTGGGCGTGGCGGGCGTGGAAAAGGCCTTTGACGGCTGGCTGCGCGATCCGGGCCGTGACGGCGCGCCTTTGCAGCTTTCCATCGACCTGACCGTGCAGCAGGCGATGGAGGAAGTGCTGGCGTCGGGCATGAAGGTGATGAACGCCAAGGGTGCCACCGCCGTGATGATGGAAATCCAGACGGGCGAGATCGTGGCGATGGCAAGCCTGCCCGATTTCGACCCCAACGACCGCCCCCGCCCCTTGCTGAAGGGTGATCCGTCCGACAGCCCGATCTTCAATCGCGCGGTGCAGGGCCAGTATGAACTTGGCTCCAGCTTCAAGATTTTCCCCGTCGCGCAGGCGATGGACCTGGGCCTCGTCAACCCCAATTCGGGGATCAACACCAACAGTCCGATGCAGATCGGCAAATATCGCATCCGCGACTTTTCCAACTATGGGCCGCAACTGTCGGTGACCGACGTGATCGTGAAATCCTCGAACGTCGGCACGGTCAGGATCGCGCAGATGCTGGGGCCGGAACGGCAACGCGATTTTCTGCAAAAGCTGGGCCTGTTCGACCCCACCCCGATCGAGATGGTCGAGGCGCCGACGGGCCGCCCGCTGGTTCCGGCCCGCTGGCCCGCCGTCACTTCTGCCACGGTGTCCTTTGGGCATGGTCTGGCCGCCAGCCCGCTGCATCTGGCCGCCGCTTATGCGACGATCGCCAATGACGGCCGCCGCGTCACGCCGACGCTGGTGCATGGCCGTGCCCGGCCCGAGGGCGAACAGGTGCTGTCGCCGCGCGCCGCGCAGATGGCCGTGGCGATGCTGCGTCAGGTGGTGACGCGCGGCACCGCCCGGCAGGCCAACGTGCCGGGATACGAGGTCGCGGGCAAGACCGGCACCGCCGACAAGCCGCGCCGCGGTGGCGGCTATTATGCCAACAAGGTCGTGGCAAACTTTGCCGCCGTCCTGCCCGCCAGCGATCCGAAATATGTGCTGGTGCTGGCACTGGATGAACCCTCGATCGCCGGCGCTTCGGGCGAAAGGCGGACGGCGGGGTCAACCGCCGTTCCCGTCGCGGCCGAGATGATCCGCCGCCTTGCGCCTCTGGTCGGGCTGGCGCCCGTCACCGGGGAAAAGCTGCGCACGATCCCGCCGCGCATCGAGGCGCGTGTTGAAACTGCCCCCGAGGGCGGGCTACAGCGCGTGGCAAGCAACTGACGGGGGCGCGGATGGCGCAGATGGCACGGAAACTGTCGGAACTGGGGCTGCGCGCGGCAGGCGGGCGCGATCCGCAGATCACCGGCCTTGCGCTGGACAGCCGCGCGGTGAAGGACGGCTTTCTGTTCGCCGCGCTGCCCGGATCGGCGGTGCATGGCGGCGAATTCATCCAATACGCGATCCGGCAAGGCGCGGCAGCGGTGCTGACCGACCGCAAGGGCGAGGCGCTGGCCGGTGAGGCGCTGACCGGCTGGGACGGCGCGCTGATCGTGGCCGAAGATCCCCGCGCCGCGCTGGCCGGTGCGTCGGCGCTGTGGTTCGGCGCGCAGCCCGACATCATGGTCGGCGTCACCGGCACCTCGGGCAAGACCTCGGTCGTGAACTTTACCCGCCAGTTGTGGCAGGCCATGGGCGTCCCGGCGATCAGCCTTGGCACCATGGGCGTTCAGGGCGATTTTCAGGCCAAGCTGGCCCATACCACCCCCGATCCGCTGACCCTGCATCGCCTTCTGGCCGAGGCCACGAGCGCCGGCATCACCCATGCCGCAATGGAGGCTTCCAGCCACGGTCTTGACCAGCGCCGCCTTGACGGGGTGCGGCTGATGGCCGGGGCGTTCACCAACTTCAGTCAGGATCATCTGGATTACCACGCGAATTTCGA
>JAUNUO010000277.1 GCA_030538135.1 Paracoccus sp. (in: a-proteobacteria)
GGATCGGCGCCCGGTTCGGTCGGATAAACGCCAAGGTTGGGCGAGATGCCGGGCAGCAACTGATCGCCGCCGATCACCAGATCATCCGACAGCGACCACAGCGTGACATGTTCCGGCGCATGGCCGTCTCCCATCGCCACCCGCCAGTCGCGCCCGCCGAACCGGATCTGCTGACCCTCGGTCAGGCGGATATAGCCCAGCGGCAGCGGGTGGACCGTATCGGCAAAGTTGAACGGGCGCTGGCTGGCGCGATCGGTCAGAACCGCCGGGTCCATCCCCGCGCGGCGCCAGAAGGTCAGCGTCTCGGGCGGCGGGCGATCCTGTTCATCCAGCACCAGCATCCGCGCCATCAGCCAGGCCGTGCGGCTGGTCCACAGATCGGCCCCCTGCCCCATCAGCCAGCCGGCAAGGCCGATATGGTCGGGGTGGTGATGGGTGGCGATGACCCGGCGGACCGGACGCCCGCGCAGCGGCCCGGCCAGCGCGGTTTCCCAGATTGCGCGGGTCTTGCGCGTGTCGAACCCGGTGTCGATCACCGTCCAGCCGCCGCCGTCGGCCGCGTCATCGGCAAAGGCAAAGACATTGACGTGATCCAGCGCCATCGGCAGCGGCAGGCGCAGCCATAGCGCGCCCTCGGCGATCTGCACCGCCTCGCCGGGCGCGGGCGGGTCGGGCCACGGATGGGCGATGCCCGGCGTTTCGCGCTGTTCGGGCAGGCTCACGCGGTGACGGCCCCGGCCATCGCCTGATCGCTGAGCGCGTCCAGATCGGCGACCCCGGCCCGCGCCTCGGCCAGATCGCCGGCATAGCGGGGCAGGATGCGGGTGATATAGATGCGCGCCAGGTGTTTGTGATCCTCGCCCCCGGCCTGAGCGGCGCGCAGGTGGCAGATCGCGCCCAGCACGCGGGCAAAGGCCGACAGATAGGGCACCGCCCCGGCGAAACGGTCGGCCATGCCCGCATCCAGCATCGCCTGCGTGCCCTCGCGCAGGGCCTCGGTCGCCTGCCAGACCTGATCGGCCAGATCGGCGCAGACGGCATGGGCGCGGCGCGCCTCGTCCCCGGCCTCGTCCAGCAGGCGCAGCGCCGCCTCGCCGCCATCGGCCAGCTTGCGGCCCACGAGGTCCATCGCCTGAATGCCGTTGGTGCCTTCGTAGATGGGCGTAATCCGCACGTCGCGCAGATACTGGGCGGCGCCGGTTTCCTCGATATAGCCCATGCCGCCGTGGACCTGCACCCCGGTATCGGCCACGCGGCAGCCGACATCGGTGCCGTAGGCCTTGGCGATCGGGGTCAGGAAAGCGGCGCGGGCGGACCAGTGGTCATCGCCGGTGGCGCGGGCCATATCCAGCGCGGTGGCGCAGCCCAGGCAGATGGCGCGGGCGGCGAACACCTCGGCCCGCGCGGTAGCCAGCATCCGGCGCACGTCGGGGTGGGTGATGATCGGCCCCATCTGGTTGCGCTCGGTGGCGTATTCGACCGCCTGTTGCAGCGCGGCTTCGGCAACGCCGACACCCTGCACGCCGACGCCAAGCCGGGCGGCGTTCATCATGGTGAACATGGCGGCCATGCCCTTGTGTTCCTCGCCCACCAGCCAGCCTTTGGCGCCCTCGAAGGACATGACGCAGGTGGGGCTGCCGTGGATGCCGAGTTTATGTTCCAGCGACACCACATGCAGGCTGTTGGCCACACCCGGTTCACCGTTTTCGTCGGGCAGGAATTTCGGCACCATGAACAGACTGATGCCGCGCGTGCCGGGCGCGCCATCGGGCAGGCGCGCAAGCACCAGATGGCAGACATTGGCGGTCACGTCGCTGTCGCCCCAGGTGATGAAAATCTTCTGCCCGGTCACGCGATAGGTGCCGTCATCCGCCCGCTCGGCGCGGGTGGACAGGGCGCCGACATCGCTGCCCGCCTGCGGTTCGGTCAGGTTCATGCTGCCCGACCAGTCGCCGCCGGTCAGGCGCGGCAGATAGAGTTCCTTGATCTCGTCGCTGGCGTGATGTTCCAGCGCCTCGATCTGACCCTGCGTCAGCAAGGGGTTCAGTTGCAGCGCAAGGCAGGCCCCGGCCATCATGTCGGCCACCGCCATGTTCAGCGCCTGCGGCAATCCCATGCCGCCAT
>JAUNUO010000278.1 GCA_030538135.1 Paracoccus sp. (in: a-proteobacteria)
TGGCGGGCCTTTTCCTTGCCCCCCCGGCGCGCGCGGCCTATAAGGCGCGCGAAATCCCATATTACAGGCATGACATGACGATCAAGGTTTTTGGCCACACCGCCCCCGACACCGATTCCACCGGCTCTCCCATCATCTGGGCCTGGTATCTGAACGAGGTGCGCAAACAGCCCGCCAAGGCCGTTCTTCAGGGCGAACCGAACACCGAAGCCGCCTGGATGCTGAACCGCTGGCGTCTGGACAAGCCCGAAATCATCGCCGACGTGGCCGCGGGCGACAAATGCGTGATCGTTGACACCAACAACCCGGCCGAACTGCCCGCCTCGCTGGCGGATGCCGAGGTGATCGAGATCATCGACCACCACCTTCTGGCTGGCGGCGTGAAAACCAAAAGCCCGATCAATATCACCATCCGCCCGCTGGCCTGCACCGCCACGATCATGCACGACCTGATCGGCGACGACATGGCCCGGGCCCCCGAAGGCATCAAAGGTGCGATGCTGACCTGCATCCTGTCCGACACGCTGGAATTCCGCAGTCCCACCACCACGCCCCACGACCGCGCCGTCGCCGAAAAGCTGGCCAAGGATCTGGGCGTTAACATCACCGATTACGCCGCCGAAATGTTCGCCGCGAAATCGGACGTGTCGGCGTTTTCCGACGACGCCCTGCTGAGAATGGACAGCAAGGAATACGAACTGGGCGGCAAACAGCTGCGCGTGTCGGTTCTGGAAACCACCGCGCCGCAGGTTCTGCTGGACCGCAAGGCCGCGCTGATGGCCGCCATGCCCGGCGTCGCCGCCGCCGATGGCGCCGACGAGGTGCTGTTGTTCGTCGTGGATATCCTGAAGGAAGAAGCGACCCTTCTGGTGCCCAATGATTTCGTGAAACAGGTGGCCGAACGCAGCTTTGGCGTAGTCGTGACGGGCGACAGCGTGGTTCTGCCCGGCGTGATGAGCCGCAAGAAGCAGATCATCCCGGTTCTTTCGGTCTGAGATGACCCGCATCATTGAAAGCCTGTCGCAGATCGGCGGCGATTACCGCGCGCTGTTCTGCGATCTCTGGGGCTGTCTGCATAACGGCAAGGCGGCCTATCCGGCCGCTGTTGCGGCCTTGCAGGCGTTCCGCGCCGGCGGGGGCAAAGTCTGTCTGATGACCAACGCCCCGCGTCCGCGCCAGTATGTGCAGGCTCAGCTTGATCGCATGGGCGTGCCGCGCGACGCGTGGGACGTGATCGTCAGTTCCGGCGATGCCGCGCAGGTGGCGATGTTTTCCGGTCAGGTCGGCCGCAAGGTCTGGTTCATCGGCACCGACAAGGACTTGGGTTTTTTCAACGATATTCCGGCGGGTTATGAAGGCGTGCAGATCGACCGTGTGCCTCTGGATCGGGCCGGGGGGATCGTGAACACCGGCCCCTTCGACGAAATGACCGAGGTGCCCGAGGATTACCGCGACCGTTTCGCTGATGCCATCGCGCGCGGATTGCCGATGCTGTGTGCCAATCCCGATATCGTGGTCGATATGGGCGAGACACGCATCTATTGCGCCGGCGCGCTCGCCGAACTGTATCAGCAGATGGGCGGGCAGGCGCTGTATTTCGGCAAGCCGCACGCCCCGATCTATGATCTGGCGCGGGCCGAACTGGGACTTGGCGCGGGCGACCGTGTTCTGGCCGTGGGCGACGGCATCTTCACCGACGTTCTGGGCGCCGCGCAGCAAGGCATCGACGCGCTGTTCGTCACCGGCGGGCTGGCGGCCGAGGCGATGGGACCGGACATGGAAAACCCTGATCCGGCCTTGCTGGCCGAGTGGCTGGCCGCACAGGGCCAGTCACCGCAATACGCCATCGGACGGCTGAGATAAGCGAGCGCCCGCCGCATCCGGCGGGCGTTTTTGCTGTCCGGCGTCCGAGACCGTCCCGCAATAATATTATCCTTTTGGTGTAGCCGTGCGATATTTTCTTGCGCGACCGGTACGGCGCTGCTATGCGGCATCCATGGGCAGGAGGTCGGGATGTTGGACAATCTTCCGCGTGGCACGATCGTCATCGAGGATCTCGAAGTCGGGATGATGCGCTATCTGCAAAAGCAGGTGACGGATCGCGACAT
>JAUNUO010000279.1 GCA_030538135.1 Paracoccus sp. (in: a-proteobacteria)
CCTGTTTATAGCTGGAATCATGTTCCTCATCGACGACGATCAGGCCCAGATCGCGGAACGGCAGGAACAGCGAGGACCGCGCGCCCACGACCATCTGCACCTGCCCCGCCGCCGCCATATGCCACAGCCGGCGCCGCTCGGACGAGGTGATGCCGGAATGCCATTCGCCGGGACGGGCGCCGAAGCGCGCCTCGACCCGGTCCAGAAATTCGACCGACAGCGCGATTTCAGGCAGCAGGATCAACGCCTGTCGCCCCGCGCGCAGGGTTTCGGCGACCGCTTCAAGATATACCTCGGTCTTGCCCGAGCCGGTGACGCCGCGCAGCAGCGTGGTGCCATAGGTGCCGCTGCGGACCGCCGCGCGCAGGGCTTCGGCGGGGGCGGCCTGATCGGGGGCAAGGGGCTTGCCGGCCCGCAAAGGGTCCAGCGGCGGAAAGGGCAGATCGCGCGGCGCGGCGATTTCCGCCAACGTCCCCGCCGCGACCAGCCCGCGCACCACGCCGCCGCCGACGCCCGCCAGATGCGCCAGCTCGCCCGGCGCCATCGGCGCGCCGCCGTGATCGGCGATCACCTGCATGACGCGGGCACGCGCCTCGGTCATGCGGGCGGGCGGATCGCCGGCGGGCACGATGACCCGGCGGGCGGCGGGCGGCTGATCCAGCCCCGGCGCGCGCAGGGCCATGCGCAGCATCATCGGCAGGGGCGTCAGCGTGTAATCGGCGGCGCGGGTCAGGAAGTCCAGAAAGGCCGGGGTAAAGGACGGCACATCCAGCACCCGCGCGACCGGTCGCAGCTTTGCCGCATCAAAGCCGCCCAGACCCGGCCCCCAGACACAGCCCATCACCCGCCGCGGCCCCAAGGGCACCAGAACCAGCGCCCCCCGCTGCGCCCCGCCCTCGGGCGCGAGATAATCCAGCACACCAACGGGTTCGGCGGTCAGCACGGCGATGCGGGCGCCAGGCGGGAAATGTTCAGGGGGCATCAAGATCGTCGGCATAACGCAAGGCGGGCAGGTTCATGGCCAGATGAACGATCCGCAGGATCGCCACGCTCCGCCCATCCTCGATGAAAAAGGTCGCATGCCTGGCAGTTCAGCGACCGCATCCGGGCGCGAAACAGCCGCCGGTCGCGGCCAACCGCCGGGTCGCCTGCGATCCGGTCAAGGCAACCGGCCAGCACCCGGTAATAGCGCAGCCACTGCGCCCCGCCCCAGCGCGCCATCGTATAGTCACGGATGGAATCGAGATCGGCGCGCGCCGACGGGGTCAGCTTCATGCGTGAAAGGCGTCGGGCTCGTAGGCGCGGGGGGCGAAATCCGGCGCGGCGCCGGTGTCGGCGGCGGCACGGTCCAGTTCGGCCTTCAGCGCGTAAAACTGCCGCGCACCGTCCTGTTCCATCAGCAGACGCAGTCCGGCGCGCACCACATCGGACGGATCGGCATAGGCACCCTGCGCGATCTGACGGCGAATGCGATCCTGCATGGGTTCGGTCAGTTGGATGTCCGGCATCGGTGGCCTCTGTTCTCATCACGGCGGATCGGCCATGATCCTGCCACATCCGCCGCAATCAGGCCACCCCGCCCTTTCCGCCCGCGCCCGGCTGCGCTATCAAAGGCCCGAACCGCAGCACCGGGAGCATGCCATGAAATTCTTTGTCGATACCGCAGATGTCGCCGCCATCCGCGAGTTGAACGATCTGGGGATGGTCGATGGTGTCACCACCAACCCCTCGCTGATCCTGAAATCGGGGCGCGACATCATCGAGGTCACACGCGAGATCTGCGAGATGGTATCGGGGCCGGTCAGCGCCGAAGTCGTCGCCGAAAAGGCAGAAGACATGATCCGCGAGGGCAAGAAGCTGGCCGAGATCGCGCCGAACATCACCGTCAAGGTGCCGCTGACCTGGGAGGGGCTGCGGGCCTGCAAAGCGCTGTCGGATGACGGACACATGGTCAACGTGACGCTGTGCTTTTCGGCGGCGCAGGCGATTCTGGCGGCCAAGGCGGGGGCGACCTTCATCAGCCCATTCATCGGGCGGCTGGACGACATCAACATGGACGGGCTGGAACTGATCGCCGACATCCGCGAGATTTATGACAATTACGGGTT
>JAUNUO010000280.1 GCA_030538135.1 Paracoccus sp. (in: a-proteobacteria)
GACCGTCATCGCGGGTGAGGGCGGCGACGGCAGTTACAAGCTGGAACAGTTGCGGCTGGCGAACCCGCAACTGACGCTGGACGGCGGCGGCGATTTCGCGCCGGGCGAACTGGACGCCAAGCTGGATGTCGATATTCCCGATCTGGCCGCCTTTGGCCGGGGTCTGTCCGGCGCGCTGACCGCAACGGCGACGGCGCGCGAATCAGATGGGCAGCGCCGGTTCGATCTGACCGGCACCGGCCAGAACCTGCGGCTTGGTCAGCAGAACGTCGATGGCGCGCTGACCGGCACGACCCAGATCGCCATTCGCGGCACCGAACAGGACGGTCAGATCAGCATCGAACAGGCGCGGCTGACCAACGATCAGACATTGATCGAGGCCACCGGCCGGATCGGCCCGGACGGCACCGATCTGACCGCGCAGGCGGAAATCCGGCGGCTGGAATCGCTTGGGCTTGGCTGGCGCGGCAGTTTCGACGCGACGGCCAGCTTTGCCGATGACGGCACCGGCGCGCGGCGGCTGGTGGTGGACGGGACGGCGAACGATCTGGCCCTTGGGCAGTCGCAGCTGGATGCGGCGCTGTCGGGACCGACGCGGCTGCACTTGCGCGGGGTCGAACGCGACGGCGTGCTGTCCATCGAGGATGCACGGGTGCAGAACGCGCGGCTGAACGCCACCGCATCGGGGCAGGTCGGGCAGGCCGCGACCGATCTGACCGCGCGCATCAACGCCGGCGATCTGCGGTTTCTGGGCAACGGCATCGGCGGATCGCTGACCGCTGACGGGCGGATCACGGATGACGGCGCCACGCGACGGGTGACGGCGCAGGGGTCGGCGTCGGGGCTGCGCGTGGGGCAGGAACAGGCCGACCGGATTCTGGCCGGAAACACCAGTTTTGATCTGGCCGCCAGTCAGCAGGTCGTCAGCGGCGCCTTTTCCATCCAGCGGCTGAACCTGCGCAACCCGCAACTGACCGTGACCGGCGACGGCAGCCCGGCGGCGGGGCTGAATCTGGATGCGCGGCTGGCCGATCTGGGGCTGCTGGTGCCGGGCTTTCCCGGCCCGGCGCAGCTCACCGGCACGATGCGCCAGGCGGGCGCGGATTATGCCGTGAACCTGACCGCCACCGCACCGGGCGGCACGCGCGCGCAGATCACCGGCACCGCGGCACAGGATTTCGCCACCACCGATCTGCGGATCTCGGGCATTTCCGATGCCGCCGTCGCTAACCCGTTCCTGCGCACCCGCAGCATCGAGGGGCCGGTGAATTTCGACCTGACCCTGCGCGGGCCGCCGGGGCTGGAATCGCTGGCGGGCAATGTGCGGCTGATGAACGGGCATCTGGCCGAGCCGCGCCTTGGCATAAGGCTGGAAGCGATCGACCTGACCGCCAACCTGAACGGGCGGCGCATCAACGTCGAGGGCGCGGGCAACGTTTCCGCCGGGGGACGGGTCACGATCAGCGGGCCGGTCGATCTGGATGCGGGCACGGTGGATGTCGGGCTGGTGCTGGACAATGTGACGGTGCGTGACCCGAACCTGTATGAGGCGCTGCTGAACGGGTCTGTCCGCGCCTCGGGGGTGATGGGGCAGTCGCTGCTGATTTCGGGGCGGGTGACGATCCCCAATGCGGAAATCCGCATCCCCTCGACGGGTCTGGGCGGATCGACCCCGATCCCCGACATCACCCATGTCGGCGACACCCGCCCGGTGCGCGCCACCCGCGCCAAGGCCGGGCTGGAACCGTTTCCCGGTCAGGCGGCCAGCGACGCGGGCATGGTCGGCCCGCCCGCCACGCCGCCCGACAACCCGCCGCAACTGGACCTGACCATCGACGCGCCCAACCAGATCTTCATCCGGGGCCGGGGCGTGGACGCGGAAATGGGCGGGCAGATGCGCATCACCGGGACCGCCCGCAACGTCGTGCCGGTGGGGACGCTGGAACTGATCCGGGGCCGCGTCGATCTGTTGGGCAAGCGGTTCGACCTGACCGAAGGCCGGATCGAGTTGCAGGGCAGCATGACGCCGGTAATCCGGCTGGTGGCCGAAACGATGCAGGATGACGTGACCACCCGCATCATCATCGACGGCGATGCCAGCGACC
>JAUNUO010000054.1:0-8449 GCA_030538135.1 Paracoccus sp. (in: a-proteobacteria)
CCCAGAAGGCCGTAAAAGGCGCCGACGGGGCAAAGATGGCTGCACCACGCCCGTCGCGAGACGAACAGATCCAGCAGGAACACCGCAAGGACGATCCCCCAGCCAAGGCCGATGCCCGAGATCAGGCCGCGTTGCGTCAGGCTGACCGGGTTCACGAATTCCCAGGCGATGGTGCTGGTGGCGGCGGCTGCGATCAGGGTCGCGCCCAGAACGATCAGCCGGGTGCGGCGGTCCAGCTTGCGGTCGCGGGTCAGGCCGGTTTTCTCGCGCAGCCAATAGGCGGTGTCGGTGATGACATTGACCGGACAGACCCAGCCGCAATAGGCGCGGCCGCCGACGATCAGGTAGAAAACCACGATAATCGCCGCGCCGAGGATGACCGGCGCGGCAGGCACCGCCCCCCCGACAAGGCCTTGCAGCAGAATATAGGGATCGGCCAGCGGCACCACGCCGCCGATCTCGCTTGCGGCGAAATTGCCGCGTGCCAACCAGATTCCGGCCCATGGACCCAGCATGAACAGCGCCATGACGGCGATCTGGCTGATGCGCCGCAGCAGCCACCATTTATGCGCGCGCAATACGCCATGGGCCGCGACGCCCTGCCTGCGGCTGCTTGATATCCACCCGCGCAGAATCATATCTGGCGCCCTGCCCGGTTGCGGCCCGCGCCGCCAAGTCCCAGATCGCGCGGCAGCACCCGGATCGAGGCATGGCCGGTGACGCAGTGCTTTTCGCAGGTGCCGCAGCCGGTGCAGGCGTTGGAATGAACGGTGGGGATCATGATCCGGCGGCCGTTCACCTCGCCGGGTTCCAGCGTGATGGCCTTGCCGCGGATCGGGCAGACGCGCACGCAGATGCTGCAATTCATGCCTTTGTAATTCAGGCAGTCCTCGTGTCCTACCAGAACAGCCACGCCCATGCTTGCGTCGGGAATGGCGATGTCTCGGTCCAGCGCGCCGGTGGGGCAGGCGCGTGCGCAGGGCACATCGACGCACATGTAACAGGGCACCTCGCGCGGGGTGAAGAAGGGCGTGCCGACCGCGGCTTCCTGCCCCCATTCGGCCAGTGACAGCGTCTCATAGGGGCAGGCCTGTACACACAACCCACAGCGCACGCAAGTGGACAGGAAATCATCCTCGGGCAGGGCACCCGGCGGACGCAGCGCGCGGGCATCGGCCTTGCCGGTCGATTGCACCAGCGCGGCCAAGGCAAAGCCGCCCAGACAGGCCGCGCCGGTGACGCGCGCCACTTCGGTCATCGCGGCGCGGCGGCTCATCTTGCGGTTTCCGGCGGTCATGGCGCAGTTTCCTTTGCGAATATCCCGGTCAGTCGCGCCCCTCGGCCCGCGCAGCTTCGCGCTGCTTTTTCTGTTCTTCCAGCAAGGGTTCGTATCGCTGGTCGGTCAGCGTTTCCAGAAACGCGACCAATGCATCCACGCGGGCATCGTCCAGCATCAGACCCGATTGCAATTCATGCAGCGACAGGTTCTCGGCCACTTCGGGCGCCCCCCATGGCTGGCCCGTTTCGGGATTGATCTTCGCTTTGGCGCGCCGACTGGTATAGATGTTATAGAACACAACAGCCGTTCGCAGGTCTTCAAAAATGCCGTTGTGCATATAGGGGCCGGTCACGGCGACGTTTCGCAAGGTCGGCACCTTGACGCGACCCGCCTGCGTGGGATCGTCGATGCCCGCGCGGAACAAAAGGCCGGTATCGACATAATCCGGCCCCATGCCATTGATGTCGCGCACGGCATGATTCACCGGCACGCCGATATTGTGATACTCAAAGCTGGTGAAGGTCTCGCGCGGGGTCATGCCCGCCTTGCTGAGTTGATGGCAAAGCCGGCAGTTCCAGGTGATGAACACGGTATGGCCGAATTTTTCCTGCTCGGTCAGTTCGGCTTCGCCGCGCAGATAGCGGTCGTATCTGGAATCGAATGGGGCAAATTCTTCGGTGCTTTGATAGGCCGCAAGCGCGGTGGCGACGTGATCGAAGGCGGGTTCCACATCGTCCAGCGCGCCGGCGCCGAACAGGGCATCAAAATCGGCCGTATAATCCGTGTCATCGCGCAACCGTTCGATCACGGCCGATTTGTCGGCCATCGCCATCTCGACCGGGTTCAACATCGGCTGTCCGGCCTGATCGCGCAGATCGTTGGCGCGACCGTCCCAGAACTGCCCGCCCTTGTAACGGCCCTGTTCATCCTGATGGAACGCCGGGCTGAGAAAGGCATAGGACAGCGTCGGCGTGTTGCGGTCGCCATGGGATTCCCCGTCATCGCCCACAGACACGGCGCGCCCAGCAAAACTGTGACGCGGATCGGTGAAAGCGTGGCTGGGGTCGTGGCAGGTGGCGCAGGACTGGGTGCCGAGGCGGGACAGCTTGGGTTCGTTGAACAGACGGCGGCCCAGATCCTCAAGCGTGGTCGGCCCGGCTTGAGGGTCGGGCTGCTGGCTGGTCGCGATGCCGGCAAAGGTCGCAGCACCGAAAAGCAAGGACGACAACAGCAGGATTGTGGGTAATATTTTCATGGCATCACACGCCCAATGCGGCGTCGTGAAAGCCGCGTGCATCAGCCGCCGGAATGGGCGCCACGGGCTGCGCCTGCCCTTCGCGGGCGCGCAGTTCAGCCATAATCAGGTGATGGGTCGCCAGATCGGCGAGATTGGCAAGCATGGCCATCTGCTGCTGCGCGGCCAGATCGTCGCGGATCGGCGTCAGCATTCCGTCTGGCCCGATCAGACGCGCATGTTCAGGGCGCAGAACGGCGATCAGCCCGGCCAGATCAAGACCCTTCAGCACCGTCGGATGGGCCAGAGCGCCGGAATGGATCAGCATTTCCTGCGTCACGTTAAACCCGGCGGCCCCTGACCGGCCAAGCGCCGCGTCGCCCCGATCCGCCGCATTCAGCACGGCAAAGGCGGCCATCAGGCGACTTGCGGCATCGCCGGCATTGCGCGACCTCTGGAACAGTTCGATCCATGGGGCCAGATCGGCCTCGACCAGCGGCAGCGCCTGAAAGTCGACCTGCATCGCGCTTGGCCGGAACGGGGTGCAGCGCCAGCGCGCGCCGTGGGCCAGATCAGCGATGCGCCAGCCGCCAATCGCCATGCCGCGCCCGATCTGCGCGATCCAGCGCAGCAGGCGCGGCTGAAAATCGGCATGCGCGGCATGCAGCGCCCCTTCGACCGACACGGCGCGAAGCTGATAGATCACCTCGGTCAGCTTGCCAGCGTCATTGCCGTAAAGGCTGATATGCATATCGGATGACACGGTTATCTGCTGCCCTGCCTCGCTGGCGACAAGATCGGCTTCCCAGACCTGTGTGACCGGGTTGCGCAGGTAAAAGCCGACCACGAAATCCCGTTCCGACAGATCGGCCCGCGATTGCGCGCAAACATCCGCGGCGCTTTCGGCCTTGAGCGAGGACCGGATGTCATAGGGAATCCACATGGTCAGCCTTCTCCTTATTCGACGATGACCTTGCCGCGCATGAACGGATGCGGGGTGCAGTGATAGTCATAGGTGCCGGCCTCGTTGAAACGGACCGTCCAGCTTTCGCCTTTTTTCAGCATCGGCCCCTGAAGGGCCTCATCGCCCACGACACCGCCAATGAAATGCGCGTTGTGGGGCATGACTTCGAGGTTGGTCCAGGTGACCGTCTCACCTGCCTTGATCGTGATTTCGGGCGTGAGGTATTTCAGCTTGTCGATCTCGACGACGGCCCCGCCTTCGGGAACCGCGTCAAGCACTTCGACCTTGTCGGCGGCCCATGCGCCGGTCGCGGCGGTCAGGGTCAGGGTTATGGCGGCCAGCAGGGAACGCGCCTTCATCGCAACGGTCATTTTTTACATTGTCTCCAGAAAGGGTGAATGCCAAAGGCGGCGCTCCGCCTTTGGCGACGCTGCATCAGCTTGATTTCCCGACGATGGGCGAAATGGTGCAATGATAGGTCATCGCGTCATCCTCGGCCCCGAAACACCAGATGATGTCATTGGCGAATTCGGGGCGATAGACGGGCAGTTCGCCTTCGGTCACGAGGCAGGGGCAGCGGCCGGGCATGTTGGCCCCGCAGCAGTCGCGATAGGCGATCAGATAGCTTTCGCCATCGGTCGGGTTATAGCAGCTTGCCACCCAGGACGATGTGGCCAGCTTGGTCCCCGGCGGGCAGTTGGTCAGCGAACCGCCGGAACAGTCGCAGATGTTCCCGTCGATCGAACAGTGCCGCCAGTAATCGCAGGCCTGAATGTCATGGTCCTGCGGCTGCCATTTGGCGCGCGGATCGGTGCCGTCGGCAGGTCCGGCCGCGTTGGCGCGACTGACGCGCCCCCGGCGATCCACTGGCAGCAGTGGCACCAGCGCCACCCCCGCCATCACCGTGCCGACACGGCCGACAAAGCTTCGGCGGCTGGTCCGGCCGGCGACGCGGCGCGACAGGTTTTCCACCATTTGGTCAAATCTGAAATTCCCCAGCATGATCTTTCCCTCCCTCAGCTTGGGGTTGTGTCTGGAACGGCCGGGTCAGGCCGCGCTCTTCTTGCGGCTGGCAATGAACTGTTGCAGCGAGGCAAAGCCGGTCTTGTCCGCTTCGAGCAGGCTTTCGAGATGTTCGCGCGTATTGGTCAGGCCCTTGGCGCGGATGACCCCTTCGGGATCGACCAGCACGCCATAAGGGATCTTGCCCACCTGGAAGGCCATGCCGATTTCGGCCGAGACGACATAGCGGATCTGACCCAGTTCATGCGTTTTCAGGAAACGGGCATGTTCCTCGGGCGGGCCGTCGCTGATCATCACGACATTGATCTTTTCGGCCCGCGCGATGGATTTGATGATCGGAAACAGCTTGTCGCAGACCGGGCAGCTTGGCGCGGTGAACATCAGCAGCGTGGGTCGTTCGGCGGCGCCGCCGATGTGGATGTCGCGTCCAAAATAGTCGGGCACGGCGAATTCGGGGGCGGCATCGCCGATATCGGGGCCGTGATCGGTAATCATCGCACCCATGGGCGAGGACCGTTCATGCAGCAGCCCGACCTGACGCATCAGGCCCAGCAGCGCGACTGACACGCCCAGAAAGGCGATCCACAGCAGGATATTGGAAACGATCAGGAACGACATGTCAGTGGCCTTTCCGGGAATGGGTTGAAGGTTGCGCGGCAGGCATCCCGCCAAGCATGGACATGCTGACATAAAGCAGCATCAGGACAGCACCGGCGAACAGCCCGACCGTCAGGTTCAGGACACCGCCCAGAGGCTGCACCAGCACCGCCGCCGCCACCGCCGTCGCGGTCAGCAGCACGTTGCGCCCGACCAGAAGCCAGCTGATCTGCTGCTTCATGCCGTCACGGAAACAGCCGCAGTCGATCTGGGTGCGCCCACGCAGCACGTTGATGGCGATGGCCAGCCCGAAGACGGCCAGCAACAGCGCGGCGGTCATGGCGGCGGGACCGGCCAGCGGGGTAATCATCAGCCCCGCTGCCACGGCCAGTTCCACCACCGGCAGCGCCAGCGCCGCCGGATAGGCCAGCCCGTCGGGCAGCAGGCGGAAGTTGCGGACGACGCCGTAAAATTCCTCGATACTGCCCAGCTTCGAGACCGCCGCATAGCCGAACATCAGCGCCAGAAAGCTGCGCAGGGTCCAGCCAAGCAGGGGTTCGTGCAACAGTTCCTGCATCTCACGCCCCCATGTCATGGGTGGTGATGATCTGCGGGCCGCGGCCAAGCTGATTGACGCTGCGCAGTTCCTCGCCCGTTTCGGCGTTCAGGATATACAGCGTCTGATCGCCCGCCGAGAGCGCGTAAAGCAGCGGGTCTTCATCCTGGCTGACGTTGATCGAGTCGATCTCGCGGTTCAGTTCCAGCTTGGCAAGCCGTTCACCGGTAGCGGCGTTCATCACCACGACGAAACGGCTGGCCGTCTTGTGGCGCCATTGGTCGCGCTGATCGACCAGCAGATAGATACGGTCGCTCGGGCGGTGATAGGCCGTCTGCTGCCAGCCGCCGGGGAGCCAGCCATCGGCGCGCTCGGCCTCGGTCAGGGCCTCGAAGGGCTGACGGAAGGTCGCGGCGTCAGCGGTCAGATCCATCTGGAAGATCTTGCCGGTATAGGTCGGCCAGACCAGCCGCCCCGCCCGCATGTTGTAGGCCGGATGGTTGATGAGCAGTTCTTCCTCGGTGTGGAACACCTCGGTATTGGTCACGGTGGTTTCACCGTTGGCGAAATCGACCTTGGCAAGGCTGCCGTCACGGCAGTTCATGTAGAACGTCGTCGGCGCAGCGGGGAAGATATGGAAACAATCCGGCACTTCCAGCATCCGGTCGAACGCCTTGGCCTCCAGATCGACGATACCGACCGCCGGAGCGGGCGAGAACTGGTAATACAGCAGGTTCTTGTTGTCGGGCGTCAGCGCGTTCATCCACTGATAGGTGCCGATCAGAAACCGCAGCGCATCGGCGGGCAGTTCGATATCGGCGGTCGGCTGAAAGCTGACGGAATCGAACACTTCGATATAGTCGGTCCGCTTGCCGCGCGCGATCCGTTCAAAGACGGTGCTGGCCTGCGCAAAGAACGATCCGTCCTCGGCCGCCACAGGATGCGGCAGAAAGCCGCCATCCGTCATGCCGATCACGCGCCCGGTTGATCCGTCGATGACGAATTGCTGGGTCACGGCGGCGAAATGGGCCGGGTCCTGAACATAGACCCGGCGGGTATCGGGGTCGGGGGCGTTCAGGATGACCGGCTCGTCCGGCTCACCTGCGGCAAGCCGTTCGGCTGCCTCGGCGGCGGAACGCTGACCATCGGTCATTTCCGCATTGGCGACGGGTGTTTCTGCGGCGGCGGCCGGTTCTGCGGCGGTTTCAGGCGCGACCTCGGGCGCCGCGGTCTGAGCCTGCGCCGCCGCCAGAGCGAGGAACGAGCTGGCCAGACCGGCGCTGAGGAACGTCAGATAGTTCGCGATAGTCTTCGGTGGATGAGCCATCATTTCCTCCCTGAGATGGCAGTCGGGCACCGGGATCGACCGGGCCGACAGGAGTTTGGAATCGGTCGGTTGTCAGGTCAGCGCCAGCAGCGCGAAACCCGCGCCAAGCACCGTCAGGATCGCGCCATCAACGATGGCGGCGCGGGTCTGATGGCGCACAAGCCAAGCCTGGATGCGGTAATCGGTCAGCGGCAACAGATTGACGGCGACCGGCAAGTAACGCCCCAGGTTGAACAGCGCGATGATCGCGATGGCTTCGGGGATATTGCCGGTCAGAATCGCGGCGGCGGTCATCATGTACAGCAACGGCGTCTGCACATAGGTCAGATAATCCAACCCCAGAGACAGGCCGTAAAGCCCGCCGACGACCCATTTGGGGAACCGCTGCCGTGCGTCATGGGGCACCTGTGCGCGGCGCTGCGGATAGGGCACCCGCAGCAGGTCAAGCTGATGCGCGCCATAGATCAGCCCGATCAGCGCCAGAACCGTCAGCCCGAACACCGTGCCAAAGCCGGTCAGGCCGAAGATGCCCCCGATCGCCCCCAGCAGCGTGCCAAGGATCACCGCCCCGGCGGCATAGCCCAGCCCGTGCATCGCAAAGGTCGGCAGCCAGTTCAGCACCGCCTTTGGCCCCTTTCCGGTCTGACGCAGCAGGGAAATCGACGAATAGCCGCAGGGCGACCATGTGGACAGCACACCGCCCGCAAACGCCGCCCCGGCAAGGCAAAGCCACAGCGCCGACATGGGATCGGCGGTTGTCTTGACGGCAAACCCGCCCGCCGCGCCAAGCGCCAGACTGCCCGCAAGGACGGCCAGCCGATAGCGCCGCGAATATTGTGCCGGAAAATCGACGCAATCGGGCACGCCGTCCTGCGCCATATCGGGAATCGAAATCTGATGAGTAGCAGCCACCTTTGCGCCCTCCCCTTCGCTCGGTGAAACGGCCGGCACGCATCGGTGCCCGCGTTCGCCAAGTGTGCGACGGGTTGGGCGACGGGATAAGGATGCATTTGCGCGGCTCCCCACTGCAAAACCGCAGCGTGTGGTCTATCTACTTTCAGTTGCATGTTTTGATTGCGCTTTCGTCCGGTAGACACCGGCGAAGAAAGCTCTGGCAAAGTCATACTTTAGTCAGGTTTTGCCTTGCGAATCAGCTATTCGAACAGGCCGGCGCACCAGTCGGCAAGCTGCCGGGCAAGGCTGTCATCGCGCAGATGGGGCTGCGATAGCAGCCAGACCTCGCGCTCGTCTTGCAGTGGTGTGATCTCGATCGGCGCAGCCGGATCGAGTTGCCGCACCAGAATATCCGGCACCACGGCGCTGACCTGCCCGCTTTGCAGCACATGGGCGATCAGGTTGAGGTTGCTCGTTTCAAGCCGCAGCGGCTGTCCGCCGGTCAGGCGCTGAATGTGCCCCATTTCCGGCGTGTTCCGCAGCGCGGGCGGATAGCCCGCCGTTATCGCGTCCGG
>JAUNUO010000054.1:8549-17359 GCA_030538135.1 Paracoccus sp. (in: a-proteobacteria)
TGCTGCAACATCCGTTCGATGTCGCCGATCTCGTGTTCCACGCTGTCCAGATAGCCGAGGATCGCAGAACATGCACTAGTCGGCAGGCGCTGCCCGTTCACCGCTTCGAACAGGGTGACACCGAAGGTGCTTTCCAGCCGTGCCAGCCGCCGGCTGACCGTCGTTTCGTCAATGTGCAGAAGCCGCGCCGCCTTGGTGTAGGAATGCGTCCTGCTGACGGCGGAAACAATGCGAAGATCGTCCCAGTTCATCGTGACCTCGTCGCCCTGAATGTCCGGGCCACGATGATCGTGTAGCCCGCCGCCCTTCAGACACAAGCGTCAATATTCAGACGCTTTCCTTAACGTCATCATGCCGTGCCTTGATCGTGGGCCACCAGACCCGGACGCCTGGACTCGGCCAAAAGGGGGAAGGTCGGTCGACCGGGAGCGCACTATCGGCGGTTGCGCGCGCAGATGGTCCGGGGTGCGGCCCCGGACGCAGCTTTACGGCGCCACCGCCAGAGGGCGTGTCGCGCGGGCTTGCCGCGTCGGGGTGGCTGTCACGCCGCCCGTTCGACCGCGGCGCAGATGTCCTCGACCACTTCGCGCAGGGTGGCTTCGTCCTCGGCCTCGGCCATGACGCGGATCAGGGGTTCGGTGCCGGATTTGCGGATCAGCACCCGACCCAAACCGTTCAGCCGCGCTTCGGCCGCCGCGATCACCGTCTGCACCTCGGCGGTGGACAGCGGATCGGCACCGGCGGAATAGCGCACGTTCTTCAGCATCTGTGGCACCGGGTCGAACTGGCTGACCAGTTCGCTTGCGGGGCGGCCGCTGTCGGCCATGGCGGCCAGAAACTGCAGGCCCGCGATCAACCCGTCGCCGGTGGTGGCGTAATCGGTCATCACGATATGGCCCGACTGTTCGCCGCCAAGGTTAAAGCCCGCGCCGCGCATCCGTTCCACGACATAGCGGTCGCCGACCTTGGTGCGTTCCAGACGCAGTCCGCGCCCGGCCAGGAACCGTTCCAGCCCCAGATTCGACATCACCGTAGCAACCAGTGCGCCGCCGCGCAGCCGCCCCTGTTCGGCCCAACGGCCCGCCAGCAGGGCCATGATCTGATCGCCATCGGCAACAGTGCCGGTCTCGTCGATGATCATCACCCGGTCGGCATCGCCGTCCAGCGAGATGCCCAGATGCGCGCCATGCGCCTGCACGGCCTTGGCGCAGGCTTCGGGATGGGTGCTGCCGACGCCGTCGTTGATGTTGAAACCGTTGGGTTCCACCCCCAGCGGGATTACCTCGGCCCCCAGTTCCCACAGCACATCCGGCGCGGCGCGATAGGCGGCACCATTGGCGCAATCCACCACCACGCGCAGCCCGTCCAGCCGCTGACCCGCCGGAAAGGTGGTCTTGGCATATTCGACATAGCGCCCCCGCCCGTCGTCGATCCGTTTCGCGCGGCCGATGTTATCTGGTTGCGCCGGGGCGATGTCGCCGGCGACGATGCCTTCGATTTCGGCCTCGGCCTCGTCCGACAGCTTGAATCCGTCGGGACCAAAAAACTTGATGCCGTTGTCATGCGCCGGGTTATGGCTGGCGGAAATCATGATCCCCAGATCGGCCCGCATCGACCGGGTGAGATAGCCAACCGCAGGCGTCGGCACCGGACCCAGCAGCAGCACGTTCATGCCGGTCGAGGTAAGCCCGGCAGTCAGCGCGTTTTCCAGCATATAGCCCGACAGGCGTGTGTCCTTGCCGATGACGACCCGGTGGCCGTTCTTGCCGTCGCGGCGAAAGTATCGACCGGCGGCGGCGCCAAGGCGCAGCGCCATTTCCGCAGTCATCGGATGGGTATTGGCCAGCCCGCGCACGCCATCGGTGCCGAAAAGTTTGCGGCTCATCAATCTGGTTCCCTTGTCACGGCTTGCCACAGGGCCAGCCCTTGCCTGACCGCATCCACATCGTGAACGCGGTGAATTTGTATGCCCTGCGCAATGGCAGCCAGCGTGATGGCCAGCGTGCCGGGCGCGCGGTCGGCGGCGGTTTCCGCGCCGCCTAGGCTGCCGATGAACCGCTTGCGCGATACGCCAAGCAGGATCGTGCATCCCAACCCGTGATACAGCGAAATACGCCGCAGGATCGCCAGATTATGCGCCTGCGTCTTGCCAAAGCCGATGCCGGGGTCGATCACGATCCGGTCGCGTGGGATGCCCGCCGCCTCGGCCCGTGCGATGCGGTGGGCCAGCGCATCGTAAACGTCCAGCAGCACATCGTCATAGCGCGGGTCATCCTGCATCGTTGCCGGCAGACCCTGCGCATGCATCAGGCACACCGGCACGCCGCGCGCGGCGATCAGTGCGGCCAAGTCCGGGTCGAAATCGAACCCCGACACATCGTTTATCAGCCCGGCCCCGGCATCCAGCGCGGCCTTTGCCACCTTGGCCTTGCGGGTATCGACCGAAATTGCGGCCCCGCTCATGGCGCGGATCACGGGGGTAATGCGGGCGATTTCCTGGGCGGGGGGCACTTCGGCCGAACCGGGGCGGGTGGATTCGCCGCCGATGTCCAGCATGTCGGCGCCCGCCGCGATCAGGGCGCGGGCATGTGCGGCAGGGTCATAGCTGCCGCCGTCGGAAAAGCTGTCCGGCGTGGCGTTGACGATGCCCATGATGCGCGGGCGATCAATCGTCTGCCCCAGAACCGGGGCGCGGGGGGCGGTCAGGGCGGCGATCACGTTATCCGGGGCGTCATCGGTGACGACGGGCGCTGCGCCGCGAGCCAGACGTTCAAAGCGGGAAAAGCCGATCCAGCCTTCTGCAAGCCGCCAACGCGACGGGGTCGTGTCCGGGTCGGGGATGGGGCGGTAATAGGGGGTCACGGCAGCGGCGTTCCCTCGATCCAGGTCACCGACAGCGCTGGATCGGCCGGCGGCACGGGGCGCGACGCGGCCGGGGGCAGGGCGATTTCCAGCCGCATTGCCCCGGTGCGATGCGCCAGCCATTGCGCCAGCGCCAGCGGATCGGGCGGCAGTCCGGTTTCATCCGCCGTCATCCGCGCGGGTGCCCAGACGGTGTGCAGGCCCTGCGCCACCGCCCAGTCAAGCTCGGTCCGGGTGTCGGCTACGTTCAGCCCCAGCCGCCCGGCAAGCGCCCATGCCGCCTGATCCAGCGCCAGAAGCGCGACCATGCGATCATTTCCGCCCGTGGGACGCGGCAGGTCGGGCATCTGCGGAACGAGGATCGCAGCCCCATCGCGCAACGGCGCATCGGCCCCCGCAAGCCGCAGCACCATATCGGCGGCGAGCGGCGCGTCCGCGTCCATTCGCGCGGCGTTGCGGCTGATGGTGATGCCAAGTGCACCGGGCACACGGTCCAGCTTTTCCACCGACACCTGCACACGGGCGGCGCGGGGATGTGCCAGCACTTCGGCGGCGATCTTTTCTGCGACGGTTTCCAGCAGGTTATACCGCTGATCCGACAGCGTGCGCGCCACTGCGTCGGTCAGCACGTCATAGGACAGGATACGGTCCACATGATCGTCCACCCCCGCCACCGGCTGCGCCAGATCGACCGTCAGGTTGAAGCGCAGGCGCTGTGCATGGCCGCGCTCCGACTGGAACGCGCCGATATCGACTGCGATGATGTGATCGCGCAGATGGATCTGGTCAGGGTGGTCCATGGCGGTGGTTTGCCCGCAAACCGCCCCTGAGACAAGATCAGTTCGAGGCGAGGCGCTGGCCGCCCTGACGATAGAAGATATGGTTGCCGATCCGGGTGGTCCGGGTAAAGCGGTGCGACCAGCTAGGGCGCACGGCAGTGGTGTGGAAATAGGTGGCGCCGCCGGTCAGCTCGCGCGGGTGGCCTGACAGGGCGCGGCGGGCGATGTCCACGGCAACATTATAGGCCGCCTGGTTGCGGATGCGGGGCTTACCGCCGATGGTATAGGAAAACTGCGCGCGCTGGTTCACCACGCCGCAGACGGTAGATGGAAACCGGCGGTTGTCCACACGGTTCAGGATAACCTCGGCCACGGCCTGCTGGCCGCGCACGCCTTCACCGCGGGCCTCGAAATACAGGGCTTCGGCCATGCAGACGAGTTCGGATTGGTTCACGGCACGGGCGGCGGTGCGGGTCAGATAGACCTGTTCAGGCCCGTTGGTCAGTGTGATCGGCTCGGCATCGGTGAACAGCAGCGGTTCATCGCGGGGCATCTGGTCGGGCGCGGCAATGCCATGCAGATCAGCGGTGCGCGACGGAAAGGCCGCGTTGTTGGCATTGGCGGGTGCGGCCAGAGAAAGGCCGGTCAGGGTCAGCGCAAGTAACACACGGGTGCGCCATGTTCGATCGAACAACATCGGAAAGTTTCCCTCTGAGATCGCGTTCTGTCGTCTTGTGGTTCGCGGTTGAATAGTGGCGGCGCCCCAAACTGGTGCGCCTTCAGAGGGGGTGATTAGGGTTTTAAGAACCTTGGGCGCTACGTCACAGGGACGTGAGGCCGGTTTTCTGGCCGAAAACAAGGTTAACGGGCGGAAACCTGCCGACAGGGATTCGGTGATCCGGCGGGTTTCGGCGAATTGAGGCGAGGCACGGGAACTTGTACGAGCGGTTCAGAACAAGGGGTCGGGCGAATCGCAGCCAGACGATTCGCGGCTGATGCGGATCGATTCCTGCGCCGCGGCAAGCCGTGCGACCGGCACCCGGAAGGGGGAACAGGACACATAATCCATCCCCGCGCGATGGCAAAAGGCGATGGATTGCGAATTGCCGCCATGTTCGCCGCAGACCGAAAGCGTGATGCCCGGCTTGGCCGCGCGCGCGCGGGCGCAGCCCATCAACAGCAATTCGCCCACCCCGTCGGCGTCGAGGATGTGGAACGGGTCTTCGGAATAGACGCCCTGATTGACATAGGTGGACATGAACCGCCCCGCATCGTCGCGAGACAGGCCATAGGTCATCTGGGTCAGGTCATTCGTGCCAAATGACAGGAACGCCGTATGCGCGGCGATATCGCCCGCGCGCAACGCGGCGCGGGGGGTTTCGACCATGACGCCCAACCGGAATGTGAAATCGGCCCGCATCTGGTTGCGGACGCTGGCGGCGACGGCGTCGATACGGGTTTTCACCAGTTCCACCTCGCGCATGGCGGAAACCAGCGGGATCATGATTTCCGGCACCACCGCCGCGCCGTTGCGGCTGGCGATCACGGTCGCCTCGAAGATGGCGCGAGCCTGCATGTCATAGATCTCGGGCAGGGTGATCCCCAGCCGGACCCCCCGCATCCCCAGCATCGGGTTGTATTCCGACAGGGATTCGACCCGGCGCGTGACCTCGGACAGGGGCATGGCCAGCGATTCCGCCAGTTCGCGCATCCCCTCGCGGTCATGGGGCAGGAATTCGTGCAGCGGCGGGTCGAACAGCCGGATCGTCACCGGCAGCCCACCCATAATGGTGAACAGTTCGGCGAAATCGTTGCGCTGCATCGGCAGGATACGTTCCAGCGCAAGGCGACGATCCTCGGGCTTGTCGGCGAAGATCATCTCGCGCATGGCCGGCAGGCGGCTTTCGTCAAAGAACATGTGTTCCGTGCGGCACAACCCGATGCCCTGAGCCTTGAACATGCGGGCGGTGCGGGCGTCTTCGGGCGTGTCGGCATTCGCGCGCACACCGATACGGCGCACCTCGTCGGCCCAGTCCAGCAATTGGGTAAAGCTGTCGTCCAGCGCCGGTTCCAGCATTTCGGCGGCGCCTGCCAGAACCTCGCCCGAGGTGCCGTCGATGGTGATCTCGTCGCCTTCGCGCAGGCTGCGATTGCCCGCGTGCAGCGTGCGGGCGCGGGAATCGATGCTGATGCCGTTTGCGCCGACGATGCAGGGCAGGCCCAGACCGCGCGCGATCACGGCGGCATGGCTGGAGGTGCCGCCGCGTTCGGTCAGCACCGCCACCGAAGCATGCATCCCGCGAATATCCTCGGGCACGGTTTCGCGGCGCACCAGAACGCAGGCCTCGCCCCGTGCGGCGCTGGCCTGCGCGGCGGCGGCGGTGAACACGATGCGCCCGGTCGCCGCGCCGGGGCTGGCGTTAATGCCGCGGGTGATGATGTCGCGCGGGGCGCGCGGGTCCACCTGATAATGCAGAAGATCCGACAGGGCGCGGGGCTGGACGCGCATCACCGCCTCGTCCGGGGGGATGATGCCGTCGCGCGCCAGCGCCACCGCGATGCGGACCGAGGCGCGGGACGACCGTTCCACCCGCGTCGCGTCGATGATCGACAGCGCGCCATCGGTCACGATGAATTCAATCTGCATTTCCTCGCGCAGCCGTTCCCGCGCAGCGATGCCGAAACGGACCAGTTCCGCAAACACCTCGGGCGCGGCTTCCTCAAGTGAGGGGCCGCGCGCATCGCGGTTCAGATACAGGGTTTCGGCATCCTCGCCACGGGCGCGGCCAAGTTGCTGACCGCGAAAACGGCCGGTGATCCGGGGGATTCCGGTCACGCTGTCGATGAACTGGATCGTTCCAGATCCGGTCACGCCGGGGCCAAGCGCCAGCGCCATTTCCTGCACCACCAGTCCCAGAGGCGCGTCGGCCGGCGCGCCCTTGGCCTGTCGCAGCAGCCGCGCGGTCGGCCCGTCCCAGGCGCGGGCCATGGCGCGCAATACCTCGGCCAATTGCCGGGCGGGGTCTTGCGGGAAGTCCTCGTCCATTTCCGACCGCCAGGCGCGCATCGCATCGTCCAGCGCCCCGTCGCCGCCTTGGGCAAACATGTCGGGGTCCAGACGGGCGATTTGGACCGCATAGGTCTGGACAAAAGACAGATACAGCGAATCCGCCGCCACCTTGCCCAGCTTGTCGGTCAGATGGGCGTGGCAAGCGTCGTTCATCCCGACATGCAGCACTGTGCCCGGCCCGCCCCATTCGGGATGGGCCGCAGAGGGGCGCACCCCGACCAGCCCGCCCGTGCGGCCGAACAGATCCTTCAGCGCGGCGGCGGGCGGTGTCTGCCCGGCCGCAATGGCGCGGACCGATTCGCAGGGGATCGCCCAGCTGCGCGGAACGGGCAGGTCCATGCGGACCAGCCGTTGCAGGCATTTCGCCCGCCAGCCGTGGCGCATCCGGTCGATGCGCGCGGCGGGGGTGATCTCGGTCAGGTCAAAAAGTTCGCGTCCGCTCATGTGCGGCAGGATTGCGCGCTGCGACCGATGCTGCAAGCGCGAAATGGCGATGGAGCACCCAAAGGCGGGGGGCTGTCTGCCCCCGATCACCTGCGGCAATTCCCCCCGAGGATATTTATGGACCGAAGATGCCTGTCAGCTGGTTGCAGCAGTCAGCGCCTGATCCAGATCGGCGATCAGATCGTCGGCGTTTTCGATGCCGATGGACAGGCGCACGACCTCGGGTGCGGCGCCGGCGGCGCGCTGTTGGTCTTCGGTCAGCTGCCGGTGCGTGGTGGAGGCGGAATGGATCACAAGGCTGCGCGTGTCGCCGAGGTTTGCCACATGGCTGAACAGCTTGAGGTTATCGACCAGTTTGACGCAGGCGTCATAGCCGCCCTTGACCGCAAAGGTGAACAGTGCCCCCGCGCCGCGCGGATACAGCCGTTTCGCGGTGGCGTTCCACGGCGACGAGGCCAGCCCCGCATAGGTCACGCCAAGGACGCGCGGATCGCTTTGCAGCCATTCCGCCACCTTGATCGCGTTTTCCACATGGCGCGGCATCCGCAGGCCAAGGGTCTCGATCCCCATCAGCGTGTAATGCGCCGCCTGCGGGTTCATCGTCATGCCCAGATCGCGCAGCCCGATGGCGATGCCGTGAAAGGTGAAGGCCAGATTGCCGAAGGTTTCGTGGAATTTCAGCCCATGATAGGCGGGTTCGGGTTGGGACAGCGAGGGGAATCTGTCGCTGGCCGACCAGTCGAAGGTGCCGCTGTCCACGACCACGCCGCCCATGACGGTGCCGTTCCCGGTCATGTATTTCGTCAGGCTGTGAACGACCAGCGTGGCACCCATCTCGATCGGTTTGCACAGATAGGGCGTGGCCAGCGTGTTATCCACGATCAGCGGGATACCGGCCGCATTGGCAATATCGGCCACCGCGGGGATGTCGGTCACATAACCCCCCGGATTGCTGATCGATTCGCAGAAGATCGCCCGCGTGTCATCGTCGATGGCGGCGCGCAGGGCGTCGGTATCGTCGAAATCGACGAATTTGCACGACCAGCCAAAGCGGCGGATCGTCTGGCTGAACTGGGTGATCGTGCCGCCGTAAAGCCGGGTCGAGGCGATGATGTTGCGCCCCGGTTCCATCAGCGGGAAAAGCGCCATGATCTGCGCCGCATGACCGGATGAACAGCAGACTGCACCTGCGCCGCCTTCAAGCGCGGCGATGCGGCTTTGCAGCGCCGCGATGGTCGGGTTGGTAAGCCGCGAATAAATATAGCCGACCTCTTGCAGATTGAACAATCTGGCCGCGTGATCGGCGTCGCGGAACACATAGGCGGTGGTCTGATAGATCGGTATCTGCCGTGCACCCGTGGCAGGATCGGGTGCGGTTCCTGCATGAACGGCGGTCGTGTCAAAACCCTGAGTCATCGCTTGTCCCCTGTTGTTCGCGGCAGATTAGACGTGGCGGGGCAGGCGGGCAATGGGGTCAGGCCGAGGCGAGCAGGGATGCGATCAGCGCCGCCACCTCGGCCCGGCGCAGAAACGGGCGCGCGGGCGTCATCGGGTTCTCGTCCCGGTTCAGCGAAGGAAAGGCCGCGATCAGCCGCGCCCGGTCAGCCGGGTCCAGCGCCAGCATCGCCATCCTGCCGGGGAAAAAGGATTCCATC
>JAUNUO010000055.1:0-8266 GCA_030538135.1 Paracoccus sp. (in: a-proteobacteria)
CGGCACAAGTATTGGCCGAGATGCCACAGCTGGCGGGGATGATCCGGCTGCGCCCCCACACCGGCGAGACCGGTCTGCAATTCCTCAGCCGCCTGCGCTCATCGACCACGCCTGAGGATGCCGTGACGTTTACTGCCTTTGCCGCTTTGCCGCGCGAAGCAGCGGGATGGGGCTATGAATGTCTGCGGCTGATGGCCGATCATCTGTCTGCGCCTGAACGCCCAATGATGCAGGATATTGCAGCCTGGCTGTCGGCACCTTCGGTTTCGCTGCGGCACAAGATCATGAGAGACGCACTTTATGCGCCGACGCGCCCACCGTCGGTCTATCTGGCGCTGGCGGTGGGCTGGTCCACCGGCGGGCCTGCGCCGAACGACCCCGAACAGGCCCCGCCGCACAAGACACCGGTTGCGGTAAACAGCTCGGTCCTGTCGTGCCTCGCCCGTGCCGATATTCAGCGGCGACCCGTTTACCTTGCGCGGTTTCTGGACATGGCCGAATCCCTGTTCCGGGCCTATGAAACACGATGACCCTGACGCTTGAAATCGAGAATTTCCACGTTCTGGACGATGGTGGCCCGGCAACCGTCACGGTCCCGCAGACCGGGCTTCAGGTTGGACGCGGCGGCGGAATGGGCTGGGTGCTGCCCGATGCCAGCCGCCATATCTCGACCCACCATTTCGACGTTTACCATGATGGGCAGGTTTGGCTGCTGCGAGATGTGTCCATGAACGGCACGTTTCTTTTGGGGCAAAGCCACCGGATCGAGGGGGTGCACCGGCTGCGGCACGAGGATCGGTTTCAGGTCGGGCAATATATCATTGTTGCGCTGATGGGCGATGTGGCGCGTGGCCCGCTGCGGGCGGAATCACTGCCGGAATATCGTTTTGGCGAGGGCGCAGCCGAGGCGGCTTTCGCGGCCGAGGATGATCCGTGGTCGATTGGCGGCCCCGTGGCTGCGGTCGATCCCATACCCCCCGAGCGCGCTGGGCGGCAGGTCGATTTCGCAGGCGATTATCTGGATATGCCTCAATCAGGCGGCGAACCACAGCCTGCTCCGGCTGCGGCCTCGACGGATTTCCTTGCGGCCTTCGCACGCGGGGCGGGCGTGTCACCGGAACTGGTCGCAGGCGCGGATGCACAACAAATCGGGCTGGCTGTCGGGCAGGCGCTGCGGGTGATTTCCGAAGGGTTGATCGCGGCGCTGCGGGACCGCGCGAACGCGCGGCATTTCACCCGCGCAGCCGACCGCACCATGCGCGGGGCCACTGACAATAATCCGTTGAAATTTCTTCCGGATGCCGAGCAAGCGATAGAGGCGCTGTTCCTGCGACCACGCGCCGGATTCAGCGCCGGGGCTGCGGGCTATGGCGAGGCTTTGGACGATCTGCGCAACCACCAGTCCAGCGTTTTTGCCGCGCTTCAGCCTGCCTTGCTGAACCTGCTGGCGGATCTGGACCCCGGGGCGATCGAGGCCGAGGCCAAAGGCGACCTGGCCGGCAACCGCAAGGCGCGGGCCTGGGACGCCTATGTCACGCGCTGGAACGCCAAATCCGCCCATGACAACGGAATGCTGGACGAATTCATCCGCCTGTTCGCCGAAGCCTATCGCGAGGCCGAAGCAACGTCGGGCAAGAGGCTGACATGACAGACGACTGGCTTTTGACTCCAATAACCGAGGAAGCACCCTGCGGTCCCGACCTTGAGGCGGCGGGCGATGACGCCTTCATCGACTATTACTACGAAGCAGAATCGCGTCTGCCAGAGCGTTATTTCACGCCAGGACAGGCCGCGGACGGCAGCGCCGACAGGCTGTTTGACCCCAAATCCGTGGCGATCAGCAAGGAAGCAGCGGCAATCCATGGTCTGCTGCACCGGTCGCGCGATCTGCGCCTGCTGGCCTTGCTTGCGCGGTTTCAGATACTGGCCGGTCGGCTGGCCGATTTTGCCGATACGCTGGAATCGATGGTGGGCGCGATGGAACGCTGGCCGCGCGATCTGCACCCGCTGAAAGAACGACGCAGCACCATTGAGGTGCTGAACGAACAGCCGACCGTCGCCATGCCCTTGCAGCATCTGCAACTGATCCCGAACAGCGGCGTCACGCTTCGCCGATGGCTGGTGGCCACGGGTCGGCTTGCACCGCGTGCATCCGAAGAAGATCTGGGTGGCACCGACGTTCTCGCACCCCTGCGCGGGGACGGGCAAGCCAAGACCGTGGCGCAGGTGCAAGCCCTATTGTCGCGGGTGGCAGCGGCGCTGGCCGGGCTGGAACGGCACGGGGCGGGCGATAGCGCAGCTACCCCACCAGATCTGGGCGCGGCACGACAGGTGGTGGCCGACATGCAGGCGCTGATCGCTGAGGCCCGGCCCGATCTGCGCCCTTGGAATCCCGTTTCCGAGCCGGAAGCGGCCCCGGTCATTTCAAAAACCGAGCCAGCCGCACCTGCCTTGGTGACCGCAGCGGGCACGATTGGCATACCGAACCGCACTGCCGCCCGCACGGCGCTGACATCGGCCGAGGCTTGGCTGGTTGCAGAGGAACCGTCCTCACCAGCGCTGATGCTGGTGACTCAGGCGCGGCTATTGATTGGCCTGTCTCTGGTCGAGGCGATCGAGGCGCTGATGCCCGCGCAGGCGGGTCAGGCAGTGCTGGCGATCGGCCACGGCAGCGCCTTTACCCTGCCCATGGCACGGATGAAGGAACTGACCGCCGCGCCTCGCGACATCCAGCCCGCCGATCCACCGGCGGACGGGTCATCACCAGTGATTCGCAGCCGTGCCAATCTGGAGAGCGTGCTGGCATCCGTCGGCGCTTTTTACACAAAAAATGAACCGGCAAGTCCGATACCACTGTTGCTGATGCGCGCGCGGGATCTGTCAGGCCGCGATTTCAGCGCATTGATGGGCGAATTATTCGCGGCGCCGCCGTCCGGAAAGGAACACTGACTGCAAAGTCACGTTAACGGTTCGCTAAGGATTGACACTGCGATCCTATTAACGTTTTTGGGACAGGAAGAAGAGGGATTTGTTCATGTCATCGGAAAAATCGACCGATTTTATTAAACGGAACCGTCCACCTCGGGTCAATATTTCCTACGAAGACCCATACGACGCCGAGAAACTGGTCGAGTTGCCTTTTGTCACGGGGGTGATGGCTGACCTGTCGGGCAACTCCTCTGAGGTCGAGAAACCCGCGATGGAAGATCGCGACTTTACGCAAGTTACCGCATCTTCGCTGGATGACTATATAGCCAGCGTCGAGCCGGGGCTTTCCTTCAATGTTAGCAACAAGATGGGCGGCAATGACCGGCTGGGCGTGTCGCTGACCTTCCGCAGTATGGACGATTTCGGCCCCGCCGAAGTCGCGCGGCAGATCCCTGCCCTGCGCAAGCTGCTTGAGGCGCGTCAGCACCTGGCGAACCTGCAACGCTACATGAACTCGAAACCCAAGGCGCAGGACCAGATCCGCAAGCTGCTGAACGACCCCGAACTGCTGGCCGCGCTGCTTGAGCGTGAAGACCAGAGCGCGGACAAGGAGGAAAGCTGATGGCGCAAGAGAATCAGTCGCAGACCGCGCGCGGCGAAGCCCTGACCGAACTGGACGAGTTTTCGGACATCCTGCGCCAGACGATCAAACCTCGCACCGAAGTCGCCGCGAAAGAGGTTGATAACGCCGTTGTTGCGCTGGCGCGCGAGGCTTTGGGCGATCAGACCCTGATCGCCGAGGACGTGATCGACACCATCGACGCCATGCTGGCGCGGCTGGACCAGAAGCTGACCGAACAGCTGAACGAGGTCATGCACCACGAGGATTTCCAGAAGCTGGAGGCGTCGTGGCGCGGGCTGGCCTATACGGTCAATCACTCCGAAACCGACGCATCGCTGCAGGTCAAGGTGCTGAACGCATCCAAGACCGAATTGCAGCAGATGATGCGCCGTTACCCCGGTGCGAAATGGGATAAATCCCCACTGAATCAACGTGTTTATGAGGCCGAGTTCGGCACATTGGGCGGCCAGCCCTTCGGTGCGCTGATCGGGGATTATTACTTTGATCACAGCTCCGGTGATGTTGGTCTGCTGCGCGATCTGGGCAAAATTGCAGCGGCTGCACATGCGCCGTTCATTTCTGCGGCAGCGCCGGCCTTGCTGGGCATGGATTCATGGACTGAAATGTCGGCGCCAGCCGATCTTTCGGAAATTTTCAGCACCCCGGATTATGCGGCGTGGAACAGCCTGCGCGATTCTGAAAACGCCCGCTATATCGCGCTGACCCTGCCGCGCGTCCTGTCGCGCGAACCTTATGGTCAGGATTCCGGTCTGGTCGTCGAGGAATTTTCTTATGAAGAAGAAACCGATGGCCATGCGGGCGAGAAATACGCCTGGATGAATGCAGCGCACGCCATGGCGGTCAATATCAACCGCGCTCACAAGGAACATGGCTGGACGGTGAAAATTCGCGGCGTGCAGTCGGGCGGCGAGGTTCTGGACCTGCCAACGCATAATTTCGATACTGGCGACGGAACCAAAGACCTTAAATGTCCGACCGAGGTGTCTATCACCGACCGGCGCGAGGCAGAATTGTCAAAGGCGGGGCTTATCGGCCTGATCCATCGCAAACATACTGACAAGGCAGCATTTATTGGCGCGCAAAGCCTGTATAAACCCAAGAAGTTCACGGACGATCTGGCAACCGCCTCGGATAATATGTCCTCACGCCTGCCCTATATCTTCGCGGTGTCACGTTTCAGTCACTATCTCAAGTGTATGGTGCGTGATAAAATCGGGCAGAGTCCAGACCGGCTGCAGTTGCAGACCCAATTGCAAAGCTGGGTGAACAAATATGTGTCGGGCAACCCGGATAGCGCCAGCGAGCGTGAAAAGGCGAAAAAGCCGCTGGCCGCAGCCAAGGTGGAAGTGCTTGAAGATGAAGAAAATCCCGGCTATTATATGGGGAAATTTTATCTGAAACCGCACTTCCAGCTTGAAGGTATGGATATTGGCATGTCGCTGGTATCCAAACTTCCCAAGTCGAAGTGAGTTTTTTAAACGTAAGGAGTAAACCAAATGGCAGTGGATATTTTCCTGAAGCTCTCGAACAATATCAAGGGCGAATCGCAAGATGCGACTCATCGGGATAACATCGACGTTCTGGCCTGGTCCTGGGGTCTCACCCAGTCCGGCACCACCCATATTGGTGCCGGTGGTGGCGGCGGCAAGGTCAATGTCGAGGACATTACCCTGACCAAATATGTTGACCTTGCCTCGAATGATCTGATTAAACGCTGCACCTCCGGTGAGCATATTGAAAACGGCGAACTGATCGTTCGCAAATCGGGCGGCAATCATCCGGTCGAATATTTCCGTATCAAGATGGAAAACATCATGATCACCAGCTATCAGACTGGCGGTCAGAAAGACGGGCTGGACCGGATTCAGGAAACGCTGACCCTGAACTTCCGCAAATTCGAGGTCCTCTACACCCTTCAGGAAGATTCGGGTGCCGCTGGTGCCGAAACCATGTCGGGCTGGGATATCGCCGAAAACAAGGAGTGGAGCGCGTAAGTGCCCCAGCCTTAGGGCTATCAGGGTCGGCGTTCGCGCCGGCCCTTTTTTCTTTGGCCCGCGCTGGCCTATAATGCCGCAAAAGGAAGGGAACGATGGCTGACCGGAACGGCAACAGGGATGACAGCCAGATTACGCAAAGCGGTCTCAGGCAGATGTCGCTGATGCATGTGTTCCGCGATTCCGCCCGCCGTCACGACGCGCGCGACCCCGATCACCGCATGACCGAGGGAGAGCGCGACCTTACCCTTCGCAGCCAAAAGCGCCGCGAGGGCGTGTCGGAAGCGGCGCAGCGGCAGGATCTGGCCTTGGATCTTGCCAGTCTGATGAACACGATCCGGCTGGATGTTGCCATGCCACTGGATGACACGCCACGGGTGCGCGATTCCGTGGTGAACCATGGGTTCCAGGACATGGACAGCCTGTGGCGCAACAGCCGTAACCCGGCCGATATGGCGCAGGCGATCCGGCTGGCTTTGCTTCGCAACGAACCGCGCCTGCGCGCCGCATCGGTCGACGTGCAGGTGCGCGATATTCCGACCGGCCCCGAACAGCGCGTGACCTTTGAAATCATGGCGGAGATGATCGCCAATCCGACTGATATTCCGCTGTTGTTTCTGGCCGAGGTTGATCCGACCGCTGGCAAGATTGCCATGACCCGGATGCAGGGCGATTCATGAAGAAATCCTTCCGCGACACCTATGAACGCGAGTTGGACATGCTTTATGAGCATTCCGCCGAATTCGCGCGCGATTATCCGGGGTTGGCCGACAAGCTGGGCGGCCTCTTGCGCGACAATATCGACCCTGCGGTCGCCGGTCTGCTGGAGGGCACAGCCTTTATGGCTGCCCGCGTTCAACAGAAACTGGACGAGGAATTCCGCAGCTTTACCACCGAACTGCTGGAACAGATCTTCCCCGACGCGCTGGCCCCAGTTCCCAGCTGTATGCTGGTCGAGGCCAGCGCCGCGGGCCGCGATCCCGCCCGCCACCTGCCGCGCGGAACACCGATGGATGCCCCCTTTCGCGAAGCCGGGCAGCGGGTGCAGTGCCGTTACCGCTTGACCGCGCCGCTGACCCTTGCGCCCTGGCGGATCGGCGGCATCACCTGGCTGGACCGCACCGCACTCATCGGCGCTCTTGGCCGTGATCCTGACCCGCAAACGCGCGCCGGTCTGCTGATTGAACTTGCGCCCATCGGCGAGGGCGGGGGTGATACGCTGACCTTCCACATCACCAGCCCTATGGCGCAAGCCATTGCGCTGTATGAGCATATCCATTGCGACGCGCTGCGTGTCTCGCTCCGCTGGCTGGACAGGAACGGGGATCCGGTGTTTGTCACGCTGCGCCCGGATCAGATCGCTCAGATCGGTTTTGACGATGACGAGACGCTGTTTGACCGCGATACCCGCATCTTTTCCGGCTTTGCCACATTGCGGGATTTCTTTGTATTTCCGCGCAAGTTTCTGGGCTTTGCCCTGACCGGGATCGGCGACCAGCTGCGCAATGGCCGGGATATGCAGCTGCTGTTTGAATTTGGACAGCCCGATGCCGATCTGGCCCGGCAGACGGGCAACACGGACCTGCGGCTGAACTGTGCTGCTGCGATCAATCTCTTTGACGAGGTGTCAAACAACGTCCGCTTGGACGACCGGCGTTATGAATACGTCGTCACGCCTGACGCAAGCCCGATGACCCATTACGAGGTGCATCGCATCCAGAAGGTGACCGCGATCTATGGATCGGTCCATGACAAGGCGGATGTGTTCCCGCTCTATGCCGTGCCGCAGGGGGATGCCCCGCGCGAGGCACTGTATTATACCGCCCGGCGCAAGCCGCGCCGTCTGACGACAGCCGAACGGCGCGCCGGTTTCCGGGCCGATTATCGCGGCACCGAGACCTTTATCTGGATGTATGAACCGCCCGGCGGACGGCGCGCCACGCGGCTGCAAATTCAGACGCTCTGTTCCAACCGCCACCTGCCCGCCGCCCTGCCGCTGACGGACGAAGATGCGTTTCAACTGCCCGATGACACGGACATCACTCTGCGCTGTGTCGCCGGGCCGACCCCCCCGCGCGAGGCGATGACAGAGACCGAGCGTGCGGGCCCGCACCGCACCGGGCAGGGCGATGTCTACTGGCGGCTGATTTCCTATCTGGCGCTGAACCATTTCGGGCTGGATGATCGCTATGGCCGCGACGGGGCGGCCAGCCTGCGCGAATTGCTGACTCTGTTTGCCGATATGTCCGACAGCGTGACCGAGGCGCAGATCGCCGGGCTGACCAGCCTTGCCGTGCGCCCGGTAACCCGTTCCCTTCGACGCCCCGAGGGATATTTTCCCGCGCGCGGGCTGGAAATCAGCGTCACCTTTGACGAAACGGCGTTCGAGGGCAGCGGCATTATCCTGATGGCGGCTGTGCTGGACCGCTTTCTTGCGGAATATGCCAGCATCAACAGCTTTACCCAGATGGTCGTTGTCAGCCGCCAGCGTGGCGAAGTGAAACGCTGGCCGCCGCGCGCCGGATCGGGACCGCTGCTGTGACAGCTGGGGCGGGCTATCTGGCGCTGCTCAGGCGCTTGGAACGCGAGGCGGCGGGCCAGCCCCGTATCGGCCGGTCGCGCCGGATCGCCGAGGATGTCGCCCGGATCGGGCAGGACCCGCTGCTGGTCCCGCACCTCACCCTGCAGCGCAACGTCGCCT
>JAUNUO010000055.1:8276-17354 GCA_030538135.1 Paracoccus sp. (in: a-proteobacteria)
TCCTGCGACCGAATTTTCCGATGTGGTGACAGAGCCAGGCCCCGCGCGGCTGCGGGCGCGGTTCATGGGGCTGATGGGCGCGACCGGCGCCCTGCCGCTGAATACCACCGAAGAGGTCAGCCGCTGGGCGGCCGAGGGCGAGGACGGGTTTGTCCGCTTTGCCGATATCTTTGCGGGTCGGTTTTATCAGCTGTTCTTTCGCGCATGGTCCGACAGCCATGCCATCACCCAACACGACCGCCCGGACGAGGACTGCTTTGCCGGCTACGTCGCCGCCGTGGCCGGAACGGCCACACCGGCCTTTCTCGATCATGATAATGTCCCCGATCTGTCGCGGCTGCCACTGGTATCGCTGTTTGGCGGGCGGGTGCGCAGCGCCGTCCGTCTGCGCCAGATGCTGGCCGAATATTTTGCGCTGCCGGTCGAGATTGACGAACACGTCCCGGTCTGGCTGTATTTTGACGAACCGCAGGGCGGGCTTGGCCGAGGCGGTGCGCTTGGGCAGGGCATCTGTCTGGGCAGCCGTGTGCAATCGGTGAACGAGAAAATCCGCATCCGCGTGATGGTGCCGTCGCTGGCGCGATACCGCGCCTTTCTGCCCGGCGGTGCAGATCATCAACGGCTGGCCAGTCTCGTGTTCTGGTATCTGGGCCGCAGCTATGACATTGATCTGGCCCTGATGCTTGCCGCCGATCAGATCCCTCCCGCGCAGATCGGCGGCGGGGCCGCGCTTGGCTGGCTGGCCGCCGTCAGCCCCGCCCGAGGTGAAGGCTTTGCCGAAGTCGCCCGTTTTCCCCTGATTTTTGAAGGTTCGACATGACCGCCATTACCATCGAAAAATTCGCCGGAAAGATGAACCGGCTGGGTTATGACGCTTTTTTGCAGGCAATGCGGCAGGCGCGCGGTGAAGGCAACCGCCACGTCGATCTCAGCCATTGGCTGTTTCATGCTGTGTCGGATCAGAACTCGGACATTTCTCTGACCCTGCGCCAGTCGGGGCTGGACCGGGGGCGTGTACTGTCCGATCTGGACCGTGCGACCGCAGCGCTAAGCAAGAATGTCACCGAAACTCCCGGCATTTCCGAACGTCTGGCCGATGCGCTGAACCACGCCTGGACCTATGCCACGCTGTATTTCGGCGAGGCGCAGATCCGCACCGGGCATCTGCTGGTGGCGCTTTTGTCGGATAACGCGCTGAACCGGGCACTGACGGGTTATTCCGCCGAATTTGGCCGTCTGTCGGCAGATCAGGTCGCGGGCGAGGCGCGCAATCTGTGGTCGGGTTCGCAGGAAGAGGACATGCGCCCGATGGACGGGGCCGGGCTGGCATCCGGCGTGGGCGACCGGGCAGGCGCGGCAACCGCGCTTGGCCGGTTCTCGGTTGATATGACGGCGCAAGCAGCGGATGGCGGCATGGACCCGGTTGTGGGTCGCGATGATGAAATTCGCCAGATCATCGACGTGCTGATGCGGCGGCGCCAGAACAACCCGATCCTGACCGGCGAGGCGGGCGTGGGCAAGACCGCCGTGGTCGAGGGTTTCGCTCAGGCGTTGGCATCCGGTGCTGTGCCGCCCGCGCTGCAAGGGATGCGGCTGCACATGCTGGACATCGGCGCCATGCAGGCCGGGGCCAGCATGAAGGGCGAATTCGAACAACGCCTGCGTTCGGTGATCGACGAGGTTCAGGCCAGCCCCGTCCCGATCATCCTGTTCATCGACGAGGCGCACACCCTGATCGGCGCGGGCGGGGCTGCTGGCACCGGTGATGCGGCCAACCTGTTGAAACCCGCCCTGGCGCGCGGGACGCTGCGCACCATTGGCGCGACGACCTGGGCCGAATACCGTAATTATTTCGAGAAAGACCCGGCGCTGACCCGGCGCTTTCAGCCAATCGCGGTCGATGAACCGTCGATCGAGACCGCCTGCCACATGATGCGCGGTTTGCTGGCCCCGATGGAGACGCATCACAAGGTGCGCATCAGCGACGAGGCTGTCGTGGCCGCCGTCAAACTGTCGGCACGTTATCTGCCCGCGCGACAATTGCCCGACAAGGCGGTGTCTCTGTTGGATACAGCCTGCGCCCGAGTTGCCGTCAGCCAGTCCGCCAGCCCGGCCCGCATCGCCGATCTTGAAGCTCGCATCGCTGCGCTGGATACCGAAATCACCGCCAAAATTTCTGAGCGCGACCTTGGCGACACCGACGAGGCGCGGCTGGCCGAGGCGCAGGAACAGGTCACGACGCTTCGCGATGATCTGGCTGGTGTTCGGGCAGCTTTTGCCAGTGAAAAGGAGATCGTCGAAAATATCCTGTCTCTGCGCTCCCGTCTGGCCGAGGCGGCAGGCGAGGATTTCGACCCGGATACAATCCGCGCCGAACTGTCCGATGCCATGGCCCGGCTCCACGCGATCCATGCCGACGACCGGATGATCTGGCCGCATGTCGATGATCAGGCCGTCGCCACCGTCATCAGCGACTGGACCGGTATTCCCGCCGGGCGCATGGTGGCCGATGAATTGCAGGCCATCCTGGGGCTGGCGGATCATCTGCGGGAACGGGTTATCGGTCAGGACCACGGCTTGCACGCCATCGCCCGCCGGGTCGAAACCGCGCGCGCGGGTCTGGGCAACCCGGAAAAGCCCATCGGGGTGTTCATGCTGTGCGGGCCGTCCGGCGTCGGCAAGACCGAAACCGCGCTGGCGCTGGCCGAACAGCTTTATGGCGGCGAACAGAACGTCATCACCGTCAACATGTCCGAATTTCAGGAAGCCCATTCCGTCAGCCTGCTGAAGGGCGCGCCCCCCGGCTATGTCGGCTATGGAGAAGGTGGCCGTCTGACCGAGGCGGTGCGCCGCAAACCCTATTCCGTCGTTCTGCTGGACGAGATGGAAAAGGCCCATCCCGACGTGCACGAGTTGTTCTTTCAGGTCTTTGACAAGGGCCGGATGGAAGATGGCAACGGTCGTCCGATCAACTTCCGCAACACGCTGATCCTGATGACCTCGAACGTGGGGACAGACACGATCATGCGAATGGTCCCGGACGGCACCCGGCCAGACACCGACGCGCTGGACGCCGCCCTCAAACAAGACCTGCTGCGCGTCTTTCCCCCTGCTTTGCTGGGCCGTCTGGTCGTGATCCCCTATGTGCCACTGAACGCCGCTGTGCTGGCCGGCATCACGCGGCTGAAACTCGGTTCGGTCGCCCGCCGCATGCGCGACAGCCACGGCGCAGCCTTGCTATGGGATGACGCGGTGATCGCCCACATCACCGCCCAATGTCGCGACCCGGACAGCGGCGGACGGATGATCGACAACATCATCACCAACTCGATCCTGCCCGACCTGTCCCGGCAGGTGCTGGCCCGCACGGTCGCCGGGCAAGCAATGGGCGACGTCACGATCCGGGTTGGAGAGGACCGGATCGTATATGATTTCGAGTAATAGGTGAGTTGCTGGTGTCCAGCGTCATTGCATGTCAAAGCGGTACCATGGCGGTTTCGGCGAGATGACGGCAAGGAATAGAATTCCGGGCAAACTCGTGTCGGGTGGCAAGCCGCCACCACTCATTTAGGCGACCCTTGACGATATCTAAGCGGTTGTGACCTGCGACTGACCTTTCATCTAGCTACGACCCGAGCCGAGTTGGTGTTTGCGCGAGTTGGCGCAGTTCGAGAAATCACCCGGCGCGTGGAGCTTCTATGTTGCGCATCGGGACGGGTGATTGTGGTTGCTAGGAGCAGGGCGAGACCTGCTGGGATCTGATATCCGAGGGGCGAATTCGGCCTTCGGTGTTGTAGTCGGTGTCCCATGCGGCGATCATCTCACGAGCATGGGTGATGTTGCGAAAAAGCGTATCATTCAGAAACTCGTCGGGCATGCGGCCATGGAAGCTCTCCACAAGGTCACGTCCGTCAACCTGGTGTAATTTCTTGGATGGCCTGAGGTCATGATCAGGCAGCCTTTGTGGTTATGCTGAGAATTGGGTCGATCTCCTCCTTGTCGATTCTGGGCGAAGGCATCGACCCTCATGTAGCGGCTCGAGGTTTGCCACTCGTCGTTCTGCTCAAGAGCACGGCACCGATCAGGCGCATGATGGAGACTTCATTTGGAAAGATGCCGACGACATCGGCGCGGCGCTTCACCTCTTTGTTCAGGCGTTCGATCGGGTTGGTGCTGTGCAGCTTGGTGCTAGGCGCAGCACGATATGGTCGTAAACCTGCGGGCCGGTGCCGCCATGCCGGACAAGGAAAGTCTCACTCGCCAGATCGGCCCAGGTGATACCCGATTGCCCGGCAAGGCGGTGGTCCTGCGGCAGCACGGCGACAAGCGGTTCGGTCCATATCGGGCGGGTATGGCAGTCGGGCAATTCTGCCGAGCCAGCTACAAACACCACGTCGAGCCGGTCGGCGCGAAGCTGCATCACCGTATCGCGGGCCGTACCTTCGGTGATTTCAACCTCTACACCCGGATGGTCCTCCCTATATTGCGCGATGAGTTGGGCGATAAAGCTGTGGGTGATTAGGGCGTGGATACCGATGCGAAGCCGACCGCACTGGCCCGCCGCCACCATGCCGACGGTTTTCACCGCATGATCGAGTTGATCGACACCAACCGATACCCGTTCGACAAAAAGGCGCCCGGCTTCGGTAAGCCGAACACCTCGTGTGTTGCGCTCGAACAAGTGGACGCCAAGGTATTCCTCAAGCGATCTGATCCTTGCGCTGACACTGGGCTGACTGACACCGAGGGCATTGGCGGCACGACGAAAGCTCAAATATTCAGCGACGGCGAGCATCTGGATCAGCGATGCGAGAGGGATGCGCGATCCGAGCGCGGGCGGCACTCCCCATGGACGATCATTCATAGGGGCTGATCGTCGCCGTCGCATCGCCTTATCCTCGCCGGGCGCGAGGTGCAGCGAAACGCACCAGCGGTCTATTTGGAGAACGGCGGGCAATCTCCGTGAAGCCGCACGCCCGAAAGGTTGCGGCTGTTCCAACGTATCGCTCGGCGCTCGGTCCATCTGCCTCCGTCGGGCAAGCCTCTACGCAGGAGGCTCCATGTGCATACGCATATTCAACGGCAGCCTCTATCAGTTGCCCCGTCAATCCCGCCCGACGAAAGCCGACGCGCACGTAAAGGCAGGAAATGAACCAGATATTCTCTGCCTGAGATGCCTCAATAGGACGGGCTACACGGGATCGTTGCAGCACAGGATAGGAACTGCGTGGCGCGATGCCACACCAACAGAGTGCCTTGCCGCCGTTGATCGCGATAATGCCGGGCTCATCACCGTTCTTGCACAAATCGCGCAACGCAGCCTCCTGCCCCTCGGGCAGCTCAATGTCGAACATACGGCGCTTGCGGGTCATGCTGCATCCTCCAGTCGATCCCAGGCGGCAAGGGCGTGGGTTTTGAATTCCTCATAGGCCTGATCGAAGGTCGCCCGCGCCCGCCGCCAGGTGCCGCGGGTCATCTCGCGATAGTCGATCTCATAGACCGAGGACAGAAAGCGGCCGGATTGTTCGACCGCGCGGGTCAGTTCGATCGGGTGCTGCGCCATACGGTCGCCAAAAACCTGACTAAAGGCGCCCAGCATCGCCTGATGCAACTCGTTCGAAGGTTCGAACCGCGTCATCAGAAAGCGGATGTCGGCAAAGGCCTTGGGCAGGGCGATCTTCCCCGTGGGGAAGCTTTCAAACCCGTGGGCCAGATCCCCCAGCGCCTCGGCCAGTTGCCCGATAAAGCTGGTGGTGCTGTCGTATTCCCAATAGCCGGGACCGGAGGGGATATAGAGCATGTCTGCCGCAAAGACTGCGTTCATCGACTGATAACCGATGGCGGGCGGGCAATCGAACAGGATCATGTCATAGGCATCGTCGGGCAGGGCGTCTAGGAACCGCGACACGGCTCCAAAGAAGGTCCATTCCGGGTTCAGGTGCCGATACTGGGCCGATGCAAATTCTACGAAGGCGGCGTTGGCGCAGGACGGCACGATGTCGATGGTCGGCCAGGCGGTCTGGCGGATGAAGTCCTGGGTCCGCAGCGCGCCAAGACCCATCGACAGGATCGAGGTCGGCAGCTTGCGCCGGGGCAGGGCGGTCCCGCTTTCCGCCCCGGCGGCGGCCGAGTTCATCCGTTCGTTCTCGCGCTCCAGATCGCGGGCTATGAGGCCCCAGACGGTCGTATCCTCGCTTACATCGTTAGTTCTGGGCGAAGATGAGGCGCAGATCTTCAAGCTCGGCCTGCATCCGCGCATGAACAGGTTCGGGCAGCGGCTGATACGGATTGGCATCGACCTTGCGGGTGCCGGCATGGATCAGCGTGACAGCGATGCCCTTCTGATCCCGCGCGCCGCTCATATCCGCATGCAACACCACCACGCCGATGCTGCCGACCATTCCGGTGCGGGGAAGAATGATCCGGTCGGCGTGAGAGGCCAGCACATATCCAGCGGACAGCGCGTTGTCGGCGACAAAAGCATGGATCGGCTTCTGCGCCCGTGCGGCCCGGATGCGATCAGCCACCTCGCCGCCGAAGTTGTCGATATCCAGCGCGATGCCCCGCACGGCCGGGTCGTCCAGCGCTGCCTGCGGTTGCGCCGCGACCCCCTCATAGGAGGTCAACCCGAGGATTGCCCGATCCATGCCCCGCGATGGATCAGCGTTCCGGCGATCTCGATGACAGCAATGCCGTCGATCGGGGCAAAGGGCTGGTTGCCATTGCGCTGGTGGCGCTGGGCGAGATCATTGCCGAACAGCGAGGCGCGGGCGGGCAGGGCGGCGTGGTCAACCGCGCCAACGGGCAAATCGACGCCCTGAAAAATGATGTCCTGCCCGGCGATGCGTGGCCCCAGCCCGGATAGAAACGCCAGCGCCTTGTACGGGTCCACCATAAGCGGCGTGTTGAAGGTGCGCTGGGCGATCTGGGCATGATGCATGTTCGGAATCCTGTCGCGCTGGCCATCGGGCCATGGCGCGGCCTTGATTTGCGGAGGTTGTCGCCGATATGGTAAGGAGAAATACAGAAAGGTAAGGAATCGTGGTGATGCAGGAATCGACGGTAACCCTGAAAGGCCAGACGACCCTGCCGCGCGATGTGAGGGCGGCATTGGGTCTCAAGAGCGGTGACAAGGTGCGTTATGTCGTGATGAATGGCGAGGTCAGGCTGATGAAGGCTCGGCCCGTGGCCGAGCTTGAAGGCCTGCTGGCCCGGCCCGGCCAGACACCAGTCAGCCTTGAGGAGATGGATGACGCCATCGCCGCCGGGGCAAGCGACCGGGTGCGTCCCGGCAGATGATCGCCATCGACACCAATGTGCTGGTCCGGTTCCTGACGCAAGACGAGCCAGAGCAGGCGGTCGCGGCGAGCAACCTCATGCATGATCTGACGCGCGCTGCGCCGGGGTTCATCAGCCGTGAAGTAATGGTCGAACTGGTCTGGGTGCTGGAACGTGCTTATCGGTTCACCAAGGCTGAGATCTCTGCCGCGCTGGAAGGCTTGCTGGCAGCGGTCGAAATTGAGGTTGAGGCCGCCGATGACGTGGGCAGGGCGGTGTTTCGCTATCGCGATGACGGGTTCGGGTTCGCCGATCTGATGATCGCCGCTGCGGCGCGTCGTGCCGGTGCCATGATACTTGTGACCTTTGACCGAAGGGCGGCGCGCCTGCCCGGCGTCGATCTTTTGCCCAGCTGACCGCATCATGCGCCCTCTTTTGGATCGGGTGTTTCGTCGCCGCTGTCGTCGGCTTCGTCGTCCTTGGTGCTGTCTTGACCCACGAATGGGCGTTCAACGGCGGCGGGGCGCGGACAATTGTGCGGGCAGAATTCGGGATCGATAAGGACGGTAAATGACCCATTATGAGGCAAAAAAATTTTGGTCGGATTCAAGTGTCCCGCTCGGATTGCATTGGGCCTACGGACGGGCTCCTGGCGGGGAGGGGCCCCCCGGCAAGGATGCCGTCATCGGGTCATCGGGATCGCCCTAACTGGCCGGCGTCTTCCCGGCCTCCCTTGCGAACATCTCGCGAAAGAGCTGTTCCGACCGCGCGATCCCCTCGCAGGTCAGCCAGACGGATTTCGCCTTGTTGACCGGATCGCCGATCAAGCCCTTTTCGTGGAGACGGTTCATCGCACCCCAATCGTGTCCCTTCAACGCCCGCCCATTGCGCCCAAGCGTCAGATAGAGCGGCGCCGGAACCGCATCGTCGATCTTGTCTTCATCGATTTTCATCGTATCCGCTCGTCCCGGAGACCCCTCCCATTTCTATTTCATGGCACCGGCGCGGCGGCGCCCCTGAGCGATCTGCCAAAGGCCGACTGTCTGCTTGCCGACCGAGGCTATGATGCGGATTGGTTCCGCGAAGCCCTGCAAAACAAGGGGATCAAGCCCTGCATCCCGGGCAGGACGTCCCTAGGAAAGCCCGTCAAATACGACAAGCGCCGATACAGACGCCACAACCGCATCGAGATCATGTTCGGCAGACTCAAGGACTGGCGGAGGATCACAACCCGCTACGACAGATGCCCGAAAGTCGTCCTATCCGCCAGAGCCCTCGCCACAACCGTCATCTTCTGGCGATGAGGCCTGACCGTAGTCCAATGCCACCTCGATCAACGCTTATTGCCCAACCTGATAAAGCGCGGTCCTTCCGTTTTTTTGACGGCGGCGACAGACAGTTTTCGGTTGAAGGTTGCTAACTGACCGCTATGCTTTTTCGTCAAGGCTAACAGATAGGTATCAGTCACTTGTGCGGATCCCAGAACCTTGGTCGGCTCTATGAACGCCTCATTCACCAAGCTTATGTCGTCCGGCCAAAAGTAATGCCCCGGAAGCGTGCGCAGCTTCTGGACGATATCGGCAACGGCAGCGGGTGATCCCGGCGAGTTGGGATATTTCGGATTGCCAAGGACTCGGATGACGCCGTTTTCGGTAGTTGGGCAGGTGGCCCAGCTTTCATGTCCGGTCGCGGAAAACCAGTCATGGGCGTCGTCATGCGCGATATGGTTAGGATCGATCAGGGCAATCAGGACGTTGACGTCAAGCAGGAAGGTCACGGCGCTTCATCACGCAGTTCATT
>JAUNUO010000281.1 GCA_030538135.1 Paracoccus sp. (in: a-proteobacteria)
AACAACGGCTGGAACACATCAAGACCCCGATCAGCCTGTCGATCATCGGCTGCGTGGTGAACGGGCCGGGCGAGGCGCTGATGACCGACATCGGTTTCACCGGCGGCGGGGCCGGATCGGGCATGGTTTATCTGGCCGGGCGGCAAAGCCACAAGATGAGCAACGATCAGATGATCGACCATATCGTTGAGCAGGTCGAGGAGCGCGCCGCCGCCATCGAGGCGGCGCAGGATGCGGAGTAAAGTCCTTTTTGATGGAACTCTCCGGCTGTTCAGTTACTGACCTGCTCAAATTTCACGCCGCCATCGGTAAAGAGCTTTAGAAAAGCGGTATCAGCCGTTCGGCAAACAATCCAACTGGCGATCTGGCCGAGTACCTTTTCTGCAACGCTTTCGGCTGAGAGCAGCAGGCCCAATCCGTCAAGTCATTCGATGCGCTTGACGGAAATGGCACAGGCTTTCAAATCAAGGGCCGGCGTATCCGCAAACCAAACGCATCCCGTCAATTGTCGGCAATTCGTGATCTGGCCGGTTTTGACGTGTTGGCAGCGGTGCTATTCGACCATGACTACCGAATTAGTCGCGCGGCACTTGTGCCTATTTCGGTTGTTCGCGAACAGAGCAGGCGAAGTGATCATACGAACAGCCATCTTTTTTCCTGCGGGACGTGATCGGGGAGTTGGAAGGTGTCGAAAACGTGACCGAACAGTTGCGCGCAGTCGAACATCCATAAGCCAAAGCGCCTTTCGCCTTACCCACGGTTCTTGCGAATTTCCTCAACCGTCGCCGTCAATCCCGCCTGCGGCACGCCGCGCAGCAACTCGTCGCCGATGACGAAGGTGGGCGTGCCCATGATCCGCATCCGTTCCGCCAACTGCCGGTTGGATCGCAGCACCGCTGACACTTCTTCGGTGTTCATGGCGTTGATGATCTGATCGCCGTCCAGCCCCAGATCGCCGGCCAGTTCCTTCAACGCCTCAAGCGTTGCCGGGCCGCGCAGCACCATCAGCGCGTCATGCGCCTTGATATAGGTCTCGTCCCCCGCGATCTGCTGCACCGCCACGGCAAAGCGGGCGGAATTGTCGCTGTCCTGACCGAGGATCGGAAATTCCTTCAGGATCAGGCGGATATTGCCGTCCTTTTCCGCAACGTCATGGATTTCGTCGTTGAAGCGGCGGCACACCCCGCAGCGATAGTCGATGAAGGCCACCATGGTCAGATCGCCATCCGGGTTGCCGCCGACCCAGGAATGACCGTCCTCGAACAGATCGGCCTCGTTCGCGGCGACCAGCGTCTGGTCGTTCTGGGCCTCTTCGACGGCGCGGCGTTCCTCAAGCACGTTGATCGATTCGATCAGCACTTCGGGGTTTTCCATCAGGTAATCGCGCACGGCCTGACCGAAGGCGGCCTTTTCGTCGGGCGTCATGGCAGACAGGTCAAGCGCCATCACGGGGGTGGCGGTCAGCATCAGGGCGGCGATCAGGCGTTTCATGCGATGTCCTTTCGGTTTCGCGCGACCATAGCCGGATCACCGTCCACCGCAACCGCACGGCTGCGTGAGGCGTTGCAATGGGCGCAACCGTCCGAGGAAACCATGCCCGAATTTGAAATTATCCATGCCAAGCCTGAACCGGCGGAATATGCCGCCATCCGCGCTGCCTGCGGATCGACCCCGATCAGCGAAGATCTTGCCGCCCGCGCGCTTGGCGGCACGACGGCGCTGGTCTGCATCCGGCAGGGCGGCGATCTGATCGGCTTTGGCCGCGTGGTCGGTGATGGGGCGCTGTTCTTTTACTTGCAGGATGTGCTGGTCCACCCCGATCATCAGGGCGAAAATCTGGGTGAGGCCATCGTCACCGCGCTGATGGAGGAAATCGCCAAGATTGCCCCCGAAGGCGCGACCATCGGGCTGATGTCCACGCCTGGAAACGAGGGGTTTTATGAAAACCATGGTTTCCGCATCCGCCCCAACGACGACCACGGCGCGGGGATGAGTCAGATCGTCGGGGGCTGACCCCGGCCGCGCTTCACGCTAGAAGGCCGAAAAACCACATGAGGCCGAGCCATGCGTCAATCCCGCCGCGG
>JAUNUO010000282.1 GCA_030538135.1 Paracoccus sp. (in: a-proteobacteria)
TTGCCGCCGCCGATGACCATGCAGACCTCGACCCCCATCTTGGCGACCGATTCGACCTCATCGGCGATGCGGGCGACGGTGGGCGGGTGCAACCCGTAACCCTGATCGCCCATCAGCGCCTCGCCCGAAATCTTGAGCATCACGCGGTTATAGCTGGTGGGCTTGCCCCCGGTCGTATCATTCATTGCGCTGATCCCCGCCTGTTTCCTTGCGCGGGAAAATGTCGCAAAACCGCCGCAGGTTCAACCATGTGCAGGCCCGCATGACGCAACAGTTTTCCGCAATCCGCGCAGACCGGCACCTGCTTATCGCCGGGCCGACCGCCAGCGGCAAGTCAGCGCTGGCCTTGGCGGTGGCGCGGGCGCAGGGCGGCGTGATCGTGAATGCGGATGCCTTGCAGGTCTGGTCCTGCTGGCGGGTGCTGACCGCGCGCCCTTCCGCCGAGGACGAGGCTGCGGCGCCGCATCGGCTGTATGGCCATGTCGCACCTGGGCGGGCCTATTCGGTGGGCGACTGGCTGACGGATGTGGCGGGGCTGCTGGACGGTGGGCAGCGCCTGATCATCGTGGGCGGCACCGGGCTGTATCTGACCGCACTGACCGAGGGGCTGGCCTATGTTCCGCCCGTGCCGCCTGATGTGCGGGCGCGCGGCGATGCGATGCTTGCGGCAGGCGGCTTGGCCGAAATGGTCGCCGCGCTGGACGCGCGCACCCGCGACCGGATTGACTGCCTGAACCCCGCCCGCGTCCAGCGCGCGTGGGAAGTGTTGCAGGCAACCGGACGCGGGCTGGCCGATTGGCAGGCCGACACGCCGCCGCCGCTGATCGGGGCCGGGGCCACGCGGCTGGTCATGCAGGCCGACCGCGACTGGCTGGCCGACCGGATCGCGCGGCGGTTTCACATGATGATGGCTGCCGGCGCGCTGGCCGAGGCGCGGGCAGCACTGCCTGTCTGGGACGCGCGGGCGCAATGGGCGCGGGCCATCGGTGCGCCGGAACTGATCGCCCATCTGCGCGGCGAACTGACTTTGGACGAGGCTATCGGGCGCGCGATCATCGCCACGCGGCAATATGCGAAATCACAGCGAAGCTGGTTCCGGGCGCGAATGAAGGGCTGGTTGGACTGGCCGGTCGGTTAGCACGCCCCGGACATGTGCGTCCGGCGCGCAACAATCGAAAATTCATGGATATTTCACGCAACCAGACCTTTGCGAACGGCGTTTCATCGGCAATAATCCGCCTAAGGATACACAATCACGGGTTGCGCTCCGCATGAGGGTCTTGATCGCCGATCATATCCCCACCGCCGGACGGGGGCCGTTCACCCCCAGCCGCATCAAGGGGCTGCCACAGACGGGCCTCAGCCTGCCGGCCGAGGCGGCGGGCGGTCTGCTGACACGCGCCCTTGTCACTGCCAGCCACATCCCCGAGGGGCGGGCGCTCTATCCCCGGCCGGTGCCTCCGGCCTTGCCCGAAATGGGCGCGACACCGCATCCCGACCCCGACCCGACCCTTCTTCCGATCGAGGATCGTCCGCTGGCGCAGCGGCCGGCGCCACGCCTGTCCGGTCTGCGCCTGCTGCCGCTTGAAGGGTTCATCTGGGGCGCCCGCACCACGCCGCCGCAACCGCGCACGCGGGTCGATCATGTGCTGATCTGGGTGATCTCCGGTGCGCTGCAACTCGACTTTCCGCGTCGTCGGCTGATTCTCGGCCCTGGCGCGGTGCAGTTCCTGCCTGTCGGCACGGCCTTTGCCACATTGCCTCTGGGGCAGGCGCGCGGACATGTTCTGCTGATCGGTCGCGATCTTGGCCGGGATCTGTCGCCCCCCCTGCCCGATGGGCCGATTCTGGGCAGCATCGGCGATCACGCCGCGGCGCTGCACCTGACACTTTCGGATCTGGCCGAGGAATCGGCGCGCGGAACGCCTGACGCACATGCCGCCGTCACCTGCCATCTTGGGCTACTGTCCGTGCGGCTTTCACGGCTGGAACCGCCGCCGCCGCGCCCTGCGGCGCTGATCCAGGCTGCACCGAATCTGCCCCTGATCGAACAGTTCCTGAAACTGGCCGCAGCGGAACTG
>JAUNUO010000283.1 GCA_030538135.1 Paracoccus sp. (in: a-proteobacteria)
GCGGGATACGGTCGCTGTGCGCATCGGTCCATCCTTTGTGACTGCCCGTTCTTTATCCCGCCCCGCCCCCCGCGCCAAGATGGGCTGCATTTCGTCGCATCCGGCCGCCACCCTGCCGGTTTCAGAAAGCCCTGCGGGGTGGCTGCCCTCATATTTCCGTGATAGGCACGACCGCTTCTGCGGTGGAAACGCCGCCGTCCGACCGACCGATCAAAGCCAGACGCGAGAAAGGAAAGAGGATGTCAAATCCGAAAACACCCAGCCCCGGCCGCAAGGGGCATCCCGGCGATCGTCGCTATGAAGAGCCGATCCTGCGCGGCCAACCCGAAGAAGCCCTCCCGGACGAGGGGATCGACCCGGTCCCCCAACCCGAAGGCCCGACCGAGATCATCGACACCGATTACACCATCGGTCAGGACAACATCGAAAAGCGCGACGCCGCGATTCCCTTTGATATTCACAACCCGGTCTTTGCCATCTCGGCGCTGGCGATTCTCGTCTTTACCCTGCTGACCCTGATGTTCCCCACCCAGGCCGAGCCGTTCTTTGCCGGAATGCGCAACTGGCTGACCGGCAATCTGGACTGGTTTTTCCTGATGGCCGGCAACATCTTCGTGCTTGTCTGCCTGTATCTGATCGTCTCGCCACTGGGCAGCATCCGTCTCGGCGGCCCCGAGGCAACGCCGGATTTTTCACTGGCCGCGTGGTTTTCGATGCTGTTCGCCGCCGGCATGGGCATCGGCCTGATGTTCTATGGCGTGTCCGAACCGATGAGCCATTTCGAATCCGCCTTGTCCGGCCCGGCCTATGAAAACGGTGTCCGCACCGACTGGGCGCCGCTGGCCGGGGCACCGGGGGACGAACTGGGCGCGCGGCGTCTGGGCATGGCCGCCACGATTTATCACTGGGCGCTGCACCCCTGGGCGATCTATGCCGTGGTGGCGCTGGCGCTGGGCATCTTTTCCTATAACAAGGGCCTGCCGCTGACCATGCGCAGCGTGTTCTACCCCATTTTCGGCGACCGTATCTGGGGCTGGCCGGGCCATGTCATCGACATCCTGGCGGTGTTCGCCACGATCTTCGGCCTTGCCACCTCGCTGGGCTTTGGCGCGGAACAGGCCACGGCGGGGCTGAATTTTCTGTTCGGCTGGTCCGATTCGATCACAGCCAAGGTGATCCTGATCGTCGTCATCACCCTGATCGCCACCATCTCGGTCATCAGTGGCGTGGAAAAGGGCGTCAAACTGCTGTCCGAGTTCAACATGCTGCTGGCCATCACGCTGCTGCTGTTCGTGATCGTCGCCGGACAGGCGACGACCATCCTCAGCGGCTTTTTCGGCAATCTGGGCGCCTATGCGCGGGAAATCCTGCCCCTGTCCAACCCGTTCGGCCGTGACGACGACAATTTCCGCGAAGGCTGGACGGCGTTCTACTGGGCGTGGTGGATCAGCTGGTCGCCCTTCGTCGGCATGTTCATCGCGCGGGTATCGCGCGGCCGCACCGTGCGTCAGTTCCTGATCGCCGTGCTGATCGTGCCGTCGCTGGTCTGCGTGCTGTGGATGACCGCGATGGGCGGCACCGCGATCACGCAGACGCTGGCGGGCTTTACCGGCATCAGCGAGGCGGGGCTTGAACTCAAGCTGTTCCAGATGCTGTCGCAACTGCCGATGACCGCGATCACCAGCTTTGTCGGCATCGTTTTGGTGCTGGTGTTCTTCATCACCTCGTCCGATTCCGGGTCTCTGGTGATCGACACCATCGCCTCGGGCGGCAAGATCAACTCGCCTATCCCGCAGCGGGTGTTCTGGTGCACGATCGAAGGTCTGGTCGCCATTGCGCTGATGATCGGGGGCGGTCTGGGCGCGCTTCAGGCGATGGCCGTGTCCACCGGGCTGCCCTTCACCATCGTCCTTTTGGGCGCGGTCTGGGCCATCATCAAGGGGCTTCAGGGGGAACGGCGCGAACTCGCCTGAACCCGGCGCGGGCGGGCGCGTCAGCCGCGCCTGTCCTTGTCAGCACGGGTTTTGAATGTCACAACCTGTCCTGACACGACGAAGGACACCCGGATGAGCGACAT
>JAUNUO010000056.1:0-13463 GCA_030538135.1 Paracoccus sp. (in: a-proteobacteria)
GGAGACTCCGGCTGCCCCGGCCGCCGAGGCCCCCGCCGCCGAAGCCGCAGTCGCCACGGAACCCGCGACCGCCGCCGCCGCGACGGCCGCGCAGATCGAATCGGTGCTGACGCCCGAAGGGTTCGATCTGGAACAGGTGACGGCCATCATCGACGCATCGGACATTCCCCCGGCGCAAAAGGAAACGCTGAAGCGGCTTGTGACCAGCGCGCAGTCGAACCCCGCGCTGTTGCGGTCGGCGCTGGAACAGGTCAAGGCCATCATGCAATGACCACGCCGCCCCCCCGCCTGACCGACTGGCTGCGCCGCAATCCGGCCGAACTGTCGCGCGGCCCGATTGCACTGATCCTGTGCGAAGATCGGGTGCTGATCCCCGAAACCCTGCACCACCACGCGGGGCTTGGGTTCCGCCATATCCTTGCCCTGTCGCCCGAACCCCTGGACATTCCCCAAGATCTGGCCAGCCGCGTCATCTGCCTGATCTGGGATGCACGCGCACCGGGCTCGCACGCGGCGGCGGTGAATGCGGTCAATGACGCCGCACCGGCGGGCACTTGGATATATTACGGCTTCAACGCGGAATTTCTGTTCTATCCGTTCTGCGAAACCCGGTCTGTCGGCGAATTGCTGACCTTTCACGCCGAGGAACGGCGTGATGCGATGCTGGCCTGCACGGTCGATCTCTATAATCCGGACGCCGCGCAGACCGGCGCCGCCGTCGATCCCGATGCGGCGCAGTTCGATGGCTATGGCTATTTCTCGCTGGGGCGCCGCGCGGCGGGCGGCGGATTCGAGGAACGGCAGATCGACATTTTCGGCGGCCCGCGCTGGCGGCACGAGGATCACATCCCGCCCGCCAGCCGCCCGCTGAACCGCCCTGCCCTGTTCCGCAGCGCGCCCGGCCTGCGGCTGAGCGCGGATCACCGCTTTGACCGCGCCGAATACAACACGCTGTCCTGCCCGTGGCATCACAACCTGACCGCCGCCGTGGCGTCGTTCCGGCTGGCCAAGGGGCTGATGGCCAACCCCGGCACGCGCGAGGTGGCGCGGCACCTGACCGGCCCGGCCTCGGTCGATTTTCAGTGGCACTCGCAACAACTGCTGGACCTTGGGCTGATCGAGTCGGGCCAGTGGTTCTGACCCGACCGGGCTTTGATCCCCCGCCTCGCCAATGTGGATCCTCAGCTTGTCCTCCCCATGGCACCGCGCGCAATGTCCGTCATAGGGCGGCTTGCCCGCGACAGGATCGGAGGGGAATCTTGATCCGACGCAGCGCGTTGATCCGGATCAGTCCTGCACGCCCGATCTGCACCTTGCCTGTTCTGGTTACCCTTGCGTGGCGCGCGCGGCGGGTGATAGACCTTTGGCCAATATTTCAACGATCCGGGCTGGGTGGCCCGGCCAGAATGGGCGCGGCGGATGTGTCGCGCCAAGGGGGAAAAGGCCGTATGGCATTGGACAAAACCAGCTTTGACAAGCAAGACCTGCTTGCCTGCGCACGCGGCGAGCTGTTCGGGCCGGGCAACGCCCAGCTGCCCGAGCCGCCGATGCTGATGATGGACCGCATCACCGAAATTTCCGAAGACGGGGGCGAACACGGCAAGGGTCATGTCATCGCCGAATTCGACATCACCCCCGACCTGTGGTTCTTCGACTGCCATTTTCCCGGCAACCCGATCATGCCTGGCTGTCTGGGTCTGGACGGACTGTGGCAATTGACCGGCTTCAACCTTGGCTGGCGCGGCTGGCTGGGGCGCGGCTATGCCTTGGGCGTCGGCGAAGTCAAGCTGACCGGCATGGTCCGCCCCGACCGCAAGCTGTTGATCTATAAGGTCGATTTCACCAAGGCCGTGCAGACCCGCCGCCTGACCATGGGCGTGGCCGATGGCATCGTCGAGGCCGATGGCGAAGTGATCTATCAGGTCAAGGACATGAAGGTCGCGCTGTCGGCCAGTTAAAGGAGATCGCAGATGCGCCGCGTCGTCATTACCGGGCTGGGGATCGTCTCGCCCATCGGCAACAATGCCGCAGAAGTCACCGACAGCCTGCGCGCGGGCCGGTCCGGCATCGTTGCCGCGCCGGAATACGCGGAACGCGGCTTTCGCAGCCAGATCCACGGCATGCCACAGATAGTGCTGGAAGATCACATCGACAAGCGCAACCTGCGTTTCATGGGTCCGGGCGCGGCCTATAACTTCATCGCCATGGAACAGGCGATCAAGGACAGCGGGCTGGACGAATCCGACGTTTCGAACCCGCGCACCGGTCTGATCATGGGATCGGGCGGGCCGTCCACCTCGAACTTTTTCGAGGCGCATCAGATCGTGATACAAAAGGGCTCGCCCAAGCGGATGGGGCCGTTCATGGTGACGCGCTGCATGTCGTCCACCAACTCGGCCTGTCTGGCAACGCCGTTCAAGATCAAGGGCGTGAACTATTCCATCACCTCGGCCTGTTCGACCAGCGCGCATTGCATCGGCAACGGTGTCGAACAGATTCAGATGGGCAAGCAGGACATCGTGTTCGCCGGCGGCGGCGAGGAACTGGACTGGACGCTGTCCTGCCTGTTCGACGCAATGGGCGCCATGTCGTCGAAATACAACGACACGCCCGAGACCGCCTCGCGCCCCTATGACGCCACCCGCGACGGCTTTGTGATCGCGGGCGGTGGCGGCGTCGTCGTGCTGGAAGAACTGTCCCACGCCTTGGCGCGCGGCGCGAAAATCTATGCCGAAGTCACCGGCTATGGCGCGACCAGCGACGGTTACGACATGGTTGCCCCCTCGGGCGAGGGCGGCGAACGGGCGATGCGGGTCGCGCTGGACACCCTGCCCGAGGGTCGCAAGATCAGCTATATCAACGCGCATGGCACCTCGACCCCGGTCGGCGACGTGGGCGAAGTTCAGGCGATCCGCCGCATCTTTGGCGACGGCACGACACCGCCCATCGCATCGACCAAATCGCTGACCGGCCACAGCCTTGGCGCGACCGGCGTGCATGAGGCGATCTATTCGCTGCTGATGATGGAAAACGACTTCATCGCCGCATCGGCCAATGTCACCGAACTGGACCCCGAACTGAAGCCCCAGGAAATCGCCACGACCCGCGTCGATAATGTCGATTTCGATTCGATCATGTCGAACAGCTTTGGCTTTGGCGGGACCAATGCCTCGCTGGTGATGTCGAAATATCGGGATTGAGAACGATGACGGGCTTGCTGAACGGAAAACGCGGTCTGGTCATGGGGGTCGCGAACGACCGCTCGATCGCATGGGGGATTGCCCGCGCACTGGCCGCGCAGGGGGCCGAACTCGCGTTCTCGTATCAGGGCGAGGGTTTCGGGAAACGGGTTCAGCCTCTGGCGGAATCCGTCGGCTCCGATTTTCTCGTGGATGTGGACGTGACCGACGATGCCTCGCTGGACACGGCCTTTGCGACGATTACCGAACGCTGGGGGCGGCTGGATTTTCTGGTGCATGCCATCGCGTTCAGCAACAAGGACGAACTGACCGGCCGGTTCATGAACACCAGCCGGGAAAACTTCAAGCACAGCCTTGAAATCTCGTGCTATTCGCTAATCGAGGTGGCCCGGCGCGCCCATCCCCTGATGGTGCCGGGATCGTCGATCATCACCCTGACCTATGGCGGATCGAACCGGGTGACGCCGTTCTATAACGTCATGGGCGTCGCCAAGGCGGCGCTGGAATCGACCGTGCGCTATCTGGCCAACGACCTCGGCCCCGACGGTATCCGCGTCAACGCGATCAGCCCCGGCCCCATGAAAACGCTGGCCGGCGCCGCCATCGGCGGCGCGCGCAAGACTTATCGCCACACCGAAGCCAACGCCCCGCTGCGCGCCAATGCCACATTGGAGGCGATAGGTGGAACGGCAGTCTGGTTGACCAGCGACTGGGGCGCCAGCACAACCGGAGAGTGTGTCATGGTGGACGGCGGGTATCATATTCTCGGGATGCCGCAGTCGGATAATCTGTGAACTGAACTGATTATATCATTTTATCTGCCAAACCAATCGGCTAAAGTGATTCGCGTCGGGCAGGCATAACGATATTATCGTGGGCGGATCCGGCATATTCACTTGCCATGCCCCCGGAACGCCGTCGGATACTGACGATCCCGGATCATATGGTTCCGCGGGTCGAGAGGTATCCGATGACGCTGTTTTTCCATGCCAATGATGGTGCCCGACTGGCCTATTCGGACGAAGGTCAGGGGTTGGCGATCCTGTGCCTGGCGGGTCTGACGCGCACCATGGCCGATTTCGACTGGGTGGCGCCGCATCTGACCGATTGCCGCCTGATCCGCATGGATTATCGCGGACGCGGACAGTCGCAATGGACCGGCGGCGACAGTTACAACGTCCCGCGCGAGGCGCAGGATGCGTTTCAACTGATGGATCATCTGGGCATCGAAAAGGCCGCGATTCTGGGCACCTCGCGCGGGGGGATGGTCGGTATCGTCATGGCCGCGATGAACAAGGCCCGCCTGCTGGGCATCTGCCTGAACGATGTCGGCCCCGAACTGGATCGGACCGGGCTGGACCGGATCATCGACTATGTGGGTCGCAACCCGTCCGCGAAAACCTATGAATCCATGGCCAACCGCATGTCGCGGTCGATCCCCGGATTCCGCAACGTCCCCGAAGGCCGCTGGCTGGGCGATGCGCAGCGCCACTATCTGCTGACGCCCGAGGGGATGAAGATCAACTATGATCCCGAACTGCGCGATGCCTTTCTGGCCGCATTCGCGGGCGAAAGCCCCAGCCTGTGGCCGCTGTTCGATCTGTGCGACGGCCTGCCCATGGCCCTGATCCGCGGCGCAAATTCGGACCTGCTGGCAGTCGAGGCCGTGGACAAGATGCGCGCCCGCCGCCCCGACATGCTGTTCGCCGAGGTTCCCGACCGCGCTCATGTTCCATGGCTGGACGAACCGGAATCCGTCGCGCTTGTCCGCAAATGGGTGAATATCATCGAAAGCCGTCAGGCGCAGTCCTGACGGCCCGGACAGACCGGCTCGGTCAGCCCCACAATTCCTGAAACTCGCGCCATTCCCGTGCGCTCATGCCGCTATCGTCCTGCGTCACGATTTCGCCAGCCAGTCGGCGTTTCAGCACCGCCACCGCCTGCGCCGACAGGCTGACCGCATCCATGCGGTAATCGCGGAATGCGCCAAAGGCGAAGGGCACCCAGTCGGCGACGATCCTGCACATCGCATCCGCATAGGCGCGGATTTCATATTGCGCATGAGGATCGGCGCGCAGGCGCAGGAAATGCAGCAGATTGTGCAGATCGACCTTCCAATACCACTGCGTATAGACATTCGCGGGCAGGTTCATGCGGGCCAGTTCGCGGGCCAGCCCCTGCTGCCCGTCCTGGCTCAGCATGGATTCGTAATGGTCATAGGCGCGCATCGCATCATCGCGCAGCAGGTCCAGAACGCGGGCGGCCTCATCGCCTTGCAGAACCTCGCCCCGGCCCTGATTGTTCTGTTTCGACTGCGCGGCCAGATGTTCGGGCGCGGGAATATAGAACTCGCGTTCCAGAATGGAATAACGCGCCGAATATTCGTTCACATTCGCGGTGCGATGCCGAATCCATTGCCGCGCGACGAAAACCGGCAGCTTGACGTGAAATTTCGCCTCGCACATTTCGAACGGCGTCGAATGCCAGTGCCGCATCAGGTAACGGATCAGCCCTTCGTCGTTCTGCACCGATTTCGTGCCCCGGCCATAGCTGACCCGCGCAGCCTGCACGATGGCGGCATCATCACCCATATAGTCGATGACGCGCACGAACCCATGATCCAGAACCGGATGCGCGGTGTAAAGATGCGCTTCGATCCCCTCGGCCACGGCGCGGCGGGTCTGGCGGGTTTCGCTGCGCTGTGCGGCGATGTCGGCCTGCTGTTCGGGGGTCAAAGTCATGCGGCAATCCTTGGTCAATCCACCGCATCTTGTGCCACCAAGACCCGCGCCATTCAACCTGTTTGCCCCTGCCGCAACACCGTGGCACCCTGCCCTAAAATCAACCGGAGGTGATGATGACGATCCGCTATCTGCACACGATGGTCCGCGTGAAGGATCTGGACAAAACCATGGATTTCTTTCGCCTTCTGGGGCTTGAGGAAACGCGCCGGGTCGATAATGAACAGGGGCGGTTCACGCTGGTGTTCATGGCACCGCCCGATCAGCCGGAAACCCCGGTCGAGCTGACCTTCAACTGGGACGGGGACGACGGGTTGCCCTCGGACAGCCGCCATTTCGGACATCTGGCTTATCGCGTTGATAACATTTATGATATGTGCCAGCGTCTGCAAGATTCCGGGGTAACGATCAATCGTCCGCCACGTGACGGGCATATGGCCTTTGTCCGCAGCCCCGACAATATCAGCATCGAATTGTTACAGGCGGGCGACGCGCTGCCGCCGCAGGAACCTTGGGCCAGCATGGGCAACACTGGCCATTGGTAAGGCGTCAGTCCTCGGGCGCGGTCTCGGCGGGATCCGCCGGGTCGCGCCCCGTGATCCGCCGGGTGCGCGCCAGATCGGTCAGATCGGGGCTGTCCTTGACCCGATCCCGACGCAGCGCCGCCAGCCCCAGCAGCAACAGCGAGATCGGCGTGGTAATCATCACGAAAACGCCGATGACCAGTTCATGCAGGATCGGGCGCGTATCCAGCACGGAAAACATCAGCATCGACGCCAGAATCACCGACGCCGTGCCCCAGCTTGTGTTGAGCGTCGGCGCATGAAGGCGCTGATAGAACTGCCGCATCCGCACCAGACCCAGACTGCCCAACAGCGCCAGCGTCGATCCGAGAATCAGAAAAAACGCAATCGGCACGGCTGCCCACATGGGAAGATCGCCAAGATGGCTCATTCGATCACCTCGCCGCGCAACAGAAATTTGGCCAGAGAAACGGTCGTGACAAAGCCCAGAACGGCGATGATCGCCGCAGCCTCGAAAAAGAACACACTGCCATTGCGCATGCCCAGCACGAGGATCAGCAACATGGCGTTGACGTAAAGCGTATCCATCGCCAGCACGCGGTCCTGCGCGCGCGGGCCGCGCATGATGCGGGCACAGGCCAGCACCAGCGCCGCCGCCAGCGCAAGCTGGGCATAGGTCAGGGCGATCGTCAGAATCAGCGCACTCATTCGAAGATCTCCATCAGGGCGGTTTCATATCGGTCCTGGATCAGCGCCCGGAATTCATCGGCATCGACAAGATCTAGCACATGGATCAACAGCTTGCTGCTGACCGGATCATATTCCAGCCAGGCGGTGCCGGGTGTGGCGGTCACGATGATCGCCAGCAGCGCAAGGGCGTTGCGGTCTTTCAGCCGCAGTTCCAGTTCGACGAAATCGCTGCGCCGGTCCGCCATGTCGGGACCGCCCAGAATGATCCCGGTCACCGCGATATTCGACCGGATGATGTCCAGCCCCACGATCAGCGCCAGATGGATCAACATGCCGAACCGCCGAATCTGGGGGCGTGGCAGGTGCAGCCGCGACACGATCTGACCAGCGATAGTGGCAATGATGCTGCCCAGAATCAGGTTGCCCAGACTGGGCGATGTCAACAGCAGCCACATGGTGGTCAGTGCAAGGCTCAGCAAAGGGTGGGGAAACAGCACGCTCATTCCGGCACCTCGCCTGCGCCCGTGGCGGGTGTCAGCCCCGAATGCCCCCCGATCGAGGGGAACGGCACCCCGTTGCCCGAAGGCCGGGCTTCATCATCATCCTCGTCGCGCAGCGGGGTCGATGTCAGCACCGATTGCGCATAGGCCGGCGGGGTCAACAGCGTGCTGGCAGTCTGGTTGGTGAACCGCATCGACGCCTGCGCCTGCACCGTCAGCAGCGTCAGCATCGCCAGCAACAGGCCGACCGGGGCAATTTCAAGCGCCAGAATGGGCGTCCCCTCGCGCGGCGAGACCCAGAACCGCCGGATGCCGAACCGCATCAGCGCGATCAGCGCCGCAAAGCCGGATGCGAACAGCACCGCCATGAAACCCCAGACCAGAATCGGGTTGCTCCCTCCGGCCAGCCCGCCCTCGCCCAGCATTCCTTCTACGATGCCGACCTTGCCGATAAAGCCGGAAAACGGCGGCAGACCGGCTACGAATCCGACCAGCACGATAAAGCACATGGCCAGTGCCGTGACCGAAGCCGGCAGCGTGGTTGCCGGGGCATCGTCATCCTCGACCGCGCCAAGGCCCATCGGTCCCCACCAGTCCAGCACCTCGACCGAGGGAACGGTGGACGCTTCCTCGTCGCCGTCGTCTGGTATTTCCTCGTCCTCGCGGGCCGCGCGTTCTAAGGGTTCGGCCAGCAGGAACAGCGCGCTGACCGCAACCGTCGAGCCGACCATGTAATACAGCGCCGCCGACAGCATCATCGCGCCGCCGCCGGTCAGGGCGAAGCCGACGACCGCGATCACCGTACCCGAGGAAATCAGCGTGGCATAGCCCGCCTTCCACGCCAGCCCCTGCGCCGCCAGAATGCCGAACAGCGCGTAAATCATCGTCGCAAGGCCCAGCAGGATCAGCACCGGCCCGCCGAACCCCGCCGACACGCCCATGCCGGGCGCGAAATTCAGCATCGCCAGCCGCAGGATCGCATAGACGCCGACCTTGGACATGATCGCCATGATGGCCGCGGCGGGGGGCGAGGCGGCGGCATAGGTGCGCGGCAGCCAGAAGCACAGCGGCCAGATCGCCGCCTTGACCAGAAACGCCAGCCCCAGCGTCGCCGCCCCCATATGGAACAGCGGCCGCAGATCGTTTTCAAGCGAGGGCGAGATGCGCGACAGTTCGGCCATGTTCAGCGTGCCCGTCGCGCCATAGATCAGCGCGATCCCGATCAGGAACAACAGCGATGCAGCAAGGTTGATGGCGATGTAATGCAGCCCGGCCTTGATCCGGTCGGGGCCGGAGCCGTGCAGCATCAGGCCATAGGATGCGGCCAGCATCACCTCGAAGAACACGAACAGGTTGAACAGATCGCCGGTCAGGAAGGCACCGTTCAGGCCGAACAGCAGGAACTGGAACAGCGAATGGTAATGCTGCCCCTTGCCCTGCCAGCCGGCGGCGGCATAGATCATCGCCGGCATCGCCAGCAGCGCGGTCAACAGCACCATCAGCGCCGACAGCCGGTCCACGACCAGCACAATCCCCATCGGCATCGGCCAGTTGCCCAGCAGATACATACGCATGGTCGCATCGGCCTCGGCCTGATTCAGCAGGCGGATCGACACCAGCAACAGCGCAAGGCCTGACACCATCCCCATCGCCAGCTTCAGCCAGCGGCGGCGATCATCGTAAAGCAGCATCAGCGCACCGGCCAGAAACGGGATCAGCAGCGGTGCAATCAGCAGATGTTCGGGACTAATCGTATGGGACTGGATCATTCGCTGCGCTCCGCCAAGGGGGCTGTCTCGGACCGCTCGATCCCGTTCACATGGTCAGAACCGGTCATGCCCCGCGCGACCATGATGACCACAAGAAACAGCGCCGTGGTGGCAAAACTGATGACGATGGCCGTCAGCACCAGAGCCTGCGGCACCGGGTCCGCATAGGCGGTCGGGTCGATGAACCCGCCCTTGGGCATCACCGGAGGCGCACCCACGCGCAGGCGGCCCATGCCAAAGATGAACAGGTTGACGCCATAGGCCAGCAGACACAGCCCGATGATGACCTGAAAGGTGCGCGGGCGCAGCAACAGCCAGATTCCCGATCCGCACAGGACGCCGATGGCAAGGGCAAGGATCAGTTCCATCTTACGCCTCTCCTTCGGCTTCGGCGGGGTCGCGGCGGGGTTTCTTGCGCTCGACCCGCAGGGACTGGTGGGCAATGGCGACCAGCATCAGCACGACCGACCCCAGAACAACCGCAAACACGCCGACGTCGAACAGCAACGCGGTGGCAGCGGGCACATCCCCGATCAGCGGAATATCGACATATTGCGCGTGCGTGCTCAGGAACGGATAGCCGAACAGCCACGACCCCGCGCCCGTTGCCCCCGCGATCAGCAGGCCGACCGCGATCCAGCGCACCGGCAGAACGATCAGCCGCGCATCGACCCAGCGGACGTTGGTGGCGATATATTGCAGCATCAGGCCGACCGCGATGGTCACCCCCGCCGCAAAGCCGCCACCCGGCAGATCATGTCCGCGGAAGAACAGATAGGCTCCAAGCACCACCGCAGCCGCCAGCATCCAGTTCATCAGGAGAGACACGATGAACATATAGAAATCCAGCGTATCCTTGGACGCGCCCTTTTGCGGCGATGGCGTTTCAGCGCTTTCGGGGGCGGGGCGGAACCGGCGTAGCAGGGCAAAGACGGTCAGCCCGACGATGCCCAGAACGGTAATCTCGCCAAAGGTATCAAAGGCGCGGAAATCCACCAGGATCACGTTGACCACGTTCGTGCCGCCGCCCTCGGAATAGGCGTTGCGCAGGAACCAGTCGCCCACGTTCAGCCCCGGCGGCACCATCATCACGGCATAGGCCATTGCCGCGATGCCGCCGCCGCTGATGATCGCGATCATCAGATCGACACCGCGACGCAGCTTGGCACGGGGCGCATTGTCACCAGTGATCTCGGCCCGCCTCTGCGGCAACCACCGCAGGCCCAGCAGCAACAGAACGGTGGTGACGATTTCCACCAGAAGCTGGGTCACCGCCAGATCGGGCGCGGACAGCCAGACAAAGCTGACACAAGCGACCAGCCCGGCCCCGCCCATCATCACCAACGCGACAAAGCGGTGATATTTCGCCAGCACCGCCGCGCCGATGGCGCAGGTTGCCCCGACCGACCACAGCAACGCGAACATCATTTCCTGCAAGCCGAAAATCGGCGTTGCGGGCCACCAGATCGTGCCGGGCAGCACAAGAGCCCCCGCCACCACCGCCGACATGACCAGCGCCCGCAATTGCGGCTGCAACCGGCTGGTGCCGGCGATGCGCGTCACCTCGCGCGACAGATCGCCGGTCAGGGCGGTCTGAACCGTGTCAAACATCGCTTTGGCATTCAGGCTGCGGATCAGCGGCGGCCCTTCCGGCCCGGTGTCGATCCGCTTGCGTCCCGCCAGATAGATGGCAACGCCCAGAACGATGGCAATCGCGCTCATCATCAGGGGAACATTGATGCCGTGCCAGATCCTGACGCTGAAATCCGGCATCCCGGCGCCCAGTATCGCGACCGAGGCATTGGCCAGAGGCTGGCCCAGAACGGTCATCGGGAAAACGCCGACCGCCAGACACAGCACCGCCAGAACCTCGACCGGGCGGCGCATCAGGGCGGGCGGCTCGTGCGGTTTGGGTATCGGCATGTCGCGCGAGGGCGGACCAAAGAACACCGTCACCACAAAGCGCAGCGAATAGGCAACGCTGAACGCCCCGGCGATGGTCGCCAGATAGGGCAGCGCGATGTCCAGTGCCGATCCGTTGTTCCAGTCGGCGGTCACGTCAAAGAACATCTCCTTCGACAGAAACCCGTTCAACAGCGGCACCCCTGCCATCGCGGCCGAGGCGACGATGGCCAGCGCGGTCGTCACCGGCAGCCACTTGCGCAGCCCCGACAGCCGGCGCATGTCGCGGGTGCCGGTTTCGTGGTCGATGATGCCCGCCACCATGAACAGGCTGGCCTTGAACACGGCATGGTTCACGATGTGAAAAATCGCCGCGATGATCGCCAGCGGGCTTCCGATCCCGACCAGAGTCGTGATCAACCCCAGATGGCTGATCGTGGAATAGGCCAGCAGCCCCTTGAGGTCATGCCGGAACAACGCGATGACGGCCCCAAGCAACAGCGTCGTGACGCCCACGCCCGCCACCAGCATGAACCACTGATCCGTGCCGCCCAGCACCGGAAAGAACCGCACCAGCAGATAGACCCCGGCTTTGACCATGGTGGCGGAATGCAGATAGGCACTGACCGGCGTCGGTGCGGCCATCGCGCTTGGCAGCCAGAAATGGAACGGGAATTGCGCCGATTTGGTGAACGCGCCCAGCAGCACCAACACAAGCGCAGGCACATACAGGGAATGCGCCTTGATCTGCTCGGCCGCGGCAAAGACGGTTTCGAAATCGTAACCGCCGGCGATATGACCAAGAATCAGCACCCCCGCCAGAAGGCACAGCCCGCCGCTGGCCGTCACGATCAGCGCCGTGCGCGCACCGTCGCGCGCTTCGGGCTTCTGGTTCCAATAGGAAATCAGCAGGAAAGACGTGAAGCTGGTCAGTTCCCAGAACACCACGAGCATGATGAGATTGCCCGACAGCAGCACCCCCGCCATCGAGCCGGTAAAGGCCATCATCGCGCCATAGAAGCGCGGCACCGGATCGTCGGGCGACATGTAGTAACGGGCATACAGCACCACCAGAAAGCCGATGCCCGACACCAGAATCATGAACAGCCAGGAAAACCCGTCCAGCACGAACCGCAGGTTCAAAGAGATCGCATCGACCCAGAACACGGTTATCTGAATGCTGCCACCGTCCTGCACGAAGGGGCGCAGCGACACCAGAATCCCCACCATGATCAACATGGTCAGCCCACCCATCCACGCCTCGGCATTGCGGGCGTTAATGGACAGCGTCATTGCCGCGACAGCGGCCAGAAAGGGCAGCACCACAAGAATAATCAGCAGGTTTTCTTCGACCATGCGCGGTGCAGTCCCCTTGGTTGCAATCAGGGCGCGCCATCCACCCCTTCGTCGTTGCGGACGCGGCAGATCGGATCACCCGGCGATCCGGGTAACGTCAGCCCGGAAAAACCGGACCTGTCCATGCGCGCGAAACAGGCAGGCCGAGGTGTAACCGCCAGCCCGCCAGTCGTCCAGTGCGCCAAAAGGGTCAGGATCACAAAAAAATCGTGAGATCGTCAGGGGCCGCAGTCGCCGTGGCGACGCGGCCCGCCCCTTACTCGCCGATAAAGATCAGCGCGGGCGTTTCCAGCAACTGCCTGAGACGGGCGACGAAAGCGGCTGCATCGCCATCGGTGACGGCACGGTGATCAAAGCTGCACGACAGGTTCATCACCTTGCGCGGAACGAAGGCGCGCCCATCCCATAGCGGGCGGGTCACGATGCGGTTGACTCCAATGGCCGCGACTTCGGGCCGATGAAGGACCGGCGTTGCAAGCAACGCATCAGGATGCCCGAGCGACCGAATGGTGATGGTCGATCCGCTGATCTCGTCGGGACGGATGCTGCCGTCCCGCGCCGCATTGGTGAGGCGCGACAGGGCGGCCGCTGTCTTGCGCAGGCTCAGCCCGCAGGCGTCGCGGATCACCGGCACCATTGCCCCGCGCGGCGTCTGCACGGAAACGCCGACATGCACGGCGGGCGAGCGATGCAGAATCCCGCTGTCCTCGTCGAGACGGGCGTTCAGGTCGGGCTGTTCGCCCAGGGCGCGCACCATGGCCCGGATCAGGAACGGCACGAA
>JAUNUO010000056.1:13563-14731 GCA_030538135.1 Paracoccus sp. (in: a-proteobacteria)
ATCTCGGCCTCGGCAATGCCATCGCCGATGTCTGACAGACGGATAACATGTTCGCCCATCACCCTGACCTCCTTGATGAATTACGTCCGAACCTGCCAGAAAGTCGCGGCTGACGCCAGAGCCGTCAGAACGGCACGTCATCCGCCGCGCCGGCGGGCTGGACATAACCGGCCTTGACGTTCTTGAAGCCGCTGGCGAACTGGACGGTCAGCGTATCCTCGGCGATGCCCATGATCGTGCCTTCGCCGAATTTCCCGTGGGTCACGCGGTCGCCGACCGAAAACGCGATGGCGGTGGCGTCGATCACCACAGGCGCGGCAGGGCGCGGACGGTCTGCCGCGCGGGCCTGCATCCGTTTCCAGCCGGGCGAATTATAGACATCGGCATTCGCTGCGCGCTGATGCATGTCAGTCCCGGCATTCGCCCCGGCAAAGGCCATCGCCGCGCCGTATCCGCCGCCGTAAAGTCCGGGTGGCGTCAGAATTTCTATATGCATTTCAGGCAATTCGTCGATAAACCTCGACGGCATCGAGGATTGCCATTGCCCATACAACCGCCGGTTTCCCGCAAAACTGATGGTCGCCAGTTCCTCGGCACGGGTGATGCCGACATAGGCAAGGCGGCGTTCTTCCTCCAGCCCTTTCAGCCCGCTTTCATCCATGGACCGCTGCGAAGGGAACAATCCGTCCTCCCATCCCGGTAGAAAGACGATGGGAAATTCCAGCCCCTTGGCGGCGTGCAGCGTCATGATGCTGACCTGATCGGCGGTCTCATCGGTGTCGCGATCCATGACCAGCGCGATATGTTCAAGGAAACCCTGAAGATTGTCAAATTCTTCCAGCGCCTTGACCAGTTCTTTCAGGTTGTCCAGACGGCCCGGCGCGTCCGGCCCTTTGTCGGCCTGCCACATGGCGGTATAGCCGGATTCGTCCAGCAGCCGTTCTGCCAGTTCGATATGGCTGGCATCGGGGTTCAGCGCATCCGCATGGGCGCGGCCCATCAGCGCCACGAACAGCCGCAGGTTCGCCGCGCCCTTGCCGCCGATCTGCCCTTCCTCGACCGCCAGCCGCGCCGCCTCCAGCAAGGGCACGCCGTGACGCCGGGCGATGTTCTGGATCGCCTGCACCGCCTTGTCGCCCAGACCGCGCTTGGGCGTGTTGACGATGCG
>JAUNUO010000056.1:14831-16995 GCA_030538135.1 Paracoccus sp. (in: a-proteobacteria)
CCCACGCAGCAGATGTTGCGATGCCCCTGCGCCAGCAGCCGCAGCCACATGTATTGTGCGGCGTTGGTATCCTGATACTCGTCCACCAGAATATAACGGAACCGTTCCTGCCACTGGCCCAGCACATCGGGGTGCGCCTGAAACAGCGTCACCGTGTGCATCAGCAGATCGCCGAAATCGACCGCGTTCAGCGTCAGCAGCCGCGTCTGATACGCCGCATAGAGCCGCCCTGCCCAGCCGTCGAAACCGCCCTGTTCGCCCTTGGGCACCTGCGACGGCGTCAGACAGCGGTTCTTCCAATCGTCGATCAGCCCCGCCAACTGCCGCGCAGGCCAGCGTTTCTCGTCGATGTTTTCCGCCGCGATCAACTGTTTCAGCAACCGGATCTGATCGTCGGTGTCCAGAATGGTGAAGGACGGCTTCAGATGGAATGTGCCGTCACCGATCAGTTCGGCATGGCGGCGCAGGATTTTCACGCAGATCGAGTGAAACGTGCCAAGCCACGGCATCCCCTCGACCGCGCCGCCGACCAAGCGACCGATGCGGTCCTTCATCTCGCGCGCGGCCTTGTTGGTGAATGTCACGGCCAGAATCTGCCCCGGCCGGGCCAGCCCGCGCGTCAGGATATGCGCGATCCGCGCGGTCAGCGCGCGGGTCTTGCCCGTCCCTGCCCCGGCCAGCATCAGCACCGGCCCTTCGGTGGCCTCGACCGCCGCGCGCTGCGCCGGGTTCAGCCCGTCCAGATAGGGCGCTGGCTGGGCCGCCATCGCGCGCTGCGACAGGGGGACCGGCATGGAAATGTCGTCAGGCTGGTTCATCGCGCACACCTTAGCCCGCAATGCGAGCCATGAAAAGACCGTGTTCTTCTATTGTTCGCGCCGCGTCAGACCCACACCGCCCCCGGCAAAGTGCCCCTCGCCCGCCGGGTTCAGCACCAAAGCCGGGCGCGGGCCATGCAGGATCAGTTGATCCCCGCGCCGTTCCCATGTCTGCACCTGCATCAGCCGCCCGCCAAGGCAGACCTGATCCACAGCCTGACGCCCGCTGCGTTGCTGACGTTCGGACAGATACAGGCGGCAGGTGCTGCCGTCAGCATCCCGCGCTGTCCATGATCCGACCAGCGCAGCGACGTTTTCGGGCAGGGGCGGCGGTTCCGTATCGCCGGCCTGCAGCTCGGCGCAGCCGGCCAGCGACGCCACCGCCAGAACAGTCCAGATGCGCACGGTCAGGCCCGCAGACTTGCGAACAGCGCCGGATCGAGGCTGACCTGCGCGAAGGTCGGCCCTTCGGTCAGAACGCTGACGGCATCGTGGGAATGCAGCGATTCCTGATGACTGGCGACGACGCGAAAATCGCCCACGCGCGGATCGTTCAGCAGCCCTTGGGCAAAGGCGCGCACCGCGTCCTCGACAAAGATCGGGTTCGCGGCGTTCAGTTCGGCGAAGGCCTGTTCGTCCTCGCGTTTGACCATGACCTGCGTTTCGGTCGGCACGGCGCGGCGGCACAGGTCGATCATATCCTCGAACCAGATCTTTTCCGGTCCCTTCATCACCGCCGAAATCCGCGCCACCGAACGCTGCGAATGCGGCGTCGCCAGCCGCCCGCGCGCCTGCCGGGCATGTTCCGACAGTTCCAGCGAACAGGGGCAGGTGGATGAATAGACGTAATCCAGATGCAGAATCCGCAGCCGCTGGCCGGCACGTTCCACCAGTTCCTGCGCGATGTCGTAATACTGCCAGCCCGCAAGGCCCGAGCGCAGCGAACCGACCCGCATCGGATAGGACAGGCGCATGGCGATCCGCGCGTCCAGCGCATCCAGATCGGATTTGTAATCATCCAGCGCCGCCTCAAGCACCTTGAGGCTGAACAGGCTTTCGGAATGGGCATAGAACGACCGCATGATCCGCGACATGTTGATACCCTTGCGGTCGGCCTCGAGGCTGACTGTGCCGGTCACGCTGGTTTCCAGCGGCAATTCGCCCCCCTCGCGCGTCTGATAGCGGATCGGCAGGCGGAAATTGCTGATGCCGACGTGCTGGATCGGGGCGCGGGCGCCGACGATCAGGCTGGCCGGGCCGTTCTGCAAATCGGGCAGGCCCGCCTTGTAGGCGTCATCCACGCGGAAACCGGCGTCATAGCTGCGCGCCAGCGCCGGATAGGCGGG
>JAUNUO010000057.1:0-9182 GCA_030538135.1 Paracoccus sp. (in: a-proteobacteria)
ACGCTGGCCTGACGCCCGCCGATCAGCACCCGCAACCCGATCTCGACCCCTTCGGCCCGTTCGGCGTGTTCAAGCGCGCCGTCGCGCATATCGACCGATACCGACCGCCCACGCACCGCCATCGCATCGGCCTGATCCGCCCCCGCGCGCCGCGCCGCCGCCAGCAATTCGCCGGTCAGCCGTTCCAGTTCTGCCCGATCCGTCATCCGTTCCGTCGCCTGCCCATCTGAAATGACAAAGGGCCGGGGCGCTGCCCGGCCCTTGCGCCGCCCGTTACCGGACGGCCCTGCCGGTGTGATTACTGCATCTGCTGTCCGTTCGCAAAGATCGAACCGTCCTCGCGCATTTCGATCCTGGTTTCCAGCGTGTCGGTCTGGCCCTCGACCGGTTTGGCAAAGACCATCAGCATCATCCGCGCGGCCGCGACCTGATCCTGCGGGATCAGGCCAAGACTTGCCAGACGGTCGATCAGTGTGTTCACGCCGCTGAAGGTGCCGTTGATGGTGCCGGCGGGCTGGCTGAAATCGCCATTGGGGCCGGCGGTCAGTTCGCCGTTCAGATCGGCCTTGGCGCCGATGGCGTTCAGCGCGATCTGGTTCAGCGTCACCTTGACCGGCTGGAACGGCACGGCCTCGGCCTGAAGGGTCTCAAGCGCGGCCAGTTGTTCGGCGGTCAGTTCCGAACTGCCCTCGGCCGGGGTCGAGGCGGCTGCCATGCGCTTCTGGAACTCGGGGTCCATCACGTCGCGCGTGACCATCAGGTCGCCGCCCACGTCGATGGTCAGGCTGGCCGGGTCGCGGGGCAGTTGCGCGGTCGGATCGAACAGACCCCAGATCGCATCGCCCAGGGTCAGATCGGCCAGCGCGTATTTGAAGGTAAAGGGTTGCGCCGTGTCGGACTGCATCACCGGGAAATGCACGTCGAAGGATTGCAGGCCCGCCGAATAGGACAGCGGGAAGGGAATGGAGTTCGCCGTGACATTGATCGAGGCCGCTTCGCTGGTGCCGGCATAGCCGACGCCCTTGTCGTCCATGCGAATGTCCACGTTGCCGCGACCGCCGGTAAAGGTCGCATTGCCCGATTGCGGGGCGCCGTTCTCGTCCTGACCTGAAAAATCGGCCGTTCCCTCGTAACCGGCAAAACCCAGCGAGGCCGCAACCGTAGCCCCGGCCTTGAGCGCGGCATTCATGTCCTCGCCCATGTTGAAATTGCCGGCGGGCATCCCCATGCTGCCCTTGGTCGCCAGATCGGTCATCGCCAGATCGGCCTTGATATGGCCGCCGGGCTGGCCGTTCTCGCCGGGGATTGCGCTGTCCACGGTGATCGCGGCGCGGCCCGAGGTCATGTCGTAATCGGCCTTGGTGCCGGTTTCCGCGGTGCCGCTGGTGTTATAGCTGCCCTTGGTATCGGTCACGATCAGGTTGACCGGAACCTCGGTCCCCTTCTGATCGCGAAAGGTGATCGCGGCAGAGATCTTGGGATAGTTCAGGGCATGGTTCATCGCATCGGGGGTGCCCGAGGTAATCATCTCGTTCGAGGGCATGGCGACGCCGATCGTGACCGGGGTGCCAGGGGTGCCGTCCTCGTAGGGGGCCGAAACCTCGCCGGTCCAGTCGCCTTCAAATACGGTGCGCACATTGCCGTCACCGGTGGTGTTCAGCACCACCCGCGGGATCACCAGCTTGACCGAGGTGGGGGATTGCGCCGTCTCGGGATCGGCGGGGATCAGGTTGCTGGCGTCCAGCGTCACATCGTTGATGGTCAGGGTCTGGCCAGCTTCTTCGCGGCTGCCTTCGGTCACGGTATAGCCGCCCTCGGAATAGGCGCGGACCAACGTGTCCCAGACCTGAACCGGGGTGACTTCGGCGAAAACGGGGGCCGCAGCGACGATCAGCGCGGTGGCCGAGGTTGAAAGCAGACGGATCATACTTGATACCTTTCCAGGACATTCAGGAAATTTCGCCCATTTGATGGCACAACGACCGCATGAGGGAAAGGAACAAAAGCCGTGATACGTTTTAGTGAAACGGATGGTCTGGCCATTCTGACCATTGATCGGCAAGAAAAGGCCAATTCCCTGACCCGCGCCATGCTGCGCGATCTGACCGGGCATCTGGTGGGCATCGCCGACCGGCCCGAAACGGTGCGCGCGGTCATCCTGACCGGGGCGGGCAAGGTGTTTTCCGCCGGCGCCGATCTGGACGAGGCGCGGGCCGGTCTGGCCATCGCCCCCGAATGGGAAGCCCTGTCGGGCCAGATCGCGGCCATGCCCTGCCTGACCGTCGCGGCGCTGAACGGCACGCTGGCGGGCGGAGCTTTCGGCATGGTGCTGGCCTGCGATCTACGCGTGGCGGCACCGGCGGCAAGGTTCTTTTACCCCGTGATGCGGCTGGGTTTTCTGCCGCAGCCAAGCGATCCGCCCCGCATGACCCGGCTGATCGGCCCGGCGCGGACGCGCATGATCCTGATGGCGGGCCAGAAGATCGAGGCCGCCGAGGCGCTGTCCTGGGGACTTATCGACAGGATCGCGGAGGATCCGCTGGATCAGGCGCGGGCGCTGGCCGCCGATTGCCTGGCCGCCGCGCCCCGCCATGTGGCCGCAATCAAGGGCATGATCGGCTGACGCCGGATTTTCGGCGCTGGATCAGGCGTAGACCGACTGCTTGCCGAAATGTTCGCACAGCAGATAATAAACCACCGGGCGATATTTGCTGCGGTTGGAACGGCCGTATTTTTCCATCACCGCATCAATGCCCGCGTCCAGTTCCGGCCCATCAGCCAGACCCAGCTTCTTGACCAGATAGTTCTGACGCACGCGGGCCATCTCGTCCGGGTCGCCGGCGGCGACGGTTTCGCTGTCGGGGCGATAGATCGAGGGGCCGCAACCGATGGTGACCTTGGTCAGCAGATCCATATCCGGTTTGGTGCCCAGTTTCGCCTCCATATCGGCGGCATATTTCGCGATGAGTTCGTCCCGTCGGCTCATGGATTTCTCCTGTTTTCGCTGTTGCAGGCGGGATCGTAAGACGCGGACAACAAAAAGCAATCGCTCAAACTGAAAATGCGGTTTTCTTTTGCGACATCAGCGGAAAATGCCTGAACCAAGCGCATTGGGGTCGATCCGTCGCGGTGCGGGGGACGCCGGAGCGGGCTGCTGCGGGGCGGGCTGGCGCGGCACGGCGGTGGCAGGGGGGGCCGCGCGCGGAGCCGCAGGGGTCGGCGCAGGCGTGGCGCGCGGTGCGACGGGCTGGACCACGGGTTGCGGCGCGGGGGCCGGGCAGCGCACATCGGGACGCGCCGCCAGCGCGCGGAACAGCGCGATTTCAGGGGCCAGCGTCGGCGCCGCACCGCCCGCCTGCGCGAAATACCGCTGAGCGGCGGTGCGCGAACCGGCACCCCATTGCCCATCGACCTGCCCGGTATAGCACCCCATCCGCGCCAGTTCAGTCTGGATGGCGCTGACCTGTTCCGCCGGCGCGGGATCGAAGGCCCCCGATTCGAGAAGGCTGGCAAACAGTGCCGCATCCGTGCCGCGCAGGCGTTCGCGTTCGGCGAAATCGGTGGACAGGGCCTGCCCGGCAATGGTGGTGGCGATGTCAGGCCGTTCCGCCTCGACCGTATCTTCGGGCAGATCGCCGACGATAACCGACGGCTGCGGCAGACCGGCCGGCGTCGGATGCGCCATCCGGTCCTCAGGGAATGCAGCCGTCAGAACCGGCGCTACCTGCGCCACAGGTACGACGGCGGGTGCGGGCGCGGGCTGCAAGGGCGCGGCAAGGATCAGCCCGTCCTGTTGCGCGGCGGCGGCGGGCTCGATCGCGACAAAGCCGGGCCAGCCATCGCCGCGACGCAGATCGAAGCCGGCATTTTGCAGGGCCGCGCCGATCTCGGCGCCGGGGCGGGACAGCGTGGCGGCCAGAATGTCGGTCAGCCGGTCGGACGCGGTGCAGTCGTGCGGCGCAATCAGCAGGCTGCGCGGCGGCGGATCCGGCAGCGTCGGCACGGCGGCGGCACCGGGCGCCGCCGGGCAGGTTTCGGCGGCCAGGATCAGCATCCCCGCCCCCTGCCAGCGGGCAGCGATCTGATCCAGCGGCCAGTCCCTCATCGCGTCCCCGTCTGCATCGCCCGACAGATAGATCAGCGCTATCTGCGGCGGCAGGGCGGGCGCATCGGGCAAGGTGGTCGGATATTCCAGCCGCCGCACGTCGAACCCCGCCGCCAGCGCCGCCCGGCTGATGGTCAGCGCATCCGCCGCGCTTTGCCCCGGTTCCTGCGCATCCCCATGAAAGGCCGCGACCAGCGCCACCCGGCCCGGCGCAACATCCTGCGCCGCCGCCCCGCCCATCAGCGCCAGCGTCGCGGCCAGACCGTTTCGGATCAGGAAAAGCCTGCGCAAGATCATGTCCCCGTCCCTATCGCATCCCATTCCGCAAATCGAGAGAGACGCGCAAAAGTTGTGCCATCGCCGCAATACAAAACAGTTGCCAGCCGCGCGCGTCCCCGCTACCACTTTCTACGGAACGACGGGAGAAGCTGGCCCCGGACGGGCGCCAGTGCCGAAGGAGCAACCGCCCCGGTAAACTCTCAGGCAAAAAGACCGCGTTCCTGATAACTCTGGAGAGAGGCGTTCGCGCCCGCCGAAGGGATAACGATCTCAGGCGCCCCCTGCGGGCGAAGACAGAGGGGGCATCGGATCGGCAGGTCATGTGACTGGCCGGGCAACGATGCCGCGTTCGCGGCTTTGACAGGGGGACGACATGGCCGACGATTTGCGGCGAACCGGTCTTTTCGATTTTCACATCGCCGAAGGCGCGCGGATGGTGCCATTCGCCGGCTGGGACATGCCGGTGCAATACACCACCGGCGTTCTTGGCGAGCATCTGCACACCCGCGCCCATGCCTCGCTGTTCGATGTGGGGCATATGGGGCAGGTTCTGGTGATTCCCGGCGAGGGCGGGATGGAAGGCGCGGCACTGGCGCTTGAATCGCTGATCCCGACCGACATTCTGGGCCTGAAGCCGGACCGGCAGCGATACGGGCTGTTCACCGACGAGGAAGGCGGAATTCTGGACGATCTGATGATCGCCAACCGGGGCGATCACTTTTATCTGGTCGTGAACGCATCCCGCGTGGCCGAGGACATGGCGCATCTGCAAAGCCTGTCCGGCGTCGAAATCCGGCATGTGACCGATCGCGGGCTGATCGCCCTGCAAGGCCCCGAAGCCGCCGCGGTGCTGGCACGGCTGCTGCCCGATGTGGCCGGGATGAGCTTCATGGATATACGGACGCTGGACTGGCAGGGAGCGGATCTGTGGGTGTCGCGGTCGGGCTATACCGGCGAGGATGGGTTCGAGATTTCGGTGCCCGACACCCATGTGGCCGCTTTGGCCGATGCGCTGATGGAACAGCCCGAGGTGGCGCCGGCCGGGCTTGGCGCGCGCGACAGCCTGCGGCTTGAGGCGGGACTGCCGCTTTATGGGCATGACATGGACGAAAACGTCAGCCCGTCCGAGGCGTCTCTGGGCTGGTCGATTCCCAAGGTCCGCCGGCGCGGCGGCGCGCGCGAAGGCGGGTTTCCGGGCGCGCGCGGGGTTCTGATGGAGTTGGAGGAAGGCGTATCGCGCGCCCGCCGAGGTCTGCGGCCCGAGGGCCGCGCACCGGTCCGCGAAGGCGTTGAGCTGTTCGATGCCGAAATCGGCGGGCACAGTCTGGGCCGCGTCAGTTCGGGCGGATTCGGGCCGTCGGTCGGCGGGCCGGTCGCGGTGGCGATCCTTGACCCGGCCCTGCCCGACGGCACCCGGCTGTGGGCGGAACTGCGCGGCAAGCGCATCCCCGTCGTCATCAGCCCGATGCCTTTCGTAAAACCGTCCTACAAACGCTGAGGAGTCAATCATGCTGAAATTTACGGAAGATCACGAATGGCTGCGCGCCGAAGGGGATGAGCTGATCGTGGGCATCACCCGACATGCCAGCGAACAGTTGGGCGATGTCGTGTTCATCGAACTGCCCGAGGAAGGCCGCGAAGTATCTGCGGGCGAGGACATCGTGGTGATCGAATCGGTCAAGGCCGCATCCGACATCGCGGCCCCGGTCGCGGGGGTGATTACCGCAGTGAACACCGCCCTGGCCGATGCGCCGGGCGACGTGAACGCCGATCCGATGGCAGCGTGGTTTTTCCGCATCAAGCCCACCGACGGCACCGATCTGGACGGGTTCATGGACGAGGCCGCCTATAACGAGATGGTCAGCTGATCCCCAAGGCCGGGGGCCGTCTGCCCCCGGACCCCCGAGGATATTTGCGCACAAACGAAGCGCACCGGCCGCCGCAGCCGGGTTTGCAGGAGCAGGAAGATGACCGGCTGGACCCCCACCGACTATAACCCCGATGATTTCGCCAACCGCCGCCATATCGGCCCCTCGCCCGCCGAGATGGCCGAGATGCTGAAGGTGGTGGGGGCAGACAGTCTGGACGCGCTGATCGAACAGACGGTGCCCGCCGCGATCCGGCAAGATCGGCCGCTGAACTGGCCGGCGCTGTCGGAATCGGCCCTTCTGGCGCGGATGCGCGAGGTGGGGGCCAGAAACCGGGTGATGACCAGCCTGATCGGGCAAGGCTATTACGGCACCGTCACGCCCCCCGCGATTCAGCGCAATATCCTGGAAAACCCGGCATGGTATACCGCCTATACCCCCTATCAGCCCGAGATCGCGCAGGGCCGGCTTGAGGCGTTGCTGAATTATCAGACCATGGTTTCCGACCTGACCGGCCTGCCGGTCGCCAATGCGTCCCTGCTGGACGAGGCGACGGCGGCGGCCGAGGCGATGGCCATGGCGCGGCGGCAGGCAAAGTCGAAATCGGATGCCTTCTTTGTCGCCCATGACCTGCATCCGCAGACCATCGCGGTGATTCGCACGCGGGCCGAACCCTTGGGTATTCGCATCGTCACCGGATCGGTGGACGATCTGGATGCGGGCGCGGTGTTCGGGGCGATTTTCCAGTATCCCGGCACCTATGGCCATATCCGCGATCTGACGCCGGAAATCGAGGCGCTGCATCAGGTCGGGGCGCTGGCCGTGGTGGCAACCGATCTGCTGGCGCTGTGCCTGTTGCGTGAACCGGGCGCGATGGGGGCCGACATCGCCGTCGGTTCGGCGCAGCGGTTCGGGGTGCCGATGGGCTATGGCGGCCCTCATGCCGCCTTCATGGCCTGTCGCGACGATCTGAAACGCGCAATGCCGGGGCGGATCGTGGGCGTGTCGGTCGATGCGGCGGGGCGCATGGCCTATCGGCTGGCGCTGCAAACGCGCGAACAGCATATCCGACGCGAGAAAGCCACGTCCAACGTCTGCACGGCGCAGGCGTTGCTGGCGGTGATGGCCTCGTTTTACGCGGTGTTCCACGGCCCCGTGGGATTGCGTGCGATTGCGCAGCGGGTGCATCTGAATGCGGTGACGGTGGCGAATGCGCTGCGCGCGGCGGGGGCGGATGTCGCACCCGATGCGTTTTTCGACACGATCACGGTCAAGGTCGGTGTCGGGCAGGCGGGCATTCTGGCCGCCGCAGAACAGCGCGGCATAAACCTGCGTAAGGTCGGGCGCGACCGGGTGGGCATCAGCGTGGACGAAACCACCGATGCGGGCGTGATCGCGCGGCTGCTGGATGCGTTCGGCATCACCGACGCGGCCGATGCCGCGACCACGCCTGCGATCCCCGACGATCTGCTGCGGGATACCGATTACCTGACCCACCCTGTGTTTCACATGAACCGGGCGGAATCGGAAATGATGCGCTATATGCGCCGCCTGTCCGACCGCGATCTGGCGCTGGACCGGGCGATGATCCCGCTGGGGTCATGCACGATGAAGCTGAACGCCGCGGCCGAGATGATGCCGTTCACCTGGCCCGAATTTGGCGCGCTGCATCCGTTTGCGCCCGCCGATCAGACCGCAGGCTATGCCGAGGCCATTGCCGATCTGACGGTCAAGCTGTGCGAGATTACCGGCTATGACGCCTTTTCGATGCAGCCCAACAGCGGCGCGCAGGGCGAATACGCGGGACTTTTGACGATTCAGGCCTATCACCGCGCGCGCGGAGAAGATCGGGATGTCTGCCTGATCCCGGTCAGCGCCCATGGCACCAACCCCGCCAGCGCGCAGATGTGCGGCATGAAGGTGGTGGTAATCAAATCCGCCCCCAATGGCGATATCGACCTTGAAGATTTCGCCGACAAGGCCGCCAAGGCGGGCGAAAGGCTGGCGGCGGTGATGATCACCTATCCGTCAACTCATGGCGTGTTCGAGGACACCGTGCGCGAGGTTTGCCGCATCACCCATGACCATGGCGGGCAGGTCTATATCGACGGGGCGAACATGAACGCGCTGGTCGGGCTGGTGAAACCCGGCGAGATCGGCGGCGACGTCAGCCACCTGAACCTGCACAAGACCTTTGCCATCCCGCATGGCGGCGGCGGTCCGGGCATGGGTCCGATCGGGGTCAAGGCGCATCTGGCGCCGCATCTGCCCGGCGATCCGCGCGATACCGACAGCGGCGCGGTTTCGGCGGCACCCTTCGGGTCGGCATCTATCCTGCTGATTTCCTGGGCCTATATCCTGATGATGGGCGGCGCGGGGCTGACGCAGGCAACGCGGGTGGCGATCCTGAACGCCAACTATATCGCATCGCGTCTGGCCGGGGCCTATCCGGTTCTGTTCATGGGCAACCGGGGCCGGGTCGCGCATGAATGCATTCTGGACACCCGCCCCTTTGCCGAACATGGCGTGACCGTGGATGACATCGCCAAGCGCCTGATCGACAACGGTTTCCACGCCCCTACGATGAGCTGGCCGGTCTCTGGCACGCTGATGGTGGAACCGACCGAAAGCGAAACCAAGGCCGAGATCGACCGTTTCATCACCGCCATGCTGGCCATCCGGGACGAAATCACCGAAGTGGCCGAGGGCCGCATTTCCGCCGAGGCCAGCCCCCTGCGCCACGCCCCCCATACGGTCGAGGATCTGGTGGCCGACTGGGACCGCGAATATTCGCGCGAACAGGGCTGTTTCCCGCCCGCTGCCTTCCGGGTGGACAAATACTGGCCGCCGGTTGGGCGGGTGGATAACGCCTATGGCGACCGCAACCTGATCTGCACCTGTCCGCCGCTGGAAGACTATGCCGAGGCGGC
>JAUNUO010000057.1:9282-11038 GCA_030538135.1 Paracoccus sp. (in: a-proteobacteria)
ATGGCCCCGGAATACGAAAAGGCCGCCCAGACCCTGAAGGGCGAGATGCGGCTGGCCAAGATCGACACCGAGCGCCACCCCGATGCCAGCGTGCGCTGGAACATCCGGGGTATCCCGACGTTGATCCTGTTCGCGCATGGGCGTGAAGTGACCCGGCAGGCGGGCGCACGCCCGGCGCAGGCCATCGCGGAATTCGCGCGTCAGGCTGCGGGGCGGGCAGGCTGATCCAGCCTCAACCCGGCCACGAAATCCAGAAAGCTGCGCATCGCCGCCGTTGTCAGCCTGCGTGAGGGATAGACCAGATTGACGGGCAGCGCCTGCATGGTGAAATCCTCCAGCAGTGGAACCAGACTGCCATCGGCCAGTTCGGTCTCGACAATGAATCTTGGTATCATGGCCAGCCCATGCCCCTCCTTCGCCATTCCCCGCAGCATGTCACCGTTGTTCGAGGCAAAGACGGCCCGCACCTTCTGGTGGAACACCTCGCCATCCTGCTGAAAGCCCCATGTCACCGCACTGCGGGCATTGCTGTAATGCAGGCAGCGATGGCGGATCAGGTCGGCTGGCTGTTCCGGCGCGCCACATTGTTGCAGATAGCCGGGCGAGCCCACCACGCAAAGCGGCACATCATGCAGATGCCGGGCGATCAGCGCCGAATCATCCAGAACGCCGATGCGGAACACGGCGTCGAACCCTTCGCCGATCAGATCGGTGATGCCATCCTCCATCTTCAGCTCCATCCGAATATCGGGAAATTCCCGGATAAAGCGCAGCAGATGCGGTTGCAGGATGGTCAAGGTATAGCTGATCGGAGCCGCGATCCTCAGCCGCCCCATCGGGTTCAGCGACAATTCACGCACCGCCTCGTTCGCGCGGTCCAGCCGTGCCAGAACCTCGCGCACCTGTTCGCCGTAATCGGCTCCGGCATCGGTCGGCCGCACCGAACGGGTCGTGCGCACCAGCAGCCGCAGACCCAGCATCTGTTCCAGATCCGAAATATGCTTGCTGCACAGGCTTTTGGAAATGCCAAGCCGCAACGCTGCGCCGGAAAAGCTGCCTTCATCCAGAATGGCGACATAGGTGCGCAGGGCAGCAATATCCATGGCGGTCCCTTTCGTGACGATCCTTGTGACTGCCCGAAAGAGAAACCACCTGCAAGCGCGGGCTTGCAGGTGGTCCGGGTCGGATCGGAAAGATCAGTTCCGGCCGGAACGATCCACCGGCGGGTTGTCCATGCCGACATTGGTCACCGAGATGATCGCATCACCGCCCAGCCGGGCGCGGACCAGATCCTTGGTTGACAGATATTGATCTGCGCGGACCTCGACCTTGACGGCAGGGGCTTCGGCGTTGGTCCATTCGGGACGCTCGGTCCCACCCTTGGCGGCGGCGAAAGCGTTGGTGGCAACAAGACCAAAGGCGGCGGCGGTGAGGATCAGTTTTTTCATGTCTCTTGTCCTTGTGTTTGTGTCGTTATCGGCATCTGCCGCATGGCTTGAAGATAGGTCGTCCACCCCAAACGATTAGGTGCGAATTTCTGAACTTACTGATTGACCGGGTTGAACAATCATGGATCATCCGCATGGCCGAACCGCGGTGGGTCGTGACCCGGTGACCGCCGCGCCTGGGGCGATATTCACGCGCGGGCCACTGCGGCGGCTCTGGCGGATCGCGGGGCGGCGGCGCATAATCGCCGCGATCTGCATGAGGTTTCCATGAACGCCCCCGTCAATCCCCTGAAACACCGCCTTGCGGC
>JAUNUO010000057.1:11138-14049 GCA_030538135.1 Paracoccus sp. (in: a-proteobacteria)
CGGATCAGTCCTCGATCAGGATCGCGCGGAAATCGTTGACATTGGTCAGCGTCGGTCCTGTCACGACCTGCCCACCCATGGCGGCAAAGAACCCATGCGCATCGTTGCGCAGCAGCGCCTTGGCCGGGTCCACTCCGACCTTTGCCGCGCGGGCCAGCGTTTCGGGCCCGATCAGCGCGCCGGCCACCTCGGCGGCACCATCGACGCCATCGGTATCGCAAGCAATGGCGTGGATACCTGCCGCCCCGTCCAGCGCCACGGCAAGGGCCAGCGCATATTCCGCATTCGGTCCGCCGATCCCGTCACCGCGCCGGGTCACGGTCAACTCGCCCCCCGACAGAATGACGCGGGGCCCCCGCGTCGCACGTGCCAAGGCCGCATGATCGCGGGCGACCTCGCGCGCCTCGCCTTCGATCGCATCGCCCAGCAGATCGACGGCATAGCCCGCTGCTCGGGCGAGTTCCGCCGCCGCAGCCAAAGATTGCGAGGGCGCGGCGCAGATCACGTTGTCCACCCGCGACAGGCGCGGATCACCGGGAGGCAGAACGCCGGTCGGCCCGGCCAGCACCGCGCGCACCGAATCCGGCACCGCGATGTCCCAGCGGTCGAGGATCGCCCGCGCCTCTGTCGCGGTGCTGGCATCGCCCACCGTCGGCCCCGACCCGATCAGCGCCATGTCATCGCCAGGCACATCCGAGATCATCAACACAAGCATCCGCGCCTTGCAGGCCGCCGCCAGTTGTCCGCCCTTGACCCGGCTCAGATGTTTGCGCAGCAGGTTCATCTGCCCGATCGGTGCGCCCGAAGCCAGCAGCGCGGCATTCACCGCCTGTTTCTCGGCCAGCGTCATGGCCCCCGCCGGCGCGACCAGCAGGGCCGACGCCCCACCCGAGATCAGCGCCAGAACGAAATCATCGCGCGACAGCCCGGCCAGCAGGTCCAGTATCTTCGCCGTCGCATCCGCGCCCGCCTGATCCGGCACCGGATGCGCGGCCTCGATCACCCGGATGCCGCGCAAGGGCCGGGCATAGCCGTATCGGGTGATGATCAGCCCCTCGCAGGAACCCCATTCGGCCTCGACCGCCTCGGCCATACGGGCACTAGCCTTGCCGGCACCGATCACCACAACGCGGCCATTGGGACGTGGCGGTAGAAAGGCGGCCAGGCTGCGCATCGGATCGGCCACCGCCACGGCGCGGTCGAACATGCGGCGCAACAGGGCATCGGGGGGGATCGGCTGTTCCATCCCCTCCATGATGCCGCTGGCTCGCCGCTCTGGCAAGTTGCGGGAAAATGATCTATGCGGCGCGTAGCATTCAACAGGTGTCCTATGAAAATCTGTGTGGCTGGTCTGGGTTATGTCGGGCTGTCGATGGCCGTGCTGCTGGCGCAGCATGACCGCGTCATGGCGCTGGACATCGACGCGGATCGGGCGGCCAGGGTGAATGCCCGCATCTCGCCCATCGAGGACGCCGAGATCAGCGCCTTTCTGTCGGGCCGCGATCTGGACCTGACCGCAACCACCGATGCAGCCGAGGCAATGACGGGTGCCGATTACATCATCATCGCCACGCCGACCAATTACGACAGCCGGACCAACCGCTTTGACACCTCATCGGTCGAGGCGGTCCTCGCGCTGGCCCGTCAGCACGCGCCGGATGCGATGGCGGTGGTGAAATCGACCATCCCGGTCGGTTTCGTGACCCGCATGCGCGAGACGTTCGGCACCGACCGCATCATCTTTTCGCCCGAGTTCCTGCGTGAAGGTCAGGCGCTGCATGACAACCTGCACCCCTCGCGCATCGTGGTCGGCGATCACGGCCCCGAGGCGCGGTGTTTTGCCGATCTGCTGGTGCAGGGCGCGATCAGGAAGGATATGCCGGTGCTGTTCACCGGCCCCGTCGAGGCCGAGGCGATCAAGCTGTTTTCCAACACATTTCTAGCCATGCGCGTGGCGTTCTTCAACGAATTGGACAGCTTTGCCGTGGCGCGCGGGCTGGACACGCGCGAGATCATCACCGGCGTCAGCCTGGACCCGCGCGTGGGCAGGCATTATAACAATCCATCCTTCGGCTATGGCGGCTATTGCCTGCCCAAGGATACGAAACAATTGCTGGCCAATTACGCCGACGTGCCGCAGAACCTGATCGCGGCGGTGGTCGAATCAAACCGCACCCGCAAGGATTTCATTGCAGACCAGATCATCGGCCGCCATCCCCGCGTCGTCGGCGTTCATCGGCTGGTGATGAAGGCGGGGTCGGACAATTTCCGCGACAGTTCGATCCAGGGAATCATGAAGCGGATCAAGGCTCGGGGCATCGAATGCATCGTTTATGAACCCGCGCTTGAGGCAGAACATTTCTTTCATTCCCGCGTCGAACGCGATCTGGCCGCATTCAAGCGCGAATCCGACCTCATCATCGCCAACCGGCTGTCCCCCGATCTTGAAGACGTGGCGGACAAGCTGTTCACCCGCGACCTGTTCGGGGTGAGTTGATACCGGACGGCACGGCGACACTGGAAAGACGGTGCCAACAGGTTTAGGACAGCCGGGATTTCGCGGGACGTCACAACCCGCATCACAGCGATTCACGAGGGAAGCCGTGACCAACAGCCCCGCCAGAACCGGCGACGCACCCGACATCAGTTTTGTCGTCCCGGTTTTCAACGCGGCCCGCCATCTGGAAAAGCTGGCAGCCGAAATCCTGTCGCTGCGCGGTCATGGGCTGAACGTCGAACTGATCTGCGTCGATGATGGATCGACCGACGATAGCCCCGCCATTCTGGCCGATCTGGCAACGAGACACGATGAGGTGACCGCGCTGTCCAGCCCCGGCAATCAGGGCGCCGGTCTGGCCCGCAATCTGGGCTGGAACCATGTTCGCGGGCGCTACACCATCTTTTTCGATGC
>JAUNUO010000057.1:14149-16938 GCA_030538135.1 Paracoccus sp. (in: a-proteobacteria)
TCGCCCGGCAGATCATGGTGGTGAACCGGATCATCTGCACCCATATCGTGCATCCGACAGGCGGGAACCTGACCAACCGCTTTGACCGCCAGCGGCTTCAGGTGTTCACGGCGATGAACGAACTGCTGGACCTGCTGGAACAGCATCCCGCGCTGCGCCGCCGCCATGCGCATCATTACTGGGGGCTGGCGCACCGGCTTTTCGTCTGGGCGCGCCCGCGCCTCGATGACGAATTGCGGCTGGAACTGGATGACGGCTTCAGCGCCCTCATTGCCCGCATCAGCCTGGACGATCTGGCCCGGATGCGGACCAAGAGCGCGCCGGGCCTTGCGGCGGCCCTGGTCAACCACATGATTTCCTGAAGGGGACGCCCGGAATGCCCAAGGTCTCAGTCATCGTCACCGCCTATAATATCGAAAAATACATCGGCGACTGTCTGAACAGCGTGACCGGACAGACGCTGCATGATCTGGAAATCATCGTCGTCGATGACGGATCGTCCGACGCGACGCCCGGCATCATCCGCGACCATGCCGCCCGCGACAGCCGTATCCGCCCGATCCTGTTCGAAAAGAACACCATCGGCGGCGTGGCATCCGCCGCCAATGCCGGAATGGACGCGGCAACGGGCGATTATATCGGCTTTGCCGATGGCGACGATCTGTATGATCCGACCATGTTCGAAAAGCTGTGGCAGGCGGCGGTTTCGACCGGCGCCGATCTGGCGATGTGCCGCTATACCCTGCTGGACGAATCGGACGGGACCGAAAAGGAACCGGCGGAAACCGACCGCTGGCGACCCTATCCCGCGCAGACGGTGGTCGATCTGGACGAGACCACGCGCAAGCAGATGCTGCGCTTCATCTCGGTTCCGTGGCGCAAACTGTATCGCCGCGATATGGTCGAACGGATCAACCTGCGCTTTCCGGTGGGCGATTTCTTTTTCGAGGACAACCCGTTCCACTGGGCATCCGTGATCGGCAGCGAACGGATCGTGCTGGTGCCCGAACGGCTGTGCAAGCACCGCGTCGCCCGCGCCGGGCAGACCATGGCGACGGTGGACGAACGCCTGCTGCGCATCTTTTTCCATCACGACATCATCCGCGACTGGCTGCGCCGGAACGATGTGCAGGCGGAATACAAACAGGATCTGCTGCGCTGGATGGCCTCGCAACTGTCATGGGTCAGCCAGCGGGCCGAGGGCGAGGTGCAGCGGCTGCTGTTCGACCGGCTGGCACCCATCGTCGCGCAATACAGCGCCGACGATCTGGCCACCTATGGCCGGGTCAACGGGCGCGGGCGCACTGTGCAGATGCTGGAGCAACTGAAACGCAAGGATTACACCGGCTTTGCCCGGGCCGCCGGCTGGACCGATGGCAGCGAACCGGCACGCCTGCCCGGCGCGGCACCCGCAGGTTCGCTGCTGTCGCGCGGCTTGTATCACCTGCGCGCCACCGGGCCGAAACAGACGGCGGTGATGACCGGCCGCTATCTGTCGCAACGGCTTGGGCTGAGCCGGAACGGTCCTGCCGCCAGCACCAGGGACAGCGCGGACAAGATCGACAATGCCGACCTGATGGCGGCCCTGGTCATCCTGCAAAAGGAACTGCGCAGCCTGCGGGCTGAGGTGGCTGAACTGCGCCGGTCGTCGGACGACGACAACCGGGGCGACTGAAACCTGCCGGAATGCCGTTGATCCGGCATCGGAGACGCGATGAATACCATGCATCAAAAGCACCCGATCCTGTGGCTTGGCGCGCACAAAACCGGCACCACCTTCCTGCAAAACGCGCTGGATCTTTCGGCCGGGGCGCTGGAATCTGCGGGCTATCGCTACATGTCGTTGGTCGCCTTTCGGAACCATTACCTGCGCCCGCTGATCTATGATGGCAATCACGGCGAGCCGCCGCCACCGCCGCCGGGACTGAACCTGATCTTCGACGAGAACATCCCCGGTCTGGTGCAAGGCGCGCTTGGCACCACGGGGTTGTATCCCCGCACCGCGGAACGCAGCCGCAAGGTTGCCGATCATTTCGGTCTGCGGACGCCGGACATCTATTTCTGCGTCCGGAATTACGCAACATTCCTGCCTTCGCTGTTTTGCGAGACGCTGAAATCGACGCCCTACCGGCCTTTTGCACGGTTCTATGACCCGGATCAGCATCCGCTGGACTGGAACAGTGTGATCGACCAATTGCGGGCGGCCTTTCCCGATTCGCGCATCTCGGTTTACCAGAACGAAGCCCTGCGCGGGCGCGAGGCAGCCCTTCTGTCGTATATCACCGGCATCCCGGCCGCGGATTTCACCATCCCGTCAGGCACCGAACGCCCCGGCTTTTCGCACAAGGCGGTTCGAACGCTGTATCATCTGAGCAAGACCCGGACGGTCAGCCGCGCCGACGTGTTTGCGGCGGTAAGACATTATCCCAAGGGGACTGACTGGCCCGCCTTCGACCCTCTGAGCGATGAGGCCAAGGCAGATCTGACCACCGCCTATCAACAACACGTTCGACGGCTGCGCGACCGCGACGACGTGCATTTCATCGCGCTGGATCAGCTTTGATCCGCCGTCAGCGCGGCGACACTGCAAAGACCGGCGACGCATTGCCCGCCGCCGTCGTCTCCAGAAAGCCGCGCGCGGTGTCCATTGCCTCGCGGATGGTCACGTCCATATCCAGATAGCGATAGGTGCCAAGCCGCCCGACGAAGGTCACGCCCTGCTGCGCCTCGGCCAGTTGGATGTAATCGTCCAGCAGGGCTTTTTCCTCGACCAGCCGGATCGGATAATA
>JAUNUO010000058.1:0-3991 GCA_030538135.1 Paracoccus sp. (in: a-proteobacteria)
AGGATGTGCAGGATTACATGATCGAGAACCGCCTGCCCCGGCATCCGCTGGTGGCGCGTGGTTATCCCTCGATTGGCTGCGCGCCCTGCACCTCGCCGGTGAAACCCGGCGAAGATCCCCGTGCGGGCCGCTGGCGCGGCAGCGCGAAAACCGAGTGCGGCATTCACTTCATCGGCGGCAAGATGGTCCGCGGAAAGGTTCCGGCATGAGCAATATTCTGGTCCGCGACGACGGCTTTCATCCGGTGGACGTTCCGGCGGCGGTCGTGCTGTCGCCCGACACCCGGCCCGACGAACTGGTCGGCCACCTGCATCACGACCTGATCGCGGTGGATTTCCCGGCGATGACGGATGGGCGCGGCTTTTCGCTGGCCCGCCGCCTGCGCGAGATCGGCTTTGCCGGTCGCCTGCGCGCCACCGGCAAGCTGATCGCCGATCAATACGCCATGGCCCGCCGCGTCGGCTTTGACGAGGTGGAAATCACACCCGAACTGGCCGCGCGGCAACCGCAGGATCAATGGCTTGCCCGCGCCGACTGGCAGGACTTTGACCACCGCGCCGAATTGGCGGGCTGAACGGGCTTTCCCTGCCCGGCCTCTTGGCATACACACATTCAGGAATTGACAGATGACGCTGGACCTTCCCGTGGCCGATACCGCACCATCCAAGAAGACCCTGCCCGATGCGCAGACCGTGACCACCGTCAGGCACTGGACCGAATGGCTGTTTTCCTTTCGCGTGACGCGCCCTGCCAGCCTGCGGTTCCGGTCGGGCGAATTCGTGATGATCGGTCTGCCCGACGATAACGGCAAGCCGATCCTGCGGGCCTATTCCATCGCCAGCCCCAACTGGGACGACGAACTGGAATTCTATTCGATCAAGGTGCCCGACGGGCCGCTGACCTCGCGCCTGCAACATATCCAGCCGGGCGATCAGATCATCATGCGGCCAAAACCCGTCGGCACGCTCGTTCTGGATGCGCTGCAGCCCGGCAAGCGGCTGTGGTTTCTGGCCACCGGCACCGGCATCGCGCCCTTTGCCAGCCTGATGCGCGATCCCGAGACGTTCGAGCGATATGAGCAGGTCATCATGATGCACACCTGCCGCACCGCCGAAGAACTGGCCTATGGCCGCGAACTGGTGCAGAACCTGCATGCTGACCCCTTGCTGACCGAAATGTTCGGCACGGAATTCGCATCCCGTCTGCTGTATTACCCCACCACCACGCGCGAAGAATCGCCGCGCATGGGGCGGATCACCGACAACCTGACCTCGGGCAAGGTGTTCGCCGATCTGGACCTGCCGCCGATGTCGCCCGAAACCGACCGCGCGATGATCTGCGGCTCGCTGGCGTTCAACATCGACGTAAAGGCCGTGCTGGAAGGCTTCGGCCTGCGCGAAGGCGCCAACAGCGACCCAAAGGAATTCGTGGTCGAAAAGGCGTTCGTCGGCGACGGGGTGTGATCCCCGCCCCTGTTCGGGCCACCACCCGCCTATCTGGCCGCGCCTTTGGCGCGGCCTTGCCTTTTCATCACGCTGTCATCACGCGCTTTTTGGGAACCCTGGGCGCAGGGGGCGGTTATGCTGTCGGGAAATTGCCGTTGCAGCCAATCGAAAAGGACCGCTCATGCGCCGCATCATCCAGAACTCGACCGCAATCGTCGCGACCTTGGCGATGCTCGTGCCGCAGGCCGGGATGGCCGAACTGCGCATCAATGATGGCGTGGCCGCCGAACAAGGCCCGGTCCGGGCCGAGAGGATGCCGGAACTGGCCGGCGTGCTGGGGCAGGAACTGGCCGCCGGGCTGACCGTGGATGGCCTGCAATGCGCCAGCGGCACCGAACGGCCCTGCGACGATGCCGACCCGTTCGTGACACCCCAGGGCGTGACGGTGCAGGTTTCCGAAAGTGGCGACATCGTTCTGGCCCCGCGCGATCACCAGATCAACATGATTAACGGCGATGGTTCCGTGACGCCCGTCAGCGCCGCCGCCGAGGCCGAAGCAGAAGCCGTTGACGCCGAGGCACAGGCCGCGCAGGCCGAGACCGAACAGGCCGCCGACGAAGCCGCCATCGCCGCAGGCGAAGTCGAGGCCGCCACCGAAGAACCCGTGTCGCCGTCCGAATCCGATCTGGCCGCCGCCCTTGAGACCGCGCAGCAGGATGCGGGCGATGCCGCCGCCGCGACGGCGGAAACTGTGAACGATAGCGTGGATGCCACCGCCGACGCTGCGCAATCCGCAGCCGATGCCGTGACCCCCGTGATCGAGCAGGCCGCTGAGGCCGCGCGCGACACCGCAGCCGGCGCCGCCGAGACCCTTGCCCCAGTGGCCCAGGATGCGGCCAAGGCGACCGCCGATGCCGCCGCAGGTCTGGCCGCCGCCCTTGGCGCGGAAGAAGCCGCCACCGCCCAAGTGGAAGTCACGCCCCCTCGGGCCGATGCCACGCTGGCCCTGTCGGATAGTGAAACCTCGCAGACCCGGCAACAGCGGATGCCCCGGCTTGCCGAAATCCTGCGCGCCGAAATCGCCAGCGGGCTGCGCGGCGCCGATCTTACCTGCGAAACCGGCGCGGCCCAGCCCTGCGGTGACGGGGTGGCGCTGATGACTCCGGGCGGGGTGACGGTCGTGACCGATGGCGAAGGCCGCGTGATGATGGCCCCCGCCGCGCGTCAGGCAAACCGCGTCGCCGATGACGGCACGCTGCAACCCCGCGCCCCCGAGGAGGACACCCCCGAAACCGCCGCCGCGACCGAGGCCGCATCGGAAGACGCCGCCCCGACCGTCGCCGCGCTGGATGACGCCGCCGTGGCCGACGCCCCTGCCGTCGAACAACAGGTGACCGAGGAAAACACCCGATCCTCGGGCGAGGATTTCGAATCAAGCCTGCGCGACGCGCTGGCGCAGGCTGGACAGGCGGTGCAAACCGCCCCGGCCGAGGGTCAGCAGGCGCGCAGCAGTTCAAACAACGATCTGGCCCGCGCGCTGATCCTTGGCGCGGGCGCCGTCGCAGTGGGCACGATGCTGGCCAACAACCGGCAGGTCGCGCTGTCCACCGATGACCGCGTGGTGGTGACCCGCAACGACGGCAGTCAAGAGGTCATCAAGGACGAAGTCGCCCTGCTGCGTCAGCCGGGCAGCACCGTGACCACCGAAAATTTCGATGACGGATCGTCGCGCACCATCGTCACCCGCGAAGACGGCAGCCGCGTCGTGACCATCCGTGACGCCAACCTGCGGGTGCTGCGCCGTACGCTGATTTCGGCCGATGGGACGCGCACGCAACTGATCGACGACACCGCCGCCGTGGCACCGGTCGATGTGTCGGCGCTGCCGCCGCCCGCGCGCCCGGTCACCGTGACCAACCCGACCAGCGAAGAACAGCTGCGCGCCGCGCTGGCCGTTGAAACGCAGACCAACCGCCGCTTTACCCTTGGCCAGATCCGCAACATCCCCGAGGTGCGCGCATTGGTTGCCCCGATCGACATTGCGGCGATCACCTTTGACACCGGGTCTGCCGCGATCAAGCCCGATCAGGCGCGGCAACTGGCGACGCTGGGCAAGGTGATTTCCGATGCCGTGCGCGCCAACCCGCGTGAAATCTTCATGATCGAGGGCCACACCGACACCGTGGGGTCCGAGACGATGAACCTTGCCCTGTCCGACCGCCGGGCGGAATCGGTGGCACTGGCGCTGACCGAATATTTCCGGGTGCCGCCGGAAAACATGATCGTTCAGGGTTATGGCGAACGCTTCCTGAAAATCCGGGCCGAGGGCGACATCCGCGAAAACCGCCGCGCCTCGGTGCGCCGGATCACCGATCTGCTGCAAACCGCGTCCAACTGACGCCCCGTCCCTGGAAACGGTGAAGGGCCAGAGGGAAACCTCTGGCCCTTCGGTCGCGCCATTCCTCCCGGTTCCAAAGAACCGTCCCCCTTCAAAGATGGCGCGGAAACTCGATCTTGGGGCAGCGGTCCTGAATGACGGTCAGCCC
>JAUNUO010000058.1:4091-6699 GCA_030538135.1 Paracoccus sp. (in: a-proteobacteria)
CAGCTTGGCCCCGGACATTCGCACCTCATCCAAAAGTCTTGGCAATCTGCCATAGAAAAAGCGCCCGGTCCAGAAGGCCGGGCGCAAGTCGCGGAACGAGGGACAGTGATCCGAACATGACCGTTCCGGGGTCACGTTCTGTATATGAAATGGGTATGCAGCGGACAAAGTTCCAGTGCCGTCGCAAAAATGTGAATTTTCGCGGTGCCCCGCGCTCTGTCAGTCACCTTTGCCCGCGAAGTTCCGCCGGGCATCGTTCAGCACATCGCGCGGATCAGCCATCAGCGCGCGCCGCGCCGAATCAGAACGGGTCAGATACAGGCGGTCGCCCAGAATGACGAAATGGCGGGGATCGCCCTTGACCTCACGCCCGTCGGACAGGGCCACCGGACACAGCCCGCCAAAGCCGGGCACATAGGCGCGCGGGTTCGATTCAAAGGCCAGCCGGTGCTGATCGGTCGAAAACAGCCACAGATGCCCCCGCCACATGGTGTGGATATCGGCGCGCCCCGGCACCGCCCGGCCCTGATCCTGATAGCTGACCGGATCATAGCCATCCAGCGCCCAGTCCTGCGCGGCGGCGGCACCGGACAGGCAGGCGGTCAGAATGGCAACGGCAAAGGCAGACTGGCGGATCGGTCGGGACATGGCGCGTCTATTCGGCTGAGGTGAACCGTATCTGGCAGTCGGGGCGCGGATTCTCAACGCCTGTTGGCGCCCTGTCGCGTGATAGTGAAAAGCCGTGTCCTTTGCGCCTCAACCGTGCGCCGCCGCATACATCGCCACCGCCGCCGCGTTGGATACGTTCAGTGACCCGAAATCGGCGGCATAGGGGATGCGCACGACGTGATCGCACAGCGACAGGGTGCGCGCCCGCATCCCCGGCCCCTCGGACCCTAGCACAAGACAGATCGCCCGCCCCGGCAAATCGTTCAGAACCTTGGGCAGCGTTTCCGCGCCCGTGCCGTCCAACCCGATCAGGATGAACCCCATTTCACGCAGCGAGATCAACGCATCGGCCAGGTTCGGCACCCGCAGATAAGGCTGACGTTCCAGCGCCCCCGAGGCGGTCTTGGCCAAAGCCCCGGTTTCGGGCGCGGAATGACGGGCGGGGGCGATGACGGCGCGGGCGCCAAACACCTCGGCCGATCGCAGCACCGCGCCGACGTTATGCGGATCGCTTACCCGGTCCAGCGCCACGATCAAGGGCCGCGCCGCGCCTGCTACATCGCGTAGCGCGACTTCGGAAATGCTGCCCCAGCGCAGCGGCTTTACCTCGACCGCGGCGCCCTGATGAACGCTTTCCTCGGCAATGGGCACGGTTTTCGTGAAAACGCGCGGATCGACGATTTCAGGCTCGATCCCGCCGGTATCACCCAACCGATCCGCCGCATTGCGCGTCAACACCAACCGCAGCTTTTCGCGCGCCGGATTGGCCAACGCATCGCGCACGGCATGCAGCCCGAACAGCCAGATGGTTTCCGCCGCAGCCGCGCGCCGGGCGCGTTCCTTGTCGATCACCCATGTGGGCTTGCGGGCCTTGCCCTGCGGCTTGTCGGTCATGGAAAACTCCTTCATCGCCCCTTTTCGACGCTCCGCCGGCAAAGCGCAACCAGCCGCTTCCTGTTTGCCCAAATACGCAAAAACGCCGCCAGCCGCGCGGAACGGTTGAAGGCCGAAGGCCGACGCGCTAGGCCATGCCCATGGAAAACGCCAAGCCCCCCCTTACCCTCTATCTCGCCGCGCCGCGCGGGTTCTGCGCCGGTGTGGACCGTGCCATCAAGATCGTGGAAATGGCCCTGCAGAAATGGGGTGCGCCGGTCTATGTGCGGCACGAGATCGTGCACAACAAATATGTCGTGGACAGTCTGCGCGACAAAGGCGCGGTTTTTGTCGAGGAACTGGACGAATGCCCCGATGACCGCCCGGTGATCTTTTCGGCGCATGGCGTGCCAAAATCGGTGCCAGCCGAGGCGCGGCGGCGCGAGATGGTCTTTGTCGATGCCACCTGCCCGCTGGTCTCCAAGGTCCATGTCGAGGCCGAGCGTCACCACGCAGACGGACTTCAGATGGTGATGATCGGTCACGCCGGCCACCCCGAGGTTCTGGGCACCATGGGCCAGTTACCCGAGGGCGAGGTGATTCTGGTCGAGACCGTCGATGACGTGGCGGTGATCGAGCCGCGCGATCCGGCGCGGCTGGCCTTCATCACCCAGACCACCCTGTCGGTCGATGACACCGCCGCTATCGTCGCGGCCTTGCAGTCGCGGTTCCCCGCCATCGTCGGCCCCGCAAAAGAAGACATCTGCTACGCCACCACCAACCGTCAGGCTGCGGTCAAGGCCATTGCGCCGCTGATCGACGCGCTGCTGGTGATCGGGGCGCCGAATTCGTCCAACTCGAAACGTCTGGTCGAGGTCGGCCGCGCGGCCGGCTGCGCCTATTCGCAACTGGTCATGCGCGCCGACGCCATCGACTGGCGCGCCATATCCGGTGCCCGTGCAGTCGGCGTCACCGCCGGCGCCAGCGCGCCCGAGGTTCTGGTGAACGAGGTCATCGACGCCTTTCGCGACCGTTACGATCTGACGGTCGAAGTGGTGGAAACCGC
>JAUNUO010000058.1:6799-11797 GCA_030538135.1 Paracoccus sp. (in: a-proteobacteria)
CGCCATGCTGATCTGACGCCATGGACAGCGATCACGCCCCCCCGCCCGACGCCGCCGAACGCCGCGCCATCCGGCCGGTGATCTGTTATGATCCGGCCACCCTGCCCGATGCCGGGCTTCCCGCGCTGCGCGCGGCGCGCGATGCGGCGCGGCTGGTGCATGAAACGCTTGTCCCCCCGCGCGAGGGGCGCTGTTTCACCGTGCCCGCCGGGCATTTCTTTGCCATCGTCAGCGTGGACGGGCCGCAGGTCGGCGATCTGAATCTGTGGTCCGCCGCCGATCCGCGCGAGAGGTTCTATTCCGGCAAGACCCGCGCCCTGCACGGCACCCATCTGACCACCGGGGACCGGATGTGGTCGTCGTTCCCGCATCTGCGCCCGATGGCCACGATCATCCGCGACACGCTGGACTGGTATGGTATCGACGAATATGGCGGCTCGGTCCACGACGTGATCGGCACCCGCTGCGATCCCTATACGCACCGGCTGTTGTCGGGCGCCGATTACCATCATTGCTGCCATTCCAATCTGACCCGCGCGCTGGCCGCGCATTTGGGCGTGCCGCCGCATGAGGCCGAACCCCTGGTCCATGATGTGCTGAACGTGTTCATGTGCACAGGCTTCACCCGCGACACCGGACAGTATTTCATGAAGGCAAGCCCCGTGCGCCCCGGCGACCGGATCGAGTTCTTTGCCGAGATCGACCTGATCGGCGGGCTGTCCGCCTGCCCCGGCGGCGATTGCAGCACGGAACATTCCTCGGATACCGCCGCCTGTTACCCGCTGCTGGTGCAGGTCTATGCCCCGCCCTCGGCGCCCCAAGGGTGGTCGCCGCCCCGATCGAGCGATTATCGCTGGCCATGAAGGCGGCGCTGAATCTCCGCCGTCGCGGGGGCACCCTGCCCGAGATAGGGCCGGTCGCCCATGTCATCGGCAAAATCGTCACCGTCATCGGCATCGCCATGCTGTTTCCGATGCTGGTGGATTGGTGGCATGGCGATCCGCATTGGCTGACCTTTCTGGAATCGGCGCTCATCACGGTTCTGCTGGGGGTTCTGACCTCGACTGCCACACGCCGCACCGTCCACAGCCTGACTATTCAGCAGGCGTTCATGCTGACCTCGGGGCTTTGGGCGATCCTGCCGGCGGTGGGTGCGATCCCATTTGTGCTGGGTCAGCCCGGCGTCAGCCTGACCGACGCCTATTTCGAGGCCATGTCGGGTTTCACCACCACCGGCACCACGGTCTTTGCCGCGCTGGACGAATTGCCGCATGGCACGCATCTGTGGCGGGCGATCACGCAATGGGCGGGCGGGCTGGGGATCGTGGTGGTCGCCATGGTGTTCCTGCCGGTGATGAAGGTCGGTGGGATGCAGTTCTTCCGGTCGGAAGGATTCGACACCATGGGCAAGATCCTGCCCCGCGCGGGCGAGATCGCGGCCGAGATGACCATGGTCTATATCGCCATCACCCTGGCCTGCATGGTGTCCTATATCATGCTGGGCATGAACGGCTTTGACGCGCTGGTTCACGCGCTGGCCACCTGTTCGACCGGCGGCTTTTCCAGCTATGATGCCAGTTTTGGCGCCCATATCGGCGGGCCGGAATGGGCCGCGTCCGTGTTCATGGTGCTTGCCTCGGTGCCGTTCATCCGGCTGGTGCAGGCAACGCGCGGCAATGTGCAGCCGCTGTGGGCGGACGTGCAGGTGCGCGCCTATCTGCGCTGGATCGGCTATGCCTGTGCGGCGATCATCGCCTATCGCATCCTTTATCTGCAACAGATCCATCACCCGGTCGATCTGCTGCGCGAGACAGTATTCAACGTCACCACCATCATTTCGGGCACCGGCTTTGCATCGGTCGATGTGACGGGATGGGGGCACCTGCCCTTTGCGGTGCTGATCGTGATCGGCCTGATCGGCGGCTGCACCGGATCGACCGTCTGTTCGGTCAAGGTGTTCCGCTATCTGGTGCTGATCCGGGCGGTCAAGGCGCAGATCCGGCGGATGCATTCGCCGCACCGGGTCTATCCGTTGCGGCTTGGCGGTCAGCCCCTGACGCGAGAGGTCGTGGATTCGGTCATGGCCTTTTTCACCCTGTTCATGCTGACGTTCGGCCTGCTGATTATCGGGCTGGCACTGACCGGGCTGCATCCGAAAACCGCGCTGACCGCCGCCTGGACATCCATCGCCAATATCGGCCCTGTCTGGGGACCCGAGGTCAGCCGCAACGGCGCCGTCGATCAGTTTTCCGGCAGCGCGAAATGGCTGATGATTCTGGGCATGTATCTGGGCCGGCTGGAGCTGATCTCTGCCCTGGTCCTGCTGTTGCCGCGATTCTGGCGGGGGTAGCAACGGCACGCAGAACGGGCTGTCGGATCGCCCTCATTCGGCGGGGGCGGTCGGCAGATCGCCTTCGGGCATCGCCTCGGGCAGCGCGGCCTCGTTCTGCCCCGGCGCCGTCCGGTGCAGGCTGTCGGACATCTCGGACATCACGCGGCGCTGATTGTCGGGGGCAGCGGTGGGCCAGATCAGCACGAATCCCTCGGCACGGCCATCGCGGACCCAGCCTTCGGCATGGCCGATATGGGTGTCATTCTGCCCGTCCAGCACCATCCGCCCGCGGGCAATGTCGCGCGTGGGCGAGGGCACCCAGCCAAGCGCCGTGACCAGACCGCCAAGGTCCAGCATTTCCTGTTGTCCGCCCGGTTGACTGAACAGGATCAGCGCCGCGCCCGAATCGTCCTTGGGACCATAGATGGACAGGGCGCGTTCGTTGCGGTCAAAGCTCAGCATGTCCATTGGGGCAATCAGGCTCAGCCCTGTGAAGGGGTCGGCCAGTTCGGTCAACCCGACCTCGGACCGCCACGCCTCGCGCCGGGCGATCAGCATCTGCATCGCCGTGCCCGGATCGGGCGACAGGCGCTGAACCGCGACCTCGCGGGTAATCGCATCACGGGTTTTCGGCCCGCTCTGCCCGTCGATGGGGCCGTCGTAATGACCGGCCCACCGCAGGGCGCGCTGAATATCCTCGACGGGCGGCAGATCGGCCGACGCTGCGGGCGGGGCCGGCAGATCGGCCTGTGCGCCGGCCTCCACCACCTGCCCCATTTCGGCGACTTCGGACAGGAACGCATCCTGCGGCGCCTGCCCGGCTGCCTTGAACGCGCTCAGCCACGCACCCGCCACCGCCGGTTCCAGCGGCCCGATCGCCACGGCAAAGCGCCCGTTGGGCAATTCCCACATCCCGGCCTCGGGGAAGGCTTCGTGCCAGCGGATCAGCGCGGCATCGCCTGCGGCCCGATCGGCCACGGTTTCCAGCCGGATCACCTGCGTGCGCGGATCGGCGGGGGCGGCGGGTTCGGGCGGGACTTCGGGCGCTGTCTCAACGACTGCCGGCTCCGCCGCCGTCTCTGCAACCGCATCTGCCGCCGCGATTCCGGCCGGCAGCGGGGCGATGAAGCTGTCGTCCGGCACCTGACGCGCGCTGCGCAATTCGGTCAGCCGCGCCTCGGCCTCGGCGCGCTCCATCGGGCCAAGGCCGATGGCCGTCCAGCCGCCCGGCACCGGGAACGTCACCACATCGGGGAACTGTTCGCCCCAGCCGCGCGCGGCCTCCACCGCCGCCACCTCGCCGCGTTTGGCCTCGATGCGGATCACCACCTGTTCGGCCCCTGCCGCCCCCGGCATCGCCAGACCTGCCATGATGATCCATCCAAAGCGCCGCATTCCCTGCCCCCGCAATTGACCCTGCCAGCGCCCGCGCCTAAACACGCGCGCATCGCCATCCCGCTTTTTGGCAAAAGGACGCCCCGATGACCAGCCCCGACACGCCCCGTTCCTTTCAGGAGGTGATCCTGAGGTTGCAGAACTACTGGGCCGCGCAGGGCTGCGCCATCCTGCAACCCTATGACATGGAGGTCGGCGCGGGCACATTTCACCCTGCTACTACCCTGCGTTCGCTGGGCTCGCGCCCCTGGGCGGCGGCCTATGTCCAGCCCTCGCGCCGCCCGACCGATGGGCGCTACGGCGAAAACCCGAACCGGTTGCAGCATTATTATCAATATCAGGTCATCATCAAACCCAGCCCCCCGGACCTGCAAGACCTGTATCTGGGCAGCCTGCGCGCCATCGGTCTGGACCCGCTGGCCCATGACGTGCGCTTTGTCGAGGACGACTGGGAATCGCCAACCCTCGGCGCTTGGGGCCTTGGCTGGGAAGTCTGGTGCGACGGGATGGAGGTCAGCCAGTTCACCTATTTCCAGCAGGTCGGCGGCCATGACTGCCGCCCGGTGTCCGGGGAACTGACCTATGGTCTGGAACGGCTGGCCATGTATGTGCTGGGCGTCGAACATGTCATGGACATGCCCTTCAACGACCCCGATGCGCCGATCCCGCTGACCTATGGCGACGTGTTCCGGCAGACCGAGGAAGAATATTCCCGCTGGAACTTCGATCAGGCCGACACCGACATGCTGTTTCAGCATTTCAAGGACGCCGAGGCGGAATGCCACCGCATCCTGAATGCCGACCCGACCGACGGCGCCGGGCGAACCATCCCGATGGCGCACCCTGCCTATGATCAGGCGATCAAGGCCAGCCACCTGTTCAACCTTCTGGACGCGCGCGGGGTGATTTCCGTGACCGAGCGGCAGGCTTACATCGGCCGCGTCCGCGCGCTGGCCAAGGCCTGCGCCGATCTGTTCGTCACCACCAAAGCGGCAACGGGATGATGGCGACCGCCAACAGCCACGCAAAGCCCGAACGCTGGAAAGTGCATCTTGGCGCACACAAGACCGCCACGACGCATGTTCAGCGCGTTCTGGACAGCATCGCGGGCGATCTGCGCGCCCAGGGCATCGCGCTGTTGCCGCAGGCCATCGGCCGGCCCGCCTTTCGCGCGGCCGTCCGCCCCCATGCCGGGTTGCGCGGCATCCGGCAGGCGCTGGACATGCGGCGGCGCCACCTGCCCGCGATCCGCGATTCCGTCGCCGGGGCGC
>JAUNUO010000058.1:11897-14523 GCA_030538135.1 Paracoccus sp. (in: a-proteobacteria)
TGGCCCGACCTGATGGACCGGATCGCCCGGCGCCTGCCCCGCGCGCGCCTGCATTTCTGGCGACAGGAAGCTTATGCCCGCAGCCAATGCGCCATTCTATCGGGCTTCCTTGGCACTCCACTGAGCCAGCTTCCTGAAATCGAGCGGCCGCGCAAGACCGCCTCGCCGTCCATGCGCGCCATCGACGAGGTTCAGGAACGCGCCCCGCGCGAAGTGTCGCAACAGCGCGCCCGGATCGTCGAGGACATCTATCGCCGCGTTCCGCGCGAGGCGGGTGAAACGATCACACTGATTTCCCCCGATGTCGCAGAGAAACTGAACGCGCAATATCAGGCCGATCTGGCCCTGCTGCGCGCCCGCTACAAGGAGATTGGGCAAGATGAATAGCGGCCGCATCGCCATTACCATGTTGCTGGGCGCCGCCCTCCTGACCGGGGCGCTGGTCTATTATCTGGAAATGTTCGGCTATTACGACGAGGTGGACGAGACCATCGGCGCGGAAACGCTGGTGGTGACGAAAACCGACGGCACCACCGCGCCCCTGACCGCCGGTGATTTCCACGGCATCGACAAGGACAGCTCGCCGCTTGGCTGGCGCGCCTGTTTCACGCTGGACGCGCCCCCCGCCGACGCGCAGCCCTATGACAACCCGACGCCGCTGGTCGGTCCGAACTGGTTTCGCTGCTATTCCGCGCGCGGCATTACCGGCGATCTGGAATCGGGCGCGGTCCATGCCGTCCTGTCACAAAAGAACATCCATCACGGCGTGGACCGTGTCATCGCCATCTATCCCGACGGGCGCGCCTTTGGCTGGCATCAGTTGAACGGCGAGGCCGAAGAACAAAGGGTTATCCAATAATGCCCGACCTGCTGATCGAGCTTTTCTCCGAAGAAATCCCCGCCCGGATGCAACCCCGTGCGCGCGACGATCTGAAACGCCTCGTCACCGATGGGCTGGTGAACGCGGGCCTGACCTATGCCGGTGCAGGGGTATTTTCGACGCCGCGCCGCCTGACCCTGACCGTCGAGGGGCTGACCGCCCACAGCCCAACCACGCGCGAGGAACGCAAAGGCCCGCGCACCGATGCGCCCGAGGCCGCGATTCAGGGCTTCCTGCGCTCGACCGGGCTGACGCTGGATCAGCTTGAACGTCGCGCCGACAAGAAGGCCGAGGTGTTCTATGCCGTTCTGACCCGCGAGGGCCGCCCGGCGGCCGAGATCGTGGCCGAGGTTCTGGACAGCACGATCCGCAATTTCCCCTGGCCGAAATCCATGCGCTGGGGGGCCGGTACGCTGCGCTGGGTGCGCCCGCTGCATTCGATCATCTGTCTGCTCAGCGACGAAACCGGCGCGCAGGTGGTGCCGCTGACCGTCGAGGGTATCACCGCCGGCAACACCACGCGCGGCCACCGTTTCATGGCGCCCGATGCCTTCGCCGTCACCGGCTTTGACGATTACGCCGCCAAATTGCGACGCGCCAAGGTGATGCTGGACGCGGACGAACGCGCGCAGGCGATCCGCAGCGGCGCGGATAACCTTGCCTTCGCGCGCGGTTGGGACATCGTGGCGGATGACGGGTTGCTGACCGAGGTGGCGGGCCTTGTCGAATGGCCCGTCCCGCTGATGGGCGTGATCGAGGACCGCTTCCTGTCCCTGCCCCCCGAGGTGTTGCAGACCTCGATGAAGGAACATCAGAAATTCTTTTCCGCCCGCAACCCGAAATCCGGCCGGATCGAGGGTTTCGTGACAGTCGCCAATATCGAAACCGCCGATGACGGTGCGGCGATTCTGGCCGGAAACCAACGCGTTCTGGCGGCGCGCCTGTCGGATGCCGCCTTCTTCTGGGAGGGCGACCTGCGGCAGGCCAAGGGGGGGATGAGTGATTGGGCCGAGGGGCTGACGGCCGTGACCTTCCACGCCAAGCTTGGTTCACAGGCGGATCGGGTGGAGCGGATCGCAGCCTTGGCGCGCGAGATTGCGCCCGCTGTTGGAGCCGACCCGGATCAGGCCGAACAGGCGGCGCGTGTGGCGAAACTGGACCTGCGCAGCGCCATGGTCGGTGAATTCCCCGAACTGCAAGGCACGATGGGCGCCTATTACGCCCGCAAGGCCGGGATGCCGGATGCGGTGGCCGATGCAGCGCGCGAACATTATTCCCCACTTGGCCCCGGCGATGAGGTGCCGACCGCCCCGGTTTCCGTGGCTGTCGCACTGGCCGACAAGATCGACACGCTGACCGGGTTCTGGGCGATTGATGAAAAGCCGACCGGGAGTAAGGATCCCTATGCGCTGCGGCGGGCGGCGTTGGGGATTATTCGGTTGGTGTTGGGGAGTGGGGTTCGCCGCCACATTTCATCTCTGATTGAACTGCACGCTGAAGGATATAAAAAACTAGATATATGGCCCGGCATTTATGAAATGCAGCAGCGAAGTGCCGACCTCCTCTCCTTCCTCCACGACCGCCTCAAGGTCCATCTCCGCGATCAGGGCATCCGCCATGACGTGATCGACGCCGTGCTGGCGCTGCCCGGCAATGACGATCTGACCGCCGTGACGCGACGTGCCACCGCACTGAACGAGATGCTGCAAACCCCGGATGGGGAAAACCTGCTGCAAGGGCTGAAGC
>JAUNUO010000058.1:14623-16909 GCA_030538135.1 Paracoccus sp. (in: a-proteobacteria)
CTGAACGAGATGCTGCAAACCCCGGATGGGGAAAACCTGCTGCAAGGGCTGAAGCGCGCCGCCAATATTCTGGAACAGGCCGAATCCGCGGATGGCGTCGAATACAGCTTTGGCGCCGATCCGAAATTCGCTGAAACGGGCGAGGAGCGCGCCCTGTTCGCCGCGCTCGACACCGCCGAGCCGGCGATCCGCGCGGCCATCGCTGGCGAAGATTACCCCGCCGCCATGTCCGCCATCGCCGCCCTGCGCGCGCCCATCGACGCGTTTTTCACCGCCGTTCAGGTGAACACCGACAACAGCGTCCTGCGCCGCAACCGGCTGAACCTGCTGCACCGCATCCGCGCCGCAGGGGCAAGCATCGCGGATTTCACAAGGATCGAAGGCTGATCGCGACAGCTCCGCCGCTGTGGCGGGGCAGTTTCCTTAACAAGTTGTCCCGGACAATGCCGGTTTCCTGTTTGTCCAAATACGCAACCTTGGGCACAGCGCCGCAAATCGTTGCACGACAGCAACCCATGCGGGCCATACTTCATTAAAACCGGACCGATTCTTGGTCACGCCTTCCTTGGCAAGGGCGGCGATCACGTTCAGAATGTGAAAGCGGCAGCCGTCGGCGCACCGATTTCTGACGAAGGCAAGAGGCCGCATACTGAAACATTCTGAGGGCGGCCGATGGTTCTGGTTCGGGCAATTGCGGCGGGGGATCGCGCCGGGTGGCAGGTGCTGTATGACGGCTATCATCGTTTCTATGAACGGCCCGATCTGCCGCAGGATTTCTTTGACGCCGCCTTTGCGCGGCTGAACGGCGGCGATTTTCACGGGGTGGTGGCCGAGGACGGCGGGCGGCTGGTCGGGCTGGCGCATTACGTCTTTCACCCGAACCTGTGGCGGCCCGAGGGCGTGTGCTATTTGCAGGACCTGTTCACGGCATCGGATCTGCGGGGCAAGGGCGTCGGCCGGGCGTTGATCGAGGCGGTTTACCAGGCCGCCGATGCGGCAGGGGTGCCGACCGTTTACTGGCTGACGGCCGAGGATAATTATGCGGGCCGGATGCTGTATGACCGGGTCGGTCGGCGCACGCCCTTCATCCGTTACATGCGGCCTGTCTGAGCGCGCTTGCCCTTTCCCCCCGCGCGCCGTTAAGAGGGCGCGTCCCGTCAGGAAAGGCGACGCTCATGCCCGATCAGACCGCCCTTGTGCCGCAGCCCGGCATCATGGACATCGCGCTCTATGTCAGCGGCGAGGCGAAGATCGCCGGGCATGACGACGTTCTGAAACTGTCTGCAAACGAGAACCCCCATGGGTGCAGCCCTGCGGCGCGGGCGGCCTTTGCGGCGGCGGCGGGCGATCTGAACCGCTATCCGGCCACCGATCACGGCCCCCTGCGCCGCGCCATCGGGCAGGTTCACGGGCTGGACCCCGACCGGATCATCTGCGGCGTGGGGTCCGACGAGGTGCTGCAATTCGCCATGCACGGCTTTGCCGGGACCGGGGACGAGGCGATCATCACCCGCCACGGGTTTTCCATGTATCCGATCCTGACGCGGGCGGTCGGCGCCGTTCCGGTGATCGTCGAGGAACGCGACCGGCGCGTCGATGTGGATGCCATTCTGGCCGCCGTCACGGATCGCACGCGGGTCGTGTTCGTGACCAACCCCGGCAACCCGACCGGCACCATGCTGGAACCGGCCCAACTGGACCGGCTGGCCGCCGCCCTGCCCGGCCATGTTCTGCTGATCCATGACGGCGCCTATATGGAGTTCGCGGGGGCCGAAGATGCCGGGATCGCTCTGGTCGACCGTTACCCGAATGTTCTGGCGACCCGCACCTTTTCCAAGATCTACGGGCTTGGCGGGCTGCGGATCGGCTGGGGCTATGGGCAGCCATCCCTGATCGAGGTGCTGGCGCGGATCAGGCAGCCTTTCAACCTGTCGAACGCGCAGATGGATGCAGCGCAGGCCGCCGTTCTGGACCGCGACTTCACCGCCTTTTGCCGGGGTGAAAACGCGCGGCTGCGGGATTTCCTGCGGCAATCACTGATCCAGATGGGCGTGGGCTGCGACGAAAGCCATGCGAACTTCGTGCTGGCGCGCTTTGCCGGGCCAGAACAGGCGCGGGCCTGCGATGCGGCCCTGCGCGAGGCAGGGATACTGGTGCGCCGCGTCGATGGCTATGCCCTGCCCGATTGCCTGCGCATCACCGTCGGCACCGAGGACGACTGCCGCCGCGTGATCGCGGTGATCGGCGATTTCATGCAAGGGGGCGCGGCATGAGCGTGATCTTTGA
>JAUNUO010000284.1 GCA_030538135.1 Paracoccus sp. (in: a-proteobacteria)
GTGGTGGACGAGGCCGGGGCGGATGTGACGCGCTTCATCATGCTGACGCGCAAGAACGACGCGGCGCTGGATTTCGACTTTGCCAGGGTGCTGGAACAGTCCAAGGACAACCCGGTCTGGTATGTGCAATACGCCTCGGCCCGCGTGCATTCCGTGCTGCGCCGCGCGGCCGATATGGGCGTGGCCACCGATGACGCCGCGCTGGCCGGGGCGGACCTGTCGGGCCTGACCCATCCGGCCGAAGTGGAACTGATGCGCAAGATCGCCGAATGGCCGCGTCTGGTCGAACACGCCGCCCGCGCGCATGAACCGCACCGGATCGCGTTTTTCCTGTATGATATCGCGTCCGATCTGCATTCGCTGTGGAATCGCGGCAACGACGATCTGTCGCTGCGATTCGTGCAGGATGGCGATAAGGACACAACCGCGACTAAAATCGCATTGGCCCGTGCAGTGGGCGTTGTGATTTCCGCCGGCCTTGCTATCTTGGGGGTTGCTCCGGCAGAAGAAATGCGCTGACACAGGCGCCGCTGCCGCAGCAGGTTCGAGCAGGTAACAGCGACCGGATTTAACCGGCGGGCAGGCAGGCATGGCAGTGATGGATTTCCGCGAAGGCGGATTCGGCTTTACCTTTTCGCGTCAGCGCGGAAAACGCGATTACGACTTCGAGGAACACGGCTGGGACGATCTGTCCGCAGAGGGTAACCACCGTCCGATGCAGCAGCCCGTCGAGGGGATTTCGGTCCGTCTGGCGCGGTTGACGCATTATCTGGGCGCCGTGATCTCGGTCGGGCTGATGATCGGGCTGATGTATTGGGGCTGGCAACTGGTCGCGCGCGACGTGTCGGGTGTGCCGGTCATCAAGGCGCTGGCCGGCGATGCCCGCACCGCCCCCGACGAACCGGGCGGCGAACTGACCTCTTACACCGGGCTGGCCGTCAATGGCGTAGCGGCGGGCGGTCGCAGCGAACCCACCGCCGAGGTCGCCATCGCGCCTTCGGCCACCGGTCTGGCGGATGGCGATGTGGCGATGGGGCAACTGGGCGTCGCTGCGCGCGAACCTGCCAATGGTTCCGACCTGCCGGTCAGCTTTGATTCGGATCCGGTGATCGCCCAAAGCGATGCCGATCTGCGCGCGGCGGAGGCCATGGCCGCCGCCGATCAGGCCGTCGCCGCGGCGGAAATCATGGACGCCCCTGCCAGCGAAGGCCCCGTCAATGCCGCCGTTCTGGACGAAAACGGCAAGCAGGCGCAGGCCGCTGCCATCACCGATGCCATCGCGCAGGCGCAGGGTGGACTGATGGCTTCGGCCCGTCCCGCCCCGCGCCCACGCCGTTCCGTCGCGGTCGCCTCTGCTGCGGCAACCCCGGCGGCGGCCCCGGCTGCTGCCACGGTCGGGGCCGATGTTCCTGCCGCCCGTCCGCAACAGGCCGCACCGCCGGTCGCCGAACCGGCCCCCGCGCAGCGCGCCGCCACCCCGGCGTCGGGCGCGGCCCTGGTGCAGATCGGCGCCTTTGACAGCGACGCCATCGCCAGCAGCGAATGGTCGCGCCTGTCGGGCAAGTTCGGTTCCCTGTTTAGCGGCAAGGGCCCGGTCATTCAGGAACACCGCGCCAATGGCCGCACCTTCTGGCGGCTGCGCGTGGCCGGGTTCGACACCCGCGACGATGCCCGCCGCTTTTGCGAGGCACTGAAATCTGGCGGCACCGATTGTATCCCGGCGACGGCGCAGTGACGGCTTCGGTTCCGGGCGCCACGATTCTCGGCGGTATCGCCGGAACCACCCTCACTGCGGCCGAGCGGGATTTCTTCCGCTCGGCCGATCCGTGGGGGTTCATCCTGTTCGGACGCAACGTTGACTGCCCCGATCAACTGCGCCGCCTGACCGGCGATCTGCGCGATGCGGTCGGGCGCGATGCGGTCATAACCATCGACCAGGAAGGCGGTCGGGTGCAGCGCCTGCGTCCGCCACACTGGCGCGATTACCTGCCGCCGCTGGATGATGCCCGGCGCGGCGAACGGGCGATCTGGCTGCGCCACCGG
>JAUNUO010000285.1 GCA_030538135.1 Paracoccus sp. (in: a-proteobacteria)
ACCGGGCTGGTTTCGGTCATGCCATAGGCGATGGTCACCTCTTGCATGTTCATGTCGCGCTGCACCCGTTTCATCACCTCGATCGGGCAGGGCGCGCCCGCCATGATGCCGGTGCGCAGGGATGACAGGTCGTGATGGACGAAACCTGCGGCATCCAGCATGGTCGAAAACATCGTCGGTACGCCATAAAGCCCCGTGCAGCGTTCGTCCGCCACCGTGGCCAGCGTCGAATCCGGGTCAAAACCCTCGCCGGGGAACACCATGGTCGCGCCCTTGGTCACGCAGCCCAGCACGCCCATCACCATGCCGAAGCAATGATACAACGGCACCGGGATGCACAGCCGGTCTTTGTCGGTGAACCTGATCCGCGTGCTGACGAAATTGGCGTTGTTGATGATATTGGCATGGGTCAGCGTCGCGCCCTTGGGCAGGCCGGTGGTGCCGGATGTGAACTGGATGTTGATCGAATCCTCGCGGTTGAGCATCGCAGTCAGTCTGTCCAGCCGCTCGGTCTCGGCGGGGGTGGCGGCCAGATCGGGAAAGTTCAGCATCCCCGGCGTTTCGGTTTCGCCCATGCGCACGACCATGCGCAGATCGGGCAGCTTGGCCGAGACCAGCGCGCCGGGCGCCGATTGCGCCAGTTCCGGGCAGAGATCCTGCAAGATGCCGATGTAATAGGAGGATTTGAACTTGTCGGCGGTAATCAGACAGCGCACGCCGACATGGCGCAGGGCGAATTCCAGCTCGCCGATGCGATAGGCCGGGTTCACGTTGACAAGAATCGCGCCTATTCGGGCGGTGGCGAACTGGGTCAGCACCCATTCGGGCCGGTTCGGCGCCCAGATCCCCACCCGGTCGCCGCGCGCGATGCCAAGATTCAGCAGGCCGGTGGCCAGCCGGTCCACCGCCGCCGAAAACTCCGCCCATGTCAGCCGCAGGTCGCGGTCGGTGAACACCAGCGCCTCGCCATCCGGGTTGGCGGCAACGGTGCGCGCCAGAACCGCCGGGATCGTATCGCGCAGCAGCGGCTGATCGGTCGCGCCGTGAACGCGCGCCTCGCCACCGGGGCGCGGAGCTTGGCCGTAGATCATCGTTCCCCCTTTAAGCTGATGCAATCACATGCTTGGTCGAACGCGGGCAAAGTGCAAGGGGCGTCAGCCTGCCTGACGCCGCATCAGGTAAATATCCATGATCCAGCCGTGTTCCGCGCGCAGGGCGGCGCGCTGTGCAAGGATGCGCGGGCCGACCGTTGCCAGATCGCCGGCGATCAGTCGTTCCTGTGCCATGCCGACATAGGCGCCCCACCAGATACGGATGCCCGCCGGGTCCAGCGCCGAAAACGCGCCGCCCGCGTCCAGCATCACCGCCACGCTGTCCGCGCCCTCGGGCCAGCCGTGATCGCGCAGCCGCCGCCCGGTGGTGATCGTCACGGCCCCGCCCAAGCCGTTCAGCGGCACCCCATGCGCCGCCGTCAGCAATTGCAGGCTGGTGATTCCCGGCACCACCGTGACCCGCAGATCATTCAGCCGCCCGGCGATACGCAGGGTGCTGTCATAAAGCGACGGATCGCCCCAGACCAGCAGCGCCGCCCGCCCGCCCTGCGGCAGATGGCTGCGCAGCGCCGCATCCCAGCGGGCCGCGATGTCATCGTGCCAGTCATCCACCGCGCCCAGATAATCAGGGCGCGCGTCACGTTCGGGCATATCGAATTTCGCCACCGGCACCGGCGCGGTCAGCACCGCGTTTAACACCTGATGACGCAGATCGGCCAGATCACCGCGTTCGCCCGCCTTGCGCGGGATCAGGATCAGATCGGCGCCGTTGATCGCCGCCACCGCCGCCCGCGTCAGGTGATCGGGGTTGCCCATCCCGATCCCGATAAGTGTCAGTTCGATCACCGCCTTGCCCCCTGCCCTGCGCCGTCTTACCGTCCCGCTATGGAGTTCACCGAAGCCGACCGCAACACCCTGTCCGAAATCCTGCGCTGGCGCCGCGACGTGCGGCACTTTCGCTGCGATCCGGTGCCCGATGACGTGCTG
>JAUNUO010000286.1 GCA_030538135.1 Paracoccus sp. (in: a-proteobacteria)
AGAACCCGCCAAGCGCAAAGGCGAACTGCCGCAATCCGGCCGGCGCCCCCAGCAGTGGCGCAAGCGTCAGCGCAGCCTCGATCAGGCAGCACAGGATGATGATGGCGGCAAAGGGGCGAGGGATGGCTTTCATGGGCACCGTGCGCTTGATCCCCACAGATAGGCCGGTCACGGGCACATTGCAACGTGACAGCGCCGTCACGGCAGGGCACAAGGGGGTGAACACCGGGTAGCTTCGCAGGGATCAGATGGAGAGCCGCTTTCACCTTGCCTATCACGTCACCGATCTGGACGTCGCGCGGGCGTTCTATGGCGGTATTCTGGGCTGTGCCGAGGGGCGCAGCACGGACACTTGGGTCGATTTCGACATGGCCGGCCATCAGATCAGCCTGCATCTGGGTCAGCCCTTTGCCACGACCGACACCGGCAAGGTCGGCGATCACATGGTTCCGATGCCGCATCTGGGTCTGGTGCTGAAGATGACGGACTGGCAGATGATGGCCGACCGGCTGACCGCCGCCGGGGTCGATTTCGTCATCGCGCCGCAGGTCCGCTTTGCCGGTCAGCCGGGCGAACAGGGCACGATGTTCTTTCGCGACCCCAGCGGCAATCCTATCGAGATCAAGGGTTTTGCCGACTGGTCGGGGCTGTTTGCGACCTAGCGACAGGTCGTCAGTTGCGCCTGATACATGGCTGACCGCTGATTGACATTGCCGGCGACACGCAACAGCCAGGGCTTGCTCATGTGGGAACCACGGGCAAAGCCGCTGCGGCCTTCGTGATAGGCCAGATATTGTCCGCCCGCGTCCCACTTTGAAATGCCCAGCCGGGCGGTGGTGCCGTTCATATACCAGCCCATGAAATCGGTGGCGTCGCGGATATTGTCGCGGCGGGCGCGGCGGTTGCCGGTGTCCCGGACATATTCGTCCCATGTCCCGTCCAGCGCCTGACTATAGCCGAAGGCGCTGCTTTGCCGGCCGATGGGAATCACGCCAAGCGCATATTGATGCGGGGTGCGGGCGTCGCCGATGAATTTCGATTCCTGATGGATCGTGGCCATCTGCACATGCACCGGCACGCCCCAGCGGCGTTCGGTCGCGCGCATCGCGTTCATATAGACGGGGCGTTCCCGCGCCAGCAGACATGCATTGTCCAGATTGCGGGGTGCCGAATAATTGCCGCCGCCACCACAGGACGCGACCAGCCCGACGATTGCCAGTTTCAAAAGCCTGTTCATCACTGCCTCGTGTTCTTTTTCATCCGATCATAATGGAAATCGCGGCGCAGTGGAATCACGAATGGATCAGCGATCAGAATGGGCGGATCGCCGCATCGACGCATTCTTGCGGTGCGTGGGTGCTGCTGGAAATATCGTCTTTCCGTCACGGCGCAGAGAACGCGGATGACCGGCAGAATGAACTGTTTTCAGGCCCCCCAGGCGGCGATGAAGGCCACCATCGCGCTTGAGGAGGCGGGAAAGATCTGTTGATCGCGCCGACTCTGCGCGAACTTGTCGGAATGCGCATGTCTCAGATCAACGGCTGCGCGTTTTGCCTGAACCTTCACGCACCCGAGGCGCGCGCGGCGGGGGGGTCACAGCAAAAGCTGGACGTTCTGGCTGTCTGGCGCGAAAGCCCGGCTTTTGATGAGCGATAACGGGCGGCGCTTGGCTGGGTCCAAGCCGTGACCCGTGTCGAGACGACCGGGGTGCCCGATGCCGATTATCAGGCCTTTGCCGATGCCTTTGACGAAAAGGAGCGGGTCTAACTGACGCTTGTGGTTACGACCATCAATGCCTGGAACCGTTTTGCGGTAGCCTTTCGTGCGCAGCATCTGGTTGGCCGCGCGACCGGGGCATGATCGCGGCCCGGCCCGTCAGCCCGTCGCCTGACGGATCAGCGCCACGGTTTTGATGACCGCATGGCAGGGCGTGCCCACCGACAGATCCAGCGCGGCGGCTGATCGCGCGGTGATCTCGGCCAGGATCCGCGCGCTTCCCACCGCCAGTTGCACCAGAACGCGCGTGCCGCCGGGATCGG
>JAUNUO010000287.1 GCA_030538135.1 Paracoccus sp. (in: a-proteobacteria)
TCGAATCGGTCGCCAAGATGGGGGTCGAGGTCTGCATGGTCATCGGCGGCGGCAATATCTTTCGCGGGCTGCAAGGCTCGGCCCAGGGGATGGAACGCACCACCGCCGATTACATGGGGATGCTGGCCACGGTGATGAACGCGCTGGCCATGCAATCGGCGCTTGAGGCCAAGGGCCTGCATTGCCGCGTCATTTCCGCCATCCGCATGGATGAGGTCTGCGAACCCTACATCCGCCGCCGCGCGATCCGGCACCTTGAAAAGAAACGCATCATCATCTTTGCCGCCGGCACCGGGAACCCCTATTTCACGACCGATACCGCCGCGACCCTGCGCGCGAACGAGATGAACTGCGAGGCGATTTTCAAGGGCACCAAGGTCGATGGGGTCTATGACAAAGACCCCAAGAAATTCGCCGATGCCAAGCGTTATGAGAATGTCAGCTATGACGAGGTGTTGCAGAAACATCTGGGCGTGATGGACGCCTCGGCCATCGCGCTGGCCCGCGACAACCGCCTGCCGATCATCGTCTTTTCACTGGACGAACCGGGTGGCTTCCGCGCCATCCTGTCGGGCGAGGGCACCTATACCCGCGTTCACGACTGACCGATGACCGGGCTGCGCGACCGTATCGCCCGAATTGTTTACGGCAGGCGCGCGCAGGCGTTCATCACCGGCGTGATCCTGTTCAACGCGGCGGTTCTGGGGCTGGAAACCTCGGGCGCGGTCATGGCGCGGGTCGGGCCGCTGATCCTGCTGCTGGATGCGCTGTGCCTGACGATTTTCGTGATCGAGATCGCCGCCAAGATTTTCGCCAGTGGCGGGCGGTTCTTTCGCGATGGCTGGAACCTGTTCGATTTCGCGGTCGTCGGCATCGCCCTGATGCCCGCCACGCAGGGGCTGTCGGTGCTGCGGGCGCTGCGCATTCTGCGGCTGCTGCGGATCGTGTCGATCTCGCCCCGGTTGCGCCGCGTGGTCGAGGGGTTTCTGGCCGCGCTGCCGGGCATGGCCTCGGTATTCCTGCTGATGGCGATTATCTTTTACATCTTCGCCGTCATGGCGACCAAGCTGTTCGGCGCGGCCTTTCCCGAATGGTTCGGCAGCATGGGCGCATCGGCCTATTCGCTGTTTCAACTGATGACGCTGGACAGTTGGTCCTCGGGCACGGTGCGCCCGGTGATGGAGGTCTATCCCTGGGCCTGGCTGTTCTTCATCCCCTTCGTGCTGATAACCACCTTCACCGTGATGAACCTTGTCATCGGCCTGATCGTCAATTCGCTGCAAGAGGCGCATCAGTCCGACGATAACGCCCAGACCGAGGCTTACCGCGACGAGGTTCTGGCCCGGCTTGCCGCGATCGAGGAAAAGCTGGCGCAGAAGGATAAGGATCGGTGAGCAAACCGCCCGTCAAGCTGTTGTCCGGCGGCAACCCGCAGATCGCCAAGGGTCACGGCGAAGCCCCGGTGCGCGCCTATATCGACGCGGTGCCTGGCTGGAAACAGGACATCGTGCGCCGCGTGGATCAGATCGTTACCGAACAGGTTCCGGGGGTGTGCAAGGCGGTGAAATGGAACTCGCCGCTTTACGGGATCGAGGAGGGGATGTGGTTCCTGTCGATCCACTGTTTCACCCGCTATGTGAAGATCGGCTTTTTTCGCGGCGCCGGTCTGATACCGCCGCCGCCCGGTGCCTCGAAACAGGCCGAGGTCCGGTATCTGGACATTCCAGAAACCGGCTTTGACGCCGATCAGTTCGCCGGCTGGGTGCAACAGGCGGCGAAACTGCCCGGCGTCAGGATGTAGCGCCCCTTAATGCGGCGACATGCGCGACATCAGCCCGTCTTTCACGACGAACTGATGATACAGCGCCCCCGCCACATGCAGCGCCGCCAGCGCCAGCAATACACTGGTCAGCGTTTCATGCGCCTCGGCCGCGCCTTCCTGCCCGCCGAACCACGCCACGCTGCCACTGAGCGGAGTCAGGATCAGCACCGCATAGAGCGCCCAATGCACCACGCCGCCGACCCGTTCG
>JAUNUO010000288.1 GCA_030538135.1 Paracoccus sp. (in: a-proteobacteria)
CTGGTATGTCTGGGCCGATCCGAACCCCGACGGCACGCCGCCCAACAACTGGCTGCCGGTGTTCGGCGGGCCGGGCTGGGAATGGGAACCGCGCCGCCAGCAATATTACATGCACAACTTTCTGGCCTCGCAACCCGATCTGAACATGCACAACCCCGATGTGCAGGCCGCGCTGATGGATGCCATGCGCTTCTGGCTGGATCGCGGCGTGGACGGGTTCCGGCTGGATACGGTGAATTATTATTTCCACGACACCGAACTGCGCGACAACCCGCCCCGCAAGCGCCGCGACAACAGCCCGATCAACCAGCCCTTTGATTTTCAGGATCACGTCTTTTCCAAGAACCGCCCCGAAAACATCGCATTTCTGACACGGCTGCGGGAAATGACCGATGCCTATGACGCGCGCATGATGGTGGGCGAGGTCGGCGATTCCGGCGACACCGGCATCCGCCTGATGGCCGAATACACGGCGGGCGATCACATGCTGCACATGTGCTATTCCTTTGAAATGCTCGGCCCCGATTTCACCGCCGCGCATTTCCGCCGGGTGATCGAAGGCGTGCGCAAGGGCGCCCCCGATGGCCATTCCTGCTGGAGCTTTTCGAACCATGACGTGCCCCGCCATGTGACCCGATGGGCGCAGCACGGCACCGGGCGCGAGGCGCTGGCCCGGCAGGCGGTGGCGATGCTGATGAGCTTTCCCGGCACCATCGGCATCTATCAGGGCGAGGAACTGGGCCAGACCGAAACCGTCATGGAATATCACGAACTGACCGACGCGCAGGCGATCCGCTTCTGGCCCGAGATCAAGGGCCGTGACGGTTGCCGCACGCCGATGGTCTGGGACGACAGCCCGAACGCGGGGTTCACCACCGGCACGCCGTGGCTGCCGATCAAGCCGCCGCAGGCCGCAAACGCGGTGGCAGGGCAGGGGCCGGGCAGCGTGCTGGCCGCCTATCGCGACACCATTGCCTTTCGCCGCAGCCAGCCCTGTCTGGGGCAGGGGGATATTTCCTTCCTCGACCTGCCCGAGCCTCTGCTGGCGTTTCACCGCAGCCTGAACGGGCAGACCGTGACCTGCCTGTTCAACCTGTCCCCCGCGCCGCTGGCCTTGACACTGGCGGGGGCGGCGGCGCCCATCGGGCCGAGGGTGGGCGAGGTTCGGGGCGACCGCATCAGCCTGCCGGGCAGCGGGTTTCTGTTCCTGCAATCGGACGGTCAGTCGCCGGAACTGTCGATCAGCTGAACCCGCCGCCAGATACCGCCGGCGCGGCTGAACTGCTCGATCACGGTGCGAGTGAATTCGGGCGGGCCGGTCATCGGGCTGATGCGGCGGGTAATGGTCAGATCGTCGCCGTCCAGATCGAGGATGGCAAATTCGTTCTGCCGGTCGTCGATCCGGTGGCACAGCGCCGTTCCCATCTGAATTTGCAGCAACGGCCGCCCGGCAAAAGCATCGGCCTGCCAGACGTGCAGATGTCCTGTCACGGCGATCTGCGCCCCGGCATCCTGAAATGCGGCAAGTGCAGCAGGCGCGCCCTGCATCAGTTCCTTGTCCACCTGCGGCAGTTGTTCCAAAGGGTGATGCAGGACGACAAGATCGGTCAGATCGCCCGACAGCGCGCCGGTGATGCGGCGGGTGGCAGCGGGCGTGATCCTGCCCCTTTGCCACGCCATCGGATCGACCGAGTTCGCGCCGATCACCCGGACCCGGCCCGTATCGCGCAGCGGGGCCAGATCGGCGTTGATCCAGCGTTGCCAGTTGCGATGCGGGCGGCGCAGACGGGCGATCAGGTTATACAGGGGCACGTCGTGATTGCCCGGCACCGCGATCCATGGGGCGCTGATTTTGGCCAGAAAGGCGACGGCCTGCGCGAACTGCGATGTGCGGCCGCGATGGGTCACATCGCCGGCAATGACGACCAGATCGGGCCGCGCCCCGTTCACCGCAGCCAGAAGGGGGGTGGTCAGGGCGGTGCGATGCATCCCGAAATGCAGATCCGACAGCAGAACCAGACGGGTCATG
>JAUNUO010000059.1 GCA_030538135.1 Paracoccus sp. (in: a-proteobacteria)
TAACTCCGCCGGGGAGACCCATGCCTGGTTCGATTCCAGGGTCGCCCACCATTTCTTCTGAAAAATGAAAGAAATCAACGAAGTGGTGTCTCGCATTCGTGCAGTGCGGCAGCATGCAAATCAATGGGTTATGACGCAGGTGTCCCACAGTTTAGCGGCTCGAGCTCTGTGCAAAAGAAAACCGTCGGAGGAGCTGGTACTCCATCCGACGGCACTGTCAAAAGCCTTCTGACAAAAGAATATGTCACAGTCTCCCGCCGCGCAACCCCGTGCGGAGGTGCAGCATGAGCTGGAAGGTTGCGAATCTTTGCGCCGGGCGGCGCTTCGGCAGTCCGGTACGAAAACAGATCATCATGTTTCTGGCCGACAAGGCCAGCGATGACGGGTCGGGCATCTGGTGTTCAAAGGGAACGATCCAGCGGCACACCGAGCTCGGAGAAACCCCCGTCAAACGCACGATCAACGAGTTCCTGAGCCAGGGCATCCTGACCGAGGCCGGCCGCGGTGCCTGCAAGAGCGGTTTCACGGTCGTCTATCGCATTTCCCTTGCCGCTGTCCGCACCCTGGAGGGCATTGCCGAACCGGATGATGAGACGGGGTCCACAGAGGACGGGGTCTGCCGTGAACCCGGAACGGGGTTCGCTACGGACCCGGTACCCGGTCCACAGCGGACCCCAAACCATCCTGAAACCATCCATAAACCACCTTCACGCGCGCACGCGCGGCGGCGGAAGCTCTGGAGATATTGAAGGCCTATCCAACCGACCGATATCGCGACGAAGTGGCCTGCCTGCATCACGTCGAGGCTGCGATGCAGGAGGTTAGGCGTGAAAAGCTTCTCTCGGCTGTAAAGCGCTATACGCTGGAGACCGCAGGCTATACGCGCTCAAGGGTCTGTTTCTCGGATAACTGGTTCAAGACGGGCCGCTGGCGCGATTACATCTCAGATGAGCCGGAATCGTCTCAGAAACCCACCCCGGCGCATGCGGCAAAAACTGCCGACTGGATCAAATCCCGTCATCCGCTGTGCCGAACGCTCAGCGTTGGGCAGGCCCGAATGGCACTGGACCTGGAACTTGTTTCCCACAGCCAAGTGCGCGCCGCAGGCTTCAACGAGGGATTGCGCACCCGTGGAACCACAAGCGGGTCTACCGCATCTATTGCGCGCTGGAATTGAACCTGCGGATCAAGCCCCGCAAGCGGCTGAAGCGGGACAAACCCGACGCGCTAGCGGTGCCGGATGCGCCCAACATGACCTGGTCGATGGACTTCATGGCGGACCGGCTGGGCGATGGCCGCCAGTTCCGGCTCTGGAACGTGTTGGATGACTTCAACCGCGAAGGGCTGGGCATTGAGGTGGCGGGAAAGCCGCGGCTCCCGGATAGACCACGATCAGCCGCACGGGTTACCGAAGTCCTGACCCTAGAAAAACCTTTCCTCGGTCAAAGGCTTTTGCCAATGAACAGGGGAACCCCATGTGGCGAACCCTGGACCGGGGTGACTGTCTCGCAGACAAATGCACGCGGCGGACGCTTTGTGCATCAATCAAGTTCGCCCGGCGATTTGCTCTTGAGCAAGCGGGCCGTTGTCCAGGTCATATTTTTACAGTTGGCGCAAGCCTGGTTGGAAGACCCCTGCGCGTCCGGTCGCAGATGGCCGCATTCGGTGCAACAGAGCCGGCCCTCCACAGGCTCGCCGGGTGTGGGCAGTGAGAGGCTTTGCAGCAGATCCTCGGGTGGCAGGAGCGATAGACCCGGCCCGGCTTGTTCGCGGCGAAATACCGACGCTCCGCCGCCCTCTTCCAGAAAGGCCATCTCCACCTGTCCCAGATTGGCCACGCCCTGCTTGCGCAGCATGCTTTTTATTTCAGCCATGGTGAGATCCCCGGCGTCGCGGCCCGAGATGTCTATGCAGCCGTCGCGCACCAGGGCAATGGCGGGTCCGTCAATCACCCGACGGGCGGCCCTGGACCTGGCAGCAAGGTTGTCCAGCAGCTTGTTGAACAAGACGATGGCCGTGATCACCAGCATCGCCTGGAGCAGTGGAACGTCGGGATAGAAGGTGGCATCGCCCACGGCCGAACCCAATGCGATGACAAGCAGCATGTCCGTCATTGACAGTTGCGCGACGCTCCGGCCTCCGATCCAGCGGATCAGGCCCAAGGTATAGCTGTAGATGAGAAGCGTCCTGAACAGGACTTCCAGATAAAAGAGTGGCGGATGCTCGCCGATGAACATCCGCCAAAGATCAAAAGGAACAACGCTGTCTTCCATGATCTCCCGCGCCTTTGGCAGCAGCAAAGATTCGTTTTTGACCCGTCAGCTTTTCATCCCTAGATCGGTCAGGGGTGCGCGGCCCAGATCACTGCCTCGCGGTCGTGATAGCGGCGTACCGCCGCTGCGGGTAACGCCTTCAGCGCAACCACCCCAGCATCCGGGACCACCCCCACCTTGTCCAACAGTGGCTGCGCGCCCGAACTGTGGCCGATCGCCTTGCAATGGGCAAAGGCGTCCGATACGAAATCGAGGGCAGGTTTGTGCTGGCACAGTTTGTGCGCCGCCGCCTCGGTCAGGATAAGCGCGATGGCATCCACCGTGACCGAGGGCGTGCCGTCCAGTTGACCGTCGCCCATCCCGCGACGCGGCGCGATGGTGACAGCGACCCCGCCTGCATCCTCAATGGCCGCCGTGAGAGCCTCGACTTCACTGGCGCTGCTGTCGTCGTCCATAAGGATGCCGACCTTGCGCCCTTCCAGCGTTTCCGGGGCGTTCTTCATGATCGACAGGGCATCGGATGCCGGCATGTCAACCGGCTCGCTGGCCGGGGTGGCGCGCGGTGGCAGATCAAGCGCAAGGCCCTCGGCGACCCGCGCGGCCATCGTCTCGTCCACGTTGCGCAACTGCGCCAATACGGCCAACCGGACATGGGGCAGGTCCACCTTCGACAGTTCGAAGGTGAAGGCGCTGACGATATGATCCTGTTCGACGCGCGTCTGGCTGCGATAGAACAACCGAGCGTGGCTGAAGTGATCCCGGAAGCTCTCGGCCCGCACGCGCAGCTTTTGATTGGCGTCCTCGGACTGATCCATGCGCCGGATCGTCTGGAACCCCTGCTCAGACGGGCGTGGCCCTTGATCCTCGCCGGCCTTGTCGAGGCTGTTCGGCTCGTAATTGGCCCGCCCCTTGTGGATCAGCGTCTGCATCATCCCGTCGCGCTGCATGTTGGCAAAGGGGCAGCGCGGGGCATTGATGGGGATCTGGAAGAAATTGGCGGTTCCCAGCCGGGACTTCTGGGTGTCGAGATAGGAAAACAGCCGGCCCTGAAGCAGCGGATCGTCGGTGAAGTCGATCCCGGGCGGCACGTTCTGGGGTAGAAAGGCAACCTGTTCTGTCTCGGCGAAGAAGTTGTCGGGGTTGCGATTCAACTGGAGCGTGCCGATGATCTGGATCGGCACCTCCTCCTCGGGGATGAGCTTGGTCGCGTCCAGAACATCATAGAACTGCGCCTCGGCAAAATCCTGATCAAAGACCTGGATGCCGAGATCGTATTCGGGGAAGTCACCGCGATCAATCGCTTCCCACAGGTCGCGACGGTTGAAATCGGGATCGGCGCCCGAAATCTTGACGGCCTCGTCCCAGAGCAGCGACTGCATCCCAAGCCGCGGCTTCCAGTGGAACTTGACAAAGCTTGCGTCGCCCTGGGCATTGACCAGACGAAAGGTATGGACGCCGAACCCCTCCATCATGCGAAAGCTGCGCGGTAGCGCGCGATCCGACATCAACCACATTACCGTGTGCATTGTCTCGGGCATAAGTCCGACGAAGTCCCAGAAGGTGTCATGGGCTGAGGCCGCCTGCGGGAACATCCGGTCCGCCTCGGGTTTGACGGCGTGGACCAGATCCGGAAACTTGAGCCCGTCCTGAATGAAGAAGGGGGCAAAGTTGTTGCCGACGAGATCCCAGTTACCTTCCTCGGTATAGAACTTGGTCGCAAATCCCCGCACGTCCCGTGGTGTGTCCTTGGACCCTTTCGACCCTGCGACCGTCGAGAAGCGGGTGAAGGTATCACAGCTGTTGCCTTCTTTTTGGAACAGGGCGGCGCGGGTCAGTTCGGGAATGGCGCGGGTGACCGTGAAGGTGCCATGCGCGCCAGACCCGCGCGCATGGACAATCCGTTCCGGGATGCGTTCATGGTCGAAGTGAAAAATCTTTTCCCGCAGAACAAAGTCTTCCAAAAGCGCCGGCCCGCGCGGCCCAGCCTTCAGACTGTTCTGGTTGTCGCTGATGGGCACCCCATGGTCGGTGGTCATCACGCCGGTGCCGTCGCGCTGTTGCGTTTCGCCCCCGCTGCCCATGGTCAGGTCCAGCGGCGTGTCCATCGCCGTCTGGCTGGCGCGGGCGGCCGCCTTCATCTTCCCGTTCTTGGCTCCGGGCGGTGGTTCGGGCAGGTTTTGCGGGTCCATGTCAGGGCGATTTTTGCGGTCGGTCATGCGAACCTCTCCAAAGCAGATCGCCACCGCATCTGTCCGGCAGCAGACCGCGTTCAACGTCACCATGATAACAGAGTTCCCCCGTCCTGGACGAAAACCACCGGCATAAACATAAGATAGTCAACGGCATAAACATAAGATGACGCAGGCTTCCGCTCACGGACTCGCCGCGTCCGAAACGTATTGCCGCCCGTCAACGACGAACAATCGCGTCGCCGTGGCGGCCGCCGCTCCGGTGGGAGTAAGAGAATCGGTGGTTCCCGCATGTTGCGCCGTGGTCTGGGAAACACGTGCGAAGCCGGACCCCGGGTCAGTTTCTTCGGCGCTCAACACTGTGCCGGTTGAGACGGGCAATGAGACCCGGGGAACCCTCGCTTCAGGCCGTGGGCTCTCCCCCGGTTACCGACAGAATCGTGCCGACTGTATAGCTGGATTCGTGGCTGGCCAGATAAACGAAAGCGGCGGCGATCTCGGCGGGTTGGCCCGGACGGCCCATGGGAGATTTTTCGCCGAATTTCGTCACTTTCTCCTGACTTTGGCCGCCGGATGGTTGCAGCACGGTCCAGAACGGACCCGGTGCGATACCGTTGACCCGGATGCCTTTTTCTTCAATCGCGGTCTTGGCGAGCCCCAAGGTAAAGCCACGGATGGCGAATTTCGAAGTAGCGTAATCCAGTAGGGTCTCGCTGGGATCATAGCCCTGAATCGAGGTGACATTGATGATGCTGGCACCGGGCGGCATGATTTCCAGCGCCTCCTGACACAACCAGAAGGTGGCATAGATATTTGTGCGCATGGTGCGGTCGAACTGTTGGGTGGTGATCTTGCCCACATCCTCTTGGAACACCTGCTTTCCCGCGTTGTTCACCAGCACATCCAGCCCGCCCATCTTCTCTTTCGCCTTGCCGGGCAGCGCGCGGGTGAAATCTTCGTCGGTCAGGTCGCCGGGCATCTGGTGCAGCACCAGCCCTTCCTTGTCGAACAGCGCGGCAAGTTCATCCACGTCCGGTTGTTCCTGCGGAAGATAGTTGATCGTCACCTCGGCACCCTCGCGGGCGTAGGCGATGGCGACAGCGCGTCCAATGCCGCTGTCGCCACCGGTAATCAGCGCGCGACGGCCCTCCAGCCGACCAGACCCGACATAGGATTTCTCGCCGTGATCCGGCTCGGGCTTCATCTTGCGGTCGAGGCCGGGGGCGTCCTGCGGCTGTTTCTCGAACGGCGGGCGGGGGTATTGATCGCGCGGATCGCGCATCAGGCTCATCTTCTCGCTATAGTGGGACATGGTTCACTCCGATGATGGGTTCACAGGGTGAACGCGGCGCCGGAACGCGCCGTTCCGCACCAACACATTTGATAAGGCCGGGGGCGCGGAACGGCCGCTTTGACGGCACAATCGGATAATGCTTCTAATAATTGTTGTGGTGGGCAAACCTCGCCCATGACGTGTGTGTTGTCAGGCTGGACCGATCTCGGGGGATTCATGTCGGACAATATTCTCAGCCATCTTCCCGCCCTTCGAGCCTATTCCCGCAGCCTGTGCAGGTCCCTGCCGGACGCCGAGGACTTGGTGCAGGAAACCTTGCTGAGGGCGATTGATCATGCCGCCCGCTATCAGCCGGGAACCAATTTGCGGGCATGGCTGCTGACCATCATGCGGAACCGTTTCTATACCATGTGCCACAAAGCGGCGCGGGAACGCACCGCACCGGGCGATTGTGCATCGACGCTGCCCCAGGTGGCGCCGTCGCAGGAATGGCGTATTCAGGCGCGCGAAACCGGCGTGGCATTGCGCGAACTGCCACGGCATTACCGCGAGGCCATCATTCTGGTGGGGGCGCTTGGGGTCAGCTATATCGACGCCGCGCGCATTCTTGAATGCGACATCGGCACCATAAAGAGCCGCGTCAACCGCGCCCGCACCATGTTGCGCGCCGTGCTTGAGCCGGAGATGTAGCGCCCCATCCGACCCGTTTTCAGCGCGGCAGCCGATAAGCCGCAACATGATCCGCCACCTGCGGTTTCACGATATCATTGCCGCCGGCGACAAAAACGACGTAGTCCACGCCGTCATGCGTGAACACCGCGGGATTGGCGACCGAGGGCGCATCGACGATATCGGACCACAATTCCCCGCCCGTAGCCGCATCCAGCGCGCGGACGCGCGCATCCATCGAGGCGCCGATGAACACCACCCCGCCCGCCGTTACCACCGGCCCGCCCAACGTCGGCGACCCCCATGATCGCGGCCCGAAAAACCCCCATTGCTGCGACTGCCCGAAGGGCACCCGATACAGCAGATCTCCCGTCCGCAGGTCATACGAGGAAAAGGTTCCATAGGGTCCATCCCAACACGGCAGGCCTGCCCAGTTCATCCAGTCCAGCAGTTCGATCCCGTAAGGGGCGCCAAGTTGCGGATACCACCCCTCTTTGTCGTGATCGCCCTGCGCGCTGCCGGGATATTCCTCGCGCGGGATCAGTCGCAGCGTTTGCACAAGTACCGAGGAATTCACGTAGAGCCGCTGCGCCACCGGGTCGATGGCGACTCCGCCCCAGTTGTTCGCGCCGGGGGTGGCCGGGAACAGGAAGATGCCCTGTTCGCTTGGGGGAGTGAAGATGCCCTGATATTCGAACCGCTCCAGGTCGCGTGAACATTGGCCGAAACCTACGATATCCGCCAGACGGCTGACGCCCGGCATGTTTTCGGGGTCGTTGGTGGGCGGCGGATGCTTCAGGAACGGCTGGACGGGTGCCGTCACCTCACCTTCGGCCGTGCTGGCGGGCACCGGCCGTTCCTCGACCGGGAACAGCGGCTCGCCGGTTTCGCGGTTCAGGACGAACAGGAAACCCTGCTTGGTCGGCTGGACCAATGCGGGGACAGTTTCACCGTCACGCTCGATATCCACAAGGCTGGGAGCTGCGGGCGTGTCGTAATCCCAAAGGTCGTGATAGATGTGCTGAAAGCTCCAGGCGATCTCGCCCGTATCCATGTGGATTGCCGTGACCGAGGTGGCCAGCGGTATCGGCTCAAGCCGGTTGCCGCCCCAGTAGTTTGGACTGGGTGAGGACACCGGAGCGAAAAGCAGGCCGCGTTCCTCATCCACAGTCATCGCAGTCCAGACATTCGCGGTGCCGGTGCGGGGGCGGATGTCCTCGGGAATGAAATGCAGTTGCCAATTCATCTCACCGGTGCGGGCGTCGATGGCGATCAGGTTTCCGGGGGGCGCGTCCGCATATTCCCAATCCATCCCCGACCAGCCAAGGAACAACTGATCGCCCGACACCATCGGCGGCTGCAACAGACTGAAGGGAAAGCGCGGGTTTTCCGTGTTCCACTGGTTCACATCCAGCACCCCGCCTTCGCCGAAATCGGCGCAGGGCTGACCGGTGTCGGCATCGACGGCGTGCAGTGTGGCGCCCATCGTGCCGATATAGACCCGCTTGCCGCAGGGGCCGTCATCGCCGCCGTCCCAATAGGCAACGCCGCGGTTCTTCAGGCCCGGCTGAGTCAGGATTTCCAGCGTGGATTCCGTGTCATAGGACCATTTCTCGGCCCCAGTCGCCGGGTCGAGCGCAAGAATGCGATAGAAGGGCGTGCCCAGATACAGCGTGCCGTTGGCATAGATGGGCGTCGCCGACCAGACGGTCGCAGGCACATCGCCTGTGCCGTCCGAAACATCGCCGGTGTGGATTTCCCACGCCTTTTCCAGCCCGCCCACATTTTCCGGGGTAAAACTGGTGACGGCGGCGTATTTCTGGGACGCGGCATTGCCATGGAAATATCGCCATTCGGGCTGGGACTGCGCGGCGGCGGCCAGCGGCAGGGCGGCGATCACGACGGCAAGGGTAAAGTGGGTCATGGCCGGTTCCCTCCGGTCAGCATCAGAACCACTGCGGCCACCGTTGCCAATGCCATCACCGCCGTATAAATCGACTGCATCAGGAAATACCCTGCAATCGCGCTGAGCAACGCGGCCAGCACGGTCAGAATCTGAACGAAGCCGCGCCATCCGCCGGGTGGAAGGGTTGCCGCCAATAGCGGCCCCAAGGCAGTCGTCAGCGCCCCCAGTATCGCCAGCGCCGCGCCCGCTGTGCCATTCACCCCGCTGCCGCGCAGGGTGAAGAACAGAACTGCAAGCAGCAATCCCGCCGTGCCAAGGATCGTGACGGCCAATCCGCGTCGCCACAGGTGACGGCGGGGAACAGGTGAACTCTGGCGGGAAATGACGGCTGTTTGTGGCATCGGATCGCTTTCGTGGTGAGATACGGCCGGTATGTTTCAACCGGCAATGCCCGCGAATGTTCCTGCGCGAACCGCGATCCGGTCAGGATTGCAGCGGGGGCACGTGATCCGACACCGGCAGCAGCACGGTGCAATGCAGCCCTTCAGGCAGCAGGTCAAAGGTCGTGCGCGCGCCCAGTTGATAGGGCAGCGCCTGTTCGATCAGCTTGCGCCCCAGCCCCCCCGAGGCGGGCAAGAATGCCGCCATGGGCGGGATCGGGGCGCCGCTTTCGCGCCAGTCCACATGCAGCCAGCGCACATCTTCCGCGTCGCGTTCCAGCCGCCACCGCACGGCAAGCTTGCCTTCGGGGGTGCGCAACGCGCCGTATTTCATCGCGTTGGTCGCCAGTTCGTGAAGCGCCAGGCCAAGCGTCTGCACGGTTGACGAACGCAGCAGGATACCCGGCGGCCCGTCCAGCACGACCCGTCCTTCGCCGTCGAAAGCCGCGAACTCGCTGCGGATCAAATCATCAAAGTCGATCCGTTCCCACTCATGCAGCCGCGACAGCATCGCCTGCACGCGGGCCAGCGCAGCCAGGCGGTCCATGAACCGTTCTTCGAAACCCGCCAGATCGGTGCTGGTCCTCAGCGTCCGTTCCGTGATCGAACGGACCACCCCCATCAGGTTCTTGGTGCGGTGCTGCAATTCCGCGACCAACACGTTCATCTGCGCCGCGGTTTCCTTTTCCGCGGTGATATCATGGCCGATACCGCCGATGCTGATCACCCGGCCGAATTCGTCCGTGATCGGAAAGTCCGTATCCCGCAGCCACCTGACCCGGCCGTCCGACTGGCGGGTGATCCGGTATTCAAACGACGTGCGTTCCCCTGCCGTCACCCGGCGGATCATTGTCAGCGCGCCGTCACGGTCCTCGGGCAGGATCAGATCCAGCCAGTTCGCGAAGCTGTCCCCTGCCAGCGCGCGTTCGCGTGGCATGCCATAGATCGTCTCGAACGCGGGGCTGAGATATGTCCAAGCCAGCGTCACGGCGTCACGAATCCACAGCACATCGGGCGAGGCCTCGCCGAACTGGCGCAGACGCTGTTCAGCGGTGCGAAGCCGTTCCTCGGCCAGATGCCGGTCGGTGACGTCGCTTCCTGCACCAAACCATTCCCGGATATCGCCCTGCTCGTCCAAGATCGGAATGGCCCGCGATCGGACCCAGCCGATCTCGCCATCGACAAGCCGGACGCGGTGCTCCATCTCGAACAGGGTCTTGTCGCGGATCGCCCTGCCGATCGCCGCGGCAATCGTCGGCCGGTCCTCGGGCAGGATATAGACATCCCACCAGTCGAAACTCGGGGCGGACGTATCGGCCAGAAAATCAAGCCCCTGCAACTGATACATCACTTCCCAGCCGGGACTCATGCGATAGATCATGTTAGCGCCCGCCGTCGCCAGGGCGCGGAATCTTTCCTCGCTCATGCGCAGCGCCTCCTCGGCGCGGGTGGCATCGGTGACGTCGCGCATGACCACCATCAGCCTGCCTTTCGGCGGGTCGATCCGGGCCAGATACATCTGCAACACGACACCCTGCAAAATGGCCTCACGCTCAAATCGGGCCACCTCGCCGGTTTCCAGCGCCTGATCGTAGAGGTCGTACCAACCTTCGTCCTGGGCGGGGAAATTATCGCGCAGGGATTGGCCCGTCAGATCGCCGGTGCCAAACATGCGCTGCGACGCCTCGTTCATCGCGACATAGCGATAATCGCGCAATCCGTCGGAACGCAGCGGGAGCTTTTCCAGAATCATCACCCCTTCGTTCAGCAGATCGAAAAGGGTGCGGTATCGGGTTTCGCTTTCGCGCAATGCCGATACCGCCTCGGCCCGCTGACTCATGGTCCAGATTCGTTCGGCCACATCCCGCAGCAATGCGATCTCGCTGCCGGTCCATTCGCGCGCGTGGGACTGACAGACGCTTACGATGGCGACCAGCCGCCCTTCCTTCAGAAGCGGGGTGCCAAGCGATGCCTCGGCCCCGATCGCACCAAAAGCTGCCGCGGCCCGCGAGTCGGGCGGTTCGGCCGCCCGGTCGTTCATCACCATCACCTCACCGCGGCGGTATTGCTCGCCGCTGGCACCGAATGCCGTCAGTCGCAGTTCCGCAGGCAGGGGCGGCAGGTTGTCGGTGTAGGATGGCCCCAGCCGCAGCGTCTCGGTATCATCCGACACCTCGATGTAATGGGCGCGGCTGACCCCCAGATGCTGACCGAGGGCCATGATGGCGGTCTTCTTTATATCCTCGGGATCGTCCAGCGGTCGCAGCATGTCGTTCAGCGCCAGGATGAATTCCCGCCGCCGCTCGTCGATTTTCAAGGCCGCGACCGCCGAAGCACGTTCCCGCGCTGCGGCAATCGCTTGTGTCGTCTCGACCACCGTGCAGAATATGCCCGCCACGCCACCCTGATCGTCGCGGGCCGGCATGTAGTGAACATTCCACCACGCATCGCGAACCTGCGCATTGCGGCGGATCGGCAGCAGCATGTTTTCCATCACGATGCCCTCGCCGGCCCACATCCGCTGATACAGCGGTGCCATCGTCGCGGTGATTTCGGGAAAACATTCCAGCGTGGGCTGCCCCAACGCCGCGGGATGCTTGTGCCCCATGATCACGCGCCACGGATCGTTATAGATCTGGATGAGTTCCGGGCCCCACAGCAGAATGGTGGCTACCGGACTGGACAGGGTAAGATCGACCATCAGGCGCAGCGACAGCGGCCAGCCGGGAATGGGGCCAAGCGGCGTCGCGGCCCAGTCATGCTGGCGGATCATTCCGGTCATTTCGCCGTCGCCCAAGGGCCAAGGTTCGGTCGCGCGCATGGAGCAAGCCATTTCCAGCAGCCAGACAGACCATGCCGGGTCCGTCAAACGGGGTATCACCTCATGTTTGATGGGGACGGGGCAAAGGTCAACCGAAACTGCCTTCCTGCTTTTGGAGAACGATCCTGATGGCACCGCTGACCTTCAGCAGCGCAACGTCGACTTGATCCAGCCGGACCAGACCGTGCTGGACCCGGGCCGAGGTGTGGAGGTCATTCGCATCGAGGCGCGCTTTGCTCAACCTCGCCGTTTGGCCGGCGATGGGATCACATCGACCAGGACCAAAGTTATCATCACCACTGTCGCGTTGGTGACCGAGAAATCATCACCCGACATCGCCTGTTGCGTGGATTTGGCGATGACTACACGCTGGGGGCTGGGAACGACCAGCGGCGGTCCGTTCGCGGTCAGGACGGACGCTGCGGCAGCGGGCGGATCTGCTCAATGGCGAACCGGTGGCGGAAGGGCAGGCCAAGGCCGATAACCTGTTCAGGCATGCCCGGCCGGAAGATCACGGCGATCTTGGCCGCACCACCAGCCGGGGCCTACGTCCGCCAGATGCGGTGCGGAAACACACGATCATCCCCGATCTGAAGGCCATCGTTGTGGATCGGGGGACGGGCGGGTGCTCGCACATGGCGTGATGTGGTGTGCAGCCCAGTGGGGACGCACACCCCCGTTCTATCGGGTCAGGCTTGCCGGGTCGTTTTCGTCATAGGCAGGCAGCGCCTCGATCCGCTCGCGGCTCCAAGGCAGGAAGATGCGGATTCCATCGTCGCTTTCATAGACGACCAGCGCGCTGACCGGGACGGCGACGCGATGCTCTCCCATGTCGAGGAAGCCGCCGACGTCAATAATCGCGTGGCTGATGTCCTCGCCGCTACGCTGATTATCGGGTGAGACAGGGGCATCGGCGGCCGCTCCGGTCTCGGATGCGGTTCCGGTGGCCGAAGAGGCCTCCATTGTGGCGGTTGTGTCAGCGCCCGCATCCGCCGATGGGGCAGCCCCGGTATCGGGCGCCGTATCGGTGGCAGTCGCGTCCCGGGTCTCGCCTTCGGAAGAAATACCGGGGCCGGGGGTGATATCAGTCAATCGCCCGGTGACCGAGCCGGTGCCCGGCGTTTCATCCACCCCTGTCCCGGTCGCCGAGCCCGTGCCCGGAGTGATATCCGTTCGCGAGGCCGGATCGGGTGCGGGTGCAGACCCGTTGCCGGTGGTTCCCACCCCATCGCCCGCCGTCTGGTCGGCAGTGATGACATCTTCCACCTCGCCGATCTCGTCACCCGTCGCATCATGGACGGTTGCACCTTTCAGAGTCTCGCGCGTCAGGTCCACCTGCGCCTCGGCATAGCCTTCGGGTGCGGTGATGGTTTCCGCCGGGAGGGCGGTCGCGGCGTCTTGGGTGGTCGCGTTCGGGGCGGCGGTCTGCGCGACGGCGGGACCAAGGGTCAGCGTCGCGGCAATCGCTGTGCTGGCAAGCAGCTTTTTCATCTTTGTTCCTCCTGTGGACTGCGGTTTTGCAGGGCTGGTGAACCGGCAGGACGGTGAAATGTTCCAGACGGCGACGGCTTCCGGTATCCACCGCCATCCTGACCCAATGCGGCCCGCAGCGTCTCAGCAGTTCCATTCCGTTACGATCCGGGCCAGCGGCGCGGTCTCGATCTGCTGTGGCAGTCGGTTGCGATAGATGGTCATCGCAGCCACGTGCCCCTCGTCCGCCGAGGAACAGACCGCATCCTCCACCCGGATCACCCGGTAGACCAGATCGACCGCGCCCATCACCGTTGCCAGAACGCAGATGCCTGTCTCGCTGTCGCTGACGATCAGCGTCGTGACACCACCCGCACGCAGCAGGTCCAGCCAGCCCGGATCGAGGTTTTCACGCAGCATCTGGGGCCATTGCGCCTAATACCGCCCCCAGGCGCCGGGCGAAGACTCCAGATGCGGGGGGGATAAAGCGGGTGGAGATCGTGCGTTCAAGGGAGGCGGCCGGGAAAGTTATCATGGCAGGAAGGATCGTCTCGATCCGGGGCACCGCCCATGGCGAACCCGCGCCGAAAATGCGTTGCATGTCCACGCATAGATGCACCACGTCCAGCCCGATGCGGCCCTGCCTGAATGTGGCGGTCATAGGGCGAATATCCTCTCGGAAGGTCGTCGCAAAAAATCATGAACCCGCCGGCATCGGGATTGTTCCCGACCCGCACCCGCGAGGCCCAAACAAAGATTAACCGCTTGCCCGACAGTCCGGTCAGGAACATTTCCGCCCTCTTCCGGTTCACCAGTCCGCGCAAGGCCGACAGAGACTGCCTTGGGCGGGCTGTCCGCAAAGAGGACAGCAGAATGGCAAGTCAGGAGGACATCATGCCGAGATATTCGAACATGCCCGCACGGGACGAACAGGGGCGCTTTGTGAGCGACGACGATGATCGCCGCAGCCGGAGTTCGCGGTATTCGGACGACCGTGATCGCGACAGCCGCGGTCGTTTCGTCAGCCGGGACGACGACGATGATGGCTCGCGCGGCTATGGCCGGTCGTCCAGCCGCGATGACGATGACCGCTCCTATGCTCGCAGCCGTTCGCGCGACGATGACCGGGACTATTCCCGGGATCATGGTCAAGGCGGCTGGTTCGGGGATTCCCGTGGCCATTCCGAGGCGGCTCGTCGCGGCTGGGACAACCGCCGCAACGACGATGACGACCGTTCATATGGCCGAAGCAGCGGCGCGCGGCGTTATGATGACGACGACCGCAGCTATTCGCGCGGCGGATATGACGACGACCGTGGTTATTCGCGTCGGGGCTCGTCGCGCTATGACGACGATGATCGCGGCTATTCGCGCGGCGGTTCGTCGCACGGAAGATATGACAACGATCGCTCTTACGGGCGTGACGACGACCGCGGCTATTCGCGTGATCATGGTCAGGGCGGCTGGTTCGGGGATTCCCGCGGCCATTCCGAAGCGGCCCGTCGCGGCTGGGAAACCCGGCGCGACAATGATGATGACGATCGCGGCAGTCGCGGCCGTCGCTGATCGGCGGGGGCCAAGGCCTCATCGCTGATTAGACCCGGCCCCGGTTGACCGCCGGGGCCGTTGTCGATTTTCGCGGGAACATTCGTGCCCTGCGCCGGTTCGCAGGAGATAAGGAGGAGACCATGTCCGCACCCCACACCGATCCCGAACGTCAGGTCCGCCGCCATCGTGGCCCCGTCGTGGGCATGATCCTGATCATCATCCTGACCGCGGTGGCCTTTGTCTGGTGGCTGCGGGATGAGACGGATAACCCCGAGATGCCCGGCACGGACCCCGTGGGAACCGTCACTACGCCGGGTCCGGGTTCGGACGTCGCCGTGCCGCCCGCCGCCCCTCGGCCCTGAGATCACGTTGCGGATCACGAGGCCGGCGTGCTATCGGCTATGGACCGGCGAGAGTGCGATCAAATGGACAGGCAGGTGCCCGCAGGAAAAGACAATCCGGACCCGCTGCTGGAACAGGCATTGGAAGACCTGCGCAAAAAGGTCGAGGCAGAGCCGATCTCGCCGCATCTACGCGAGTTGGCGCAGCAACTGGAACGCGCCTTGGCCGAAGCCGCGCGCAGAGCAGGGGGCGGCGATCAGGAGGACTGACCAATCCCGGTCGCAGCCCCCAGAATCTGGAACAATTCAGCCCTTCCACGGTTCCAGAACCCTGCATGATGGAGGGTAGAATGAAACGGATTTACTTTACCGGCGACAGGGCCGCATGGCTGACGGCGAGCATCGGAGCTGCGGCGGGTTCTCTCGTGGCACTGGGCATTTCGGCCGCGCTGATGGATCAGCCGGTCTGGGCGCCGATCAACGCCACCAGCCATATCCTGAATGGCGATGCGGCGGGCGGGTTTCGGGGTGTGGACCTGTTGCACACCGGGTTGGGCGCGGCGATCCATGTCGTATCCTCGGGCTTCTGGGCGGCAGTGGCGATGCTGTGGATGCGGGTGGGCGACCTGCCAGGAGACCGCAGCGTCTGGATCGTGGGGCCGGGAACTGCGGTGCTTGCGTTTGCGGTGGATTATGGTGTGATGCCGCCCCGGTTGACGCCGGGCTGGGAACTGGTGCTGCCGCCATGGGGAATTGCCGCAGGCTTCGCGGGGTTGGGTCTGGGAATCGCCGCCGGCTTGATGCTAAGCCACCGGTCCGAAGGGATGCGGCGATCGCGGCGGTGATGCCGCTGACAGCAACGGAAACCGTTGCGCCGCCGCACGGTCATAGCTGCGGCGGCGCTGTTCATTGCGTGGAAATCGCCGGCGACCTGGGCCTGTCAGCCCTTGAATTCGGGCATGCCACGCAGGTCTTCCTTGGTCCAGCTTGTCACAGCCATGATGCTGTTGCTGTCGTCGCGCACGAATTCCAGATCGCGCGCCGACACCAGCACCGAATGCGCGCCAAGACCAAGGAAACCGCCGACATCAATTACCACCTCTGTTGTGGACCCTGCCCCCAGAACTTTAGAGACGTGACCGATGCGGGAATCGTCAGGTCCGAAGACGGTAGCCCCCTGCAAGGTGGTCTGGTCCAGTTCACTCTCGGACAGGCGGGTGTTTCTATTCAGGTTCATGGTTGTTCCTCCTTGTGGTTGAGTGCGTGCCCAAGAAACCGCGTTGGCGCGCAGATGTTTCTGGCCTTCATCAAAGTTAATTTCTGGAACATCTGGCCGCTTCGCCGGTTCTTCGCCCGCTTCCCCACGAGGGGAGGCAGTTTTCAGGAGGAACCTCATGCAACGCAACGATTGGGATGACCGCAATCGCAATGCCCGCAACGACGACTGGCGCCGGGATCGCGACGAGGACCGAGGCCGCTATCGCAGCGATGACGATTTCCGCGGGGAACGCGGTGGGTGGGCCCGCCCGGACGATGATTACGGCCGCGACCGGAGGAGCGATGACCGTTGGCGCAGCGGACAAGAGCAGGACCGCAACTATGGCCGCGAAAGCGAGCGCGGCGGTTACGGCGATGATTTCATCCGCGGCGGTTATGGCGGCTCACAGGGCGGTTA
>JAUNUO010000289.1 GCA_030538135.1 Paracoccus sp. (in: a-proteobacteria)
TTCACCATCCCCAACCAATCCTCGGTCGCGCGCGTCCATGCCGAGTTTGACGAGGCCGGGCGGATGCGCCCGTCTTCCTATTACGACCGCATTGTTGACGTGATGGAGGAACTGATCCGTTTCACCATCCTGACACGCCCGCACCGCGATCAGTTGGTTGATCGCTATTCCGAGCGTCACGCCGGCGGATAAGGGCCGGGCGGCGGTGGAAAGAGGACGCCGCATCAGCCTCCGGCGAGGATATTTGAAGGACCAGAGATGGTTGTGGCGGCGGCCCGCGATCAGGATGCGCCGGCCGCAAATTTCAACCTTGGGTAGTGGTGTCTGGTGCCGGATGGCCAAGCGGAGGTTCACGTCCCGAACAAGTGATCGCGGACCTTGCCGGGATCAACGTCAAGTTGCAGGGCGCCACCTATCGACTGAAGTTTTTCAAGCTGGCTGTCGTTTAAAGAATGCAGGCGCCTGTAAAGATCTTCAAGTTCATCTTCCGTGAAATGGTTCAGATAATCGGAAACGCGCTTGGAAAAACCCCATGCGGCTTTCCGCCAGTCCAGCTTGCGTCGCCATTCCGAATATCCGGCATCGAAATAATGCACCAGAAATGTCCCATCGGCGGGGCCAGAGAATTTATCGTTGATTGCTTGTCCGTCACCTGTTTCAGCCCAGTGCAATCGCCAGCGTGCGGCGAAGCCCGTGCGGGTCATTGATTTGCCGTCGGTATGGCCCAGCAACCCTTTGCGAGGCCAGAAAAAGCGGGCATCCTCACCATAAACGTCGGAAAGTATTTCTTTTCGGGTGACGGTTCGGAACCACTTGCCAGCCTTTGTCTGCACCGGCTCTACCGGCAAAAAGCGCACTGCCATTGTCCTATCGGGCAGAGTTTCGGTATATTCATCGAGGGTGCGACCGTTCAGGAACAGAAATTCGTCACCGTCGAGCGCGAGGACCCATGGGGTTGTCGCCCGATTATAGCCCTAGGTAAATATTGCTTTCTGCTTTCGCATGACATGCTTGGGAACAGTATTAATGCTTTTCCAGAACTCCGGTGTGCAAGGAATACATTCCACACGTTCAAGCTGTTGCAATCTGACTATCGCCGGGTCGTTTGGATCATCAAAGAACATCACGATCTTTGCAGCGCCAAGTTGCAGATACCATGCCGCGAAAGACAGGGTATTGTCCAAGTTTTCGCGGATCATGGTTATGACGGTGCAATTATCAGCCATATGCTGTGCCCTTGTGATTTTCGTCACAGCATAGCGCCCGGCGCTTTGGCCGCAATATCAGATCAGTTTTTTCCCTGCGTCAGACGACCGAACAGGCCCCAGTATCGGCGGACCCGGCGACGGCGCGGAAAGCGGCGAACAACTCGCGCCCCATGCCCTCGCTGTTGGGGGCCGGGTCGAAGGCGGCGGGCGCGCGCGTGTCCCAGCCCTCGGTCAGGCAGTCGATGGTGCCGGCGACCGCGTCCATGCGGATGATGTCGCCGTCGCGGATTTTCGCCAACGGACCGCCGTTGGCCGCCTCGGGTGCGATATGGATGGCGGCAGGAACCTTGCCGGATGCGCCCGACATGCGGCCGTCGGTCAGCAAAGCGACGCGCAATCCGCGGTCTTGCAGCACCGACAAGGTAGGCGTCAGCGAGTGCAGTTCGGGCATCCCGTTGGCACGCGGCCCCTGAAAGCGGACGACGACAACGGTATCCTGCGTGAACTCACCGGCTTTGAAGGCTGCCTTGACCTGTTCCTGATCGCCGAACACGCGGGCCGGGGCCTGAATGATGTGGCGTTCGGGGGCGACGGCACTGATCTTGATGACGCCGCGCCCGAGGTTGCCGGACAGTTGTTTCAGCCCGCTGGTGGGGGCGAAGGGGTCGCTGGCGGGGCGCAGGATGCGGTCGTTCAGGGTGTCGCGCGCGCCGGGCTGCCAGCGGATCGCCGTGCCGTCCAGTTTGGGTTCGGCGGTGTATCCGTCAAGGCCGGTGCCGTTGATGGTTTTCACGTCCGGGTGCAGCAGTCCCGCAT
>JAUNUO010000060.1:0-11597 GCA_030538135.1 Paracoccus sp. (in: a-proteobacteria)
TGTCCGGCACCATCGGCATGGTCTATGCGCATGAGCTGTTGCACCAGAAACCGGCGTGGGAACGCTGGTGTGGCGATCTGCTGCTGGCATCGGTGCTCTACAGCCATTTCCGCACAGAACATCTGCTGGTGCATCATTCCTGGGTCGGCACCCCGCGCGATGCGGTGACGGCGCGCTATAACGAAGGCTTCCACCGCTTTTTCTGGCGCGTGCTGACCCAAGGGCCGCGCAGCGCGTGGCGCGCGGAAAAGGCACGGCTGGCCCGCGCGGGCCGCGCGGTGTGGGAACGGCGCAATCCGTTCTGGCGTTATGCCGCGCTGCAAGGGGCGATGATCGCGCTGGCGGCACTGATCGGCGGATGGCTGGGCATCGCGCTGTTCATCTGGCAAGCGTTCGTCGCGATCTGGCAGTTGGAGCTGACGAATTACGTCGAACATTACGGCCTGACCCGGCAGCATCTGGGCAACGGCCGTTATGAGCCCGTGCGCCCGCATCACAGCTGGAACGCCGATCACCGCGCCTCGAACTGGGTGCTGATAAATCTGCAACGCCATTCCGATCACCATATCCGCCCCGACCGGCGCTATCCGCTGTTGCAGACCTATGACGCCGACACCGCGCCGGTCCTGCCCATGGGCTATCCGGCGATGACCTTTCTGGCGATGATCCCGCCCCTGTGGCGGCGGCGGATGAATCCGCGCGTGCGGGCGTGGCGGCGGCGGCACTATCCGGGCATCAGCGATTGGACTGGTTACAACCGCGGCACCCTGCCCCTGCCGCGCGCCGCGTCATAGCGGGATGTTGTCGATCAGCCGCACCCCGTCCAGCCATGCGGCGGCCAGCAACCGGCGCGGCTGACCCGGCACCGGATCGCCAAGGCTGGCGGCATCGCGCACCGCCAGATATTCCACCTGATCGAAGCCCGCCGCGTGCAGGGCGTCGGTCGCCGCCATCAGCGCATCGCCCGGATCGCCGCCCACCGCGATCGCCCCGGCGGCACGGGTCATTTCCCGATACAGAACAGGTGCCACCGCACGCGCCGCATCGGACAGCCGCGCATTGCGCGACGACATGGCCAGCCCGTCCGTCTCGCGCACGGTGTCACAGCCGACGATCTGCACCGGCAGGTTCAGGTCCGCCACCAGCCGTCGCACGACCTGCAACTGCTGCCAGTCCTTTTCCCCGAAATAGGCCCGGTCGGCACGGGTCATGCCGAACAGCTTGGTCACGACCGTCGCCACGCCGTCAAAATGTCCGGGCCGCATCGCGCCTTCCAACGGGTCCGAGACACCGCCCACATGCACGCGGCTGGTGAAACCGGGCGGATAGACCTGATCGGGGGGCGGGGCAAAGATCACATCGACCGGCACCGTTTCCAGCAGGGCGGCATCGGCCTGTTCCGTGCGGGGATATTTGGCCAGATCGCCGGGGTCGTTGAACTGCGTCGGATTGACGAAAATGGTGACGATCACCCGGTCCTCGTTCGCGCGGGCGAGGCGGGCAAGGCTCAGATGGCCGTCATGCAGCGCGCCCATGGTCGGCACCACGCCGACACCCTGACCCTGCATTTGCCAGCCGCGCACCAGCGATTGCAGCGTGGCGATATCGCGGATGATCCGGGTCATTTTTGCGGCACCGTTTCGGCAAAGACGTGATCGGGGCCGGGAAAGGCGCCGCTGCGCACCTCGGCGGCATAGGCCTTGATCGCGGCATCGGCATCGCGCCCCAGTTCGGCGTAGCGCTTGACGAATTTTGGCCGGAAATCGGTGAACAAGCCCAGCATGTCATCCACCACCAGAACCTGCCCGTCGCAATCTGGCCCCGCGCCGATGCCGATGGTCGGAATCGGCAGGTCCGCCGTGACGCGTGCCGCCAGCGCGGCGGGCAGTTTTTCCAGCACGATGGCAAAGGCCCCGGCATCGGCGCAGGCACGGGCATCGGCCAGCACCCGGTCTGCCTCGGCCCCGCGCCCGACGACACGATAGCCGCCCAAGGTGTTCACCGCCTGCGGCGTCAGCCCGACATGCGCCATCACGGGCACGCCGCGCGCGGTCAGAAAAGCAATCGTTTCGGCCATGCCCGCGCCACCTTCCAACTTGACCGCGGGCGCGCCGGTTTCCGACAGGATGCGGGCGGCATTGCGGAATGCCTGCTGCGGCGATTCCTCGTAACTGCCGAAGGGCATGTCGATCACGCACATCGCCCGCTCCAGCCCGCGCATCACCGCGCGACCGTGCAGGATCATCATCTCGACCGTGACGCCCAGGGTCGAGGGCATACCGTGCAGCACCATCCCGACCGAATCCCCGACCAGGGCGATGTCGCAATGCGGATCGACCAGCCGCGCGACGGGGGTGGTATAGGCCGTCAGCATGACCAGACGGTTCCCGCCCTTGCGCGACAGAATATCGGGCGGCAGAATGCGGCGAATGGGGGCGGCTGCGCTCATCTGCGGCTCCTTTCAGTTGATATATCACTGCACCGAGACAACCTGTGGCGCAAGAAAATTACGCCGCAACGCAGCGCAGAGGCGGAAAAATACCCCGCCATACGGCTTGCGCATGGCGGGGCAAGTTGGTTCCGGCCGCACGGCACGGCGGGCCGGAACTCTGGCGAAACCGATCAGTTGGGGCGGGATTCTCCGGCCATTTCGTCGCGGATCTGCTGTCGCAGGATGTCGATGGGAACCAGTTTCCCCTCGCGCCGGACGTGCCAATAGGTCCAGCCGTTGCAGGAGGGCGCGCCTTCCAGCGCGGCGCCGACCTGATGGATGCTGCCCTTGATGTCGTTGCCGATCAGGCTGCCATCGGCACGCACCCGCGCGGTGTGGCGGTTGCCGATGGAATACAGTTCCTCGCCGGGGCGCAGCATCCCGCGTTCGACCACCTGACCGAAGGGCACGCGCGGCTCGGCCCGCTTGCCGGTGGTTGTCGCGATCGCATCGGCGTCAAAGCGGCGCACGCGGGCCAGACGGCGGGCGGCGACCTCGCGATAGGATTCCTCGCGCTCGATCCCGATAAAGTCGCGGCCCAGCATTTTCGCCACCGCGCCAGTGGTGCCGGTGCCGAAGAACGGGTCCAGCACCACGTCGCCGGGGTTGGTGGTGCCGATCAGAACGCGATGCAGCAGGCTTTCGGGTTTCTGCGTCGGATGCGCCTTGGCCCCGTCCGCACCTTTCAGCCGCTCGCCGCCGGTGCAGATCGGCAGCACCCAGTCGGACCGCATCTGCACCCCTTCGTTCAGCGATTTCAGCGCCTCATAGTTGAAGGTGTATCTGGACGATTCCGATTTGCTGGCCCAGATCAGCGTCTCATGCGCATTGGTCAGCCGCTTGCCGCGGAAATTCGGCATCGGATTCGCCTTACGCCAGACCACATCGTTCAGCAGCCAGAAGCCCTGATTCTGCAATTCGGCCCCGACGCGGAAAATATTGTGATAGCTGCCGATGACCCAGATGGCGCCATTGGATTTCAGCAGACGCCGGGCGGCGGCCAGCCAGTCGCGAGTGAACCGGTCATAGGCCGCAAAGCCCGAAAACTGGTCCCAGTCGTCATCGACCGCATCCACCTTGGAATTGTCGGGCCGATGCAGGTCGCCGCGCAATTGCAGGTTATAGGGCGGATCGGCAAAGATCAGATCGACCGAGCCTTCGGGCAGCCCGTTCATCACCTGAATACAGTCGCCCGCCAGAATCTGATTCCGCGGAAGATCGCGCGCACCTGCCGCGCCTTTTTCCTTGAGTGTCGCCATGCTGCCCTCGTGCCGTTCCACGCCGGTCTTGCGCCGGCCTGCCTGTGGATAACTATGATTCGAGGGCGATTCACCGTCAATTTCTTTTTTGAATCAATGGTTTGAGATTTACTCTCGACACAAGATGTTGTGGATAGGTTTGAACGACCGTCTATGATGTGGGGTCAGCCCCATATCCAGCAGCGCCTTTTTATGCGCGGCGGTCGGATAACCTGCGTTCACCTCCCAGCCATAGCCGGGGTGCTGTTGCGCCAAATCCACCATGATCCGGTCACGAGTCACCTTGGCCAGAATCGACGCGGCGGCGATCGAGAGGCAGCGCGCGTCGCCCTTGACCACCGCCTGCGCCGCGCAGGCCAGATCGCGCGGCAGACGATTGCCGTCGATCAGCGCGAAATCCGGCGGGCTGCGCAGACCCGCCAGCGCCCGGCACATGGCCAGATGGCTGGCGTTCAGAATGTTCAGCGCGTCGATTTCCGCGACGCTGGCATGGGCGACGGCACAATCGGCATGCGCCAGCAGCCAGTCGGCCAAAGCCTGTCGCCGCGCCACAGTCAGCTTTTTCGAATCGTTCAGGCCGGGCGGAACATGCGCAGGGTCCAGCACCACGGCGGCGGCCGTCACCGGCCCCGCAAGGGGACCGCGCCCGACCTCGTCCACGCCGGCGATGCGGACATGGCCCGCCGCAAAAGCTGCTGTTTCAAAGGAAAAATCCGGGGCGTTCATGCGGCGGACATAGGGACGGCAACGGCGATCATTCCGACAGGTTAACGCAGCGCCGCCAGCGCGTCGAGGATCAGCCCCATCATCCGCGCTTGCACCCAGGGCGCAGACAGGGCCGCCACCTCGGCCCGCGCCGCAGCCGAAATTTCCTGACAGCGCGCTGGGTTGGCGCGCGCCCAATCCAGCTTTTCCAACACGTCCGCGCCATGCCGTTCCAGCGGGATGTAATGTTCCCACGGGCGGAACCGGCCGGAATAATGCACCTCCCACCCGTCCATTTCCGACAACAGCACGGACCGGCGATTGATCGCGTTCAGAAAGCCGGTCGGGTGATCGTAACCCGCCAGCGACACCTGATAGCGAAAGCGGTTGAAGTAATCTGACCCGACCTTCGGGCGGATCCACGGGGCCAGAAACGGATCGGTTTCGTGCTGACGGATCGACCAGGCCAGCACCAGACCGATGTCGAAATCGGGGTTGGCGATATGCCGGCGCACGAAGGCCAGTCGGGGAATCGCGTTCAGATCGGGCAGGATCGCCTGCCGCCCGGCCTCGTCCACCGCCGCCAGTTCAGCCAGCAGAACATGCGAGGCCGGCCCGCCTTTCTGCCCCGGCCCGCGCTCGACCCGGCCGGAAATATTGCCGCGCCAGACCACGCGATCCTGCTTTTCCGCCCAAGGGATGCTGTCGGTGGTCTCGGGGCGGGCATATGTGTCGCCGCCGGGCTGATGGAACCCCGGCAGGGGCCACAGCACCACGTTGCGCGCCCCCTCGCGGCGGTTATGGGCCAGCACCGGCCGGCCGATGGGGCGGCCCTCGTCGCTGCCGATGCGGCGGCCGTCCTCCATGTCGATGCGGACGGGATCGCGGCGGTCCAGCGACAGAATCTGGTTGATGACCCCCTCGATCCGTTCGGCCTTGAGATGCCCGCCCGGCTGCGCAAGGGCGCGCGGCAGGCCATCGCGGTCGCGCGGACCAATGGCGATTGGCCACGGGCTGCCGTCCAGCCGCGTCACCCGCGCGCCGCCGTCCCATTCCGCATAAAGCGCCGAAACACCGTCCATCCCGCCATCGTCCGGGGCCAGCCCGCGCAAACAGAAGGCCGCCATATCCTCGGCCAGACCGTCGCGCAGGGGCGAAGGGCGCAGGACAGGCGGGCGGTCCTCGTCCAGCAAGGCAATCAGCGTATGCGCGCCTTTGTCGTCGGCGGGCGGGTGCCAGTGCAGGCGCGGCGGGCGGCGCGGCAGGTCGATCAGCGGGGCCAGCCGCCGCGCCAGATCGACCGGCGTGTCGCGGTCAAGATCGACACGGATCAGGCGCGGATCATCAGCGACAAAGAACGCATCCACGGCGGCCAGATGGTCGTGCCAGTCGCGCAACCAGATCTCGGGCAGGTCAGAGACAGCGCAGCTCAGATGATGCGCATAGGCCCGCGCGACGCGCCCACCCTTGCGCGACAGCCGGTCGGCGATCCAGCGCTCGGGGTCGCGAATGGTCAGGATGAACGCGGCATCGGGGCGCTGCTCGGCAATAAAGGAAAAGGCGCGCCAACCCTCGATCAGGGGGCGGTCCAGCCGGTTCACTCGATGCAACCCGGCAAACAGCCGCGCCCCGCCCCACCGGGTCAGTGGCGCGATACCGGCGGCGCGGGCATGGGCGATGTCCTCGGCCAGACGGCCCTGTTCGTGGCAGGCCCCGGCAAAGCCGTTCAGACGAAACAGTTGCACCAGCCTTTCTTCGCCGGTCCAGTCGGGGCCGATGTGAAAAAAGACCGGCCGCGCCGTCATCCGCGCCCCTGCACCAAGGCGCCGGGTCGCGGCAACAGCACCGTCAGCAGCCCCAGCACGGGCAGAACCGAACAGACATCGAACACGAATTCCAGCCCGCGCGCATCGGCCAGCAACCCAAGCGCCGCCGCCGAAATTCCGCCCATGCCGAAGGCAAATCCAAAGAACAGCCCCGCGATCATTCCGGTGCGACCCGGCACCAGTTCCTGCGCAAAGACGATGATCGCCGGAAAGGCCGAAGCCAGGATCAGCCCGATCAAAAAGGCCAGCGCGCCGGTCGGCACCAGCCCCACATGAGGCAGCGCCAGCGTGAAGGGCAACACCCCCAGAATGGAAAACCAGATCACCCGCCGCGCGCCGATCCGGTCGCCGACGATCCCGCCCAGCATCACCCCGGCCGCCATCCCGGCCAGAAACAGGAACAGCATGATCTGCCCGCCGCGCGGGCCGAGGCCGAATTTTTCCATGGTGAAAAAGGTGAAATAGCTGCTCATCATCGCGGAATAGATGTTCTTGGTGAACACCAGCACCGCCAGCACGATCAATGCCCGCACGATCACATGGCGCGGCAACGTCACCGCCGGGGCGGCGGTTGCGGCGGCGGCGCGGCGGCGGCCTTCGGCCCATGCGCCGACGCGGGCCAGAACCACGACGCCGATGGCTGCGGCCAGCGCGAACCACGCCACCGCCGGACGCCCCAGCGGCACCACGACAAAGGCGGCCAGCAACGGCCCTGCCGCCTGCCCCGCATTGCCCCCCAGTTGGAACAGCGACTGCGCCGTGCCGAACCGCCCACCCGAGGCGATCCGCGCCACGCGCGAGCTTTCGGGATGGAACACCGAACTACCGATACCGACCAGCATCGCCCCCGCCAGCAGCATTCCATAACCGCCCGCCGTGGCCAGCATCAGCACCCCGATCAGCGTCGATCCCATCCCCACGGCCAGCGAGCGCGGCTGCGGATAGCGATCCGTCACCGCGCCCACGACGGGTTGCAGCAACGAGGCGGTAACCTGAAAGGAAAAGGTCAGAAAGCCGATCTGCGCATATGACAGGCTGAATTCGGCCTGCAACAGGGGATAGATCGCCGACAAGAGCGATTGCATCACATCGTTGACCATATGGCACAGGCTGATGGCGATCAGCACCGGCCAGACGGTGCCCCTTGCCCCGGATGCAGATGATGAAATATCGGCCATGGCGGTTCCTGCGGGAAGGTTGGTCGCGCCAGCCTTAGCAGCGCCCCGGCGCAAAGCAAATCCCGCCAATAAGAATGTACATATGGTTGTGCCCAAACCTGCGTCACAACCCACACCTTATGTTACCTCTTTACGGCAAAAAGAGACTGAACAGTCAAGTCTGAATTTATTGTAGATAATGACAGGTTCACGACTGCGGCAAGTCATACGACTATGCATTCTCACGAAAATCTTGGAAAAAGACTGAGTTGCATGGCACGCATTCCCGGTGAAGTCGTCCGATCACTGCGCGGAGTTCAGGCAAACGCGCCCAAACCTCGCATGAATACCTGGCAATCCGTCCGTGCCGAGGTGCTGGACCGGATCAGGTCCGGGCAATGGGCACCGGGCGAGCTGATCCCGACCGAACAGGAACTGGCCGTCGAACTGGGCTGCGCCCGTGCCACCGTGAACCGGGCGTTGCGCGAACTGGCCGACAGCGGCATCGTCGAACGCCGCCGTAAGGTCGGCACGCGCGTCGCCACCACGCCCTCGCGCCGGACGGTGCTGGAAATCTCGGTCATCCGGCAGGAAATCGAGGCGACGGGCGCCGAATACGGCTATTCCCTGCTGGAATGCGGGTCGGTGACTCCGCCCGAACATGTCGCCATGGCGCTTCAGATCGGCTCGGATCGCCGGGTGATGGTCGCGCGGCTGCTGTATCTGGCCAACGGCCGCCCGCATTGCGCCGAAACGATCTGGCTGAACCTGTCGGCCCTGCCTCCGGTCGAAAGCGACAACTTCCGCACCGCTTCGCCGCATGAATGGCTGGCGCGCAACGTGGCGCTGACCCATGGCCGGTTCAGCATTCTGGCCGAGGCCGCTGGTGTCGAAGCCGCGCGCAGCCTTCAGGTGCAGCCCTCGACCCCGCTGCTGACGATCGAACGCACCAACTGGTCGAACACCGTTCCGGTGTCCTATTCGCGGCAATCCTATCCGCCGGGACACCGCCTGATTTCCGAAGACTGACGCCCCCCGTCCCAAGCTGATGGAAAAGTGAATCGCCAGCCTCTGCCGGGGCTGGCGCTTGCATGAGGAAAGCCCCATTACCACGGAAACCGACCGGAGTCCGCCATGTCCCTGCGCCTGATTGCCCTGTGGTCCCTGCTGCTGTCATCCGCCGCCGTGGCGCAGGATGCCGCCTTTACCGCAGCCGATATCGAAGCTGCGACCTATTCCGGCGGCGATCTGCCGCCGGGCCGTTCGGCGCTGACGGCCAAGGTGCAGATCCTGCTTGACCGCAGCGGCACCTCGCCCGGCGTGATTGACGGATTCAAGGGCGGGATGAGCGAAAGCGCCATCAAGGCGTTCGAACGCCGCGCCGCCTTGCCGATGGATGGGATCATGGATCACGCCGTCTGGGCCATGTTGCAGGCCTATGCCGAACGGCCGGTCACGCAGGATTATACCATCACCGATGCCGACGGTGCCGATCTGGTCGCCGCCATCCCCGCCGATTACGCCGAAAAGGCGCAGATGAGCCACATGGGTTATACCAGCATCGCCGAAAAGCTGGGCGAGCGGTTTCACATGGACGAACGCTTCATCGCCTTTCTTAACCCCGGTATCAGTCTGGTTCCCGGCGCAACGATCAAGGTCATGGCCCCGGCCCCGCCGCTGCGCGGCAAGGTGGCAAACATCTATATCGACAAGGCCACGCGCCGGGTTGCCGCCTATGACGCCGCCGGCAACATGCTGGCCGATTATCCCGCCACGGTGGGATCGGACGCCACGCCCTCGCCCTCGGGTCAGGTGACGGTGCGGACCGTGGCACTGGACCCGAACTATACCTATAATCCCGCGCGCAATTTCCAGCAGGGCAACAACACGCAGCCGTTGATCGTGCCACCGGGGCCGAACGGGCCGGTCGGCACGGTCTGGATCGACCTGTCCAAGCCCAGCTATGGCATCCACGGCACGCCCAGCCCGTCGCAACTGTTCCGCAACCAGTCCTATGGCTGCGTGCGGCTGACCAATTGGGACGCGCGCGAACTGGCGCATCTGGTGCAGCCCGGCGTGACTACGGTGCATTTTCTGGAACCGGGCGTGACGATTGCCGATGCGACCGGAGCGGCACCGCCGCCGGCGGCTGCACCGGCGGAACCGATGGCGGCCACGGCGGCGACAAGTGCGAAACAGCCCGAGAACACCACCGAGGCGCTGGCCGATCCATTGTCGCAGGCGCTTGACAAGGCGCTGCCGGATGACGCGGCGATCACGCCGGTTCCGGCTGCGGGGAGCGGGCTGTAATGTCCGGGCGGGTGCTGGTTCTGGTCGCTGTCCTTGCGGGCGCCACCGGGGCGTTGGCGCAGCCGGCCCCAAAGCCGGGCATTGTCGCAACCGACGCCCGCCCCCCGGCGCGACCAGAAACCGCGCAGGAACCTCAGCCGGTGACACCGCCCGCCCAACCTGACGCGCCGGGCCGGGAACAGTTCGCGACCAGCGATTTCGATCATTCCGCCTGCCTGCTGGCCCTGTCGGTTCTGGGCGTCACCTATCAGGAACAGCCCGCCGTAACCGACTCCGACAATCCCGCCTGCGGCATCGACCGCCCGGTTCTGGTGACCGAGGCACAGCCCGACATCACGTTAGAGGGCGGGGCGGTCATGCGCTGCGAGATGGCGCGTTCGCTGGCGCTGTGGACGCGCGATTTCGTCCGCCCCGCCGCCGCCCGCCTGCCCGGCGCACCGCGGCTGACCGGCTATCGGCTGGGATCGACCTATCAGTGCCGGGGGCGCGTCGGCGGCGATTCCGGTTCGGGCAAGATGTCGGAACATGCCTTTGGAAATGCGCTGGACATCGCCGGTTTTACCTTTGCCGGCGCGCCCGATCTGCCGGTCGAACCGCGCGATGAATCGGGCCAGCCGGAAATGGCGTTTCAGCGCGCCGTCCGCGCCACTGCCTGCCTGTTCTTTACAACCGTCCTTGGTCCGGGGTCAGATGGCGCGCATGACGACCACCTGCATCTGGACATGGCGCAGCGCCGGGGCGATTGGCGCCTGTGCCAGTAATCAGCGGCGCGTGCGCTCCAGATCGAGATAGGTGGGATCGAACCGCGCCAGCCGCGCCAGCCCCGGCCAATCGAGAATCTCGATATCGGTTCCCTGCCAGCGGATCAGCCCCCGGTCGCGCAGGTCGCGCACCGCGCGGTTGATGTGAATGGGCGAATAACCCAGAATACTCGCCAGTTCCCGCTGCAACAGCGGCAGGTTGAAGCGCATCGAATCCGCCGCGCCGACGGCGTTCAGGCGCGTGTAGATCTCGCACAGCAGATGGGCCAGATGCGCGCTGGATCGCAACGAGGCCGCCGCCACCAGCCATTGCCGGTGAATAGCCGCGTCGATCAGAGTGGACATCCATAGAAGCCGCGTCAGATGCGGGTGCGTTTCGGTGATCTCGGTCAGTTCGGAATGGTCAATGAATTCGACCTCGGTCGGTCCGATCGCAATGACCGAATGTTCCAGCCCTGCCAGCACGAAACCATGCAGATCGACGAAATCGCCCGGTACATGCAGCGCGGTGATGACCCGATCGTCCGGTCGCCCGACCAGTTGATGCGACCGCGCCGACATGCCGCGCAGCATCATGCAGCTTCGCTGAATCTGTCGGTCATAGGGAATGATGATCTCACCCGGGCCGAACGATACATGCTCGGTCGGAATTGCACGCAGCCGCTTTATGGCTGCGTCGTCCAGAGTGTCACGCCGTTGAAGATAGCGGATAAAATACTCGGTGATTGCCAAAATCCGCCTCCTTTCCGGCTGACGGACAGTTGCAAATCGTCACTGGCGGCGCAATGGCCGCACCGCTATGTCTAACATTGATTAAGACAGACTGACCAATTTTCCTTAACCCTTTCTGATCGCTGATTTTGCCGGTCCCGGAAGGCGCAGCGATTCTTCAAGCAAGGCAAAACTTTCACCGCAGGCACGGGTGCGGCGGGCGACGAATTCATCAAGCTGCGGCCACAGGCGAACAGCTTCGTCCAGTTTCGGATCGGCACCTGGCGAATACAGGCCCGCACGGATCATCAGTTCGGATTCAGTATAGGCCCCCATCGCCGCACGCGCCTGTGTGATCAGCCCGTTCTCGGCCGCGC
>JAUNUO010000060.1:11697-14332 GCA_030538135.1 Paracoccus sp. (in: a-proteobacteria)
CCCGTCCAGCGGCTGTCCGAACGGGTCGATGATTCGCCCGATCCATGATTCGCAGGGCGCGATGGTCGGCGCGAACAGCAGTTCTGTCGGCGCGCCGATCGACAGCCCCTCGACATGGCGTTCGGGCAGGATGTTGGCATGGCGCTGCGACAAGCCGATCACCTCGCCGCCGACCGACCCGGAAGCCATTGAAAAGACGACGCGATCTCCGACCGATGCATGGCCGTTCAAACCGCTGACACTGATCGACCCGGCCCGGATGGCCTGCACCCGGCCATGATGACGGGCTGCACGAACACCGCCGATCCGGGTGGCGATAGAATCAAGTTTATCCATTTCAACGCTCTCCTGTCCCGCGGATTTCTGCCGCGTCGAAAGGGTTTCTAAACCAATTGAAGTTAAGACCGGGTTTATCGGAACCAGGGAGAAACCTCGGTGTTTGAAGGAATTGCTACGTTGAAGATGGCGCGGGCCATGACGAATCACGCTGCCGAACGGCAGGTGATCGCGGCCCGCAACATCGCCAATGCGGACACCCCCGGCTATCAGGCCAGGGACCTCGCGGATTTTCACGACAGCTATGACATGCCGGCCGGTCCCGGCATGAACGCCACCCGCGCGCGCCATATCACCGAACCGCTGTGGTCGGGCGGCGCACCGCGCATGATGGCGGAAACCACCGGCGCATCGCCCGATGGCAACACCGTCTCGCTTGAAGACGAGATGTTTCGTTCGGCCTCGATCAAGCGGCAGCACGATCTGGCCCTCGGCATCTATAAATCCGGGCTGGATCTGCTGCGCACCAGCCTTGGGCGGGGCTAAACGATGGATCGTATCTCTGCCACCGAACTGGCCGCGTCAGGCATGAAGGCTCAGGCCGAACGGCTGCGCCGGGTGTCCGAAAACATCGCCAATGTGGATACGCCCGGCTATCGCCGCAAGCTGGTCAGTTTCGAGGAACAGGTCAGCTTTGGCCGCCCGACCGGCGGTGTGCAGGTGTCGCGGACACAACTGGATCAGCGGCCGTTGCCGCAGGTGTTCGACCCCGCCCATCCGATGGCAGATCAGGCCGGATACTACGCCGGATCGAACGTCGATCTGGTGATCGAGATCGCCGATTCCCGCGAGGCCAGCCGCAGCTATGAGGCAAACCTGCGCGCCTTCGAACAATCGCGCCAGATGGGGTCGTCCCTTCTGGAACTGCTCCGCCGCTGAAAGGATTTCAGATGATCACGACGGTAAACGCCGCCAGCGCCTATGCCACCGCCCGCCGCGCCACCGCGCCCGGAACCCCGGCCGAAGGACAGATTTCCCCCCAATTGCGCACCGCCGCCGATGAATTCGGTGCCATGATGCAGCAGACCGACAAGACCGCCACCGCCGCCATGACGGGCAAGGCCGACACCCATGATCTGGTGCAGTCCATCGCCGAAACCCAGCTTGCGCTGGAGACGGTGGTGGCGATCCGCGACAAGGTCGTCGAGGCCTATCAGGAAATCCTGCGGATGCCAGTGTAAGGCCGCCCGATGGACGAGACGATCCTTTTCGACATGATGCGTCAGGCGCTGTTGCTGGCGGTGCGCATCTCGGCGCCGCTGCTGATCGTGGCCCTGGTGGCCGGGGTCATCATCGGCCTGTTTCAGGCGCTGACCTCGGTTCAGGAAATGACCCTGACCTTCGTCCCCAAGGTCGGGCTGATGCTGATCGTCTTCTGGGTCACCATGAGCTTCATGACCACCGCGCTGGCCGATTTCTATACCGGCCAGATCATTCCCCTGATCGCCGGAAGCTGACCGATGGACAACGCCATTTATGCCGCCCTGACCCGCCAGTCCGGGCTGATGAACGAAATGCGAGTGGTTGCCAATAACGTGGCCAACGCGAACACCACCGGCTTTCGCCGCGAGGGGGTGATCTTTTCGGAACACCTGAGCGCGCTGGACCGTCGCGGCGACACGCTGTCGATGGCGAATGCGCGCGGACGGCTGGTCGATCTGTCGCAGGCCACGCTGAGCCAGACGAACGGCACCTTTGACGTCGCCATCGAGGGCGAGGGCTTTTTCATGGTCCAGACGCCCGAGGGCAACCGCCTGACCCGCGCCGGCGCCTATATGGTTTCGGACGAGGGTGAATTGATGAACGCCGAAGGGCATCGGCTGCTTGACGAAGGACAGGCCCCCATCGCTATCCCCGGCGGCACCGGCAGCATTGCCATCGGCGCGGACGGCACCATTTCCGCCGCAGGTCAACCCATCGCGCAGATCGGTGTCTTTGCCGAACCCCCGCGCGAGGAACTGACCTGGACCGGCGGCACCCTGTTCGTGCCGCAGGGGGAGGTCGAACCGATGGAAAACCCCCGCGTCCGGCAGGGGTTTCTGGAAGAATCCAACGTCAATCCCATCCACGAGATCAGCCGCATGATCGAGGTCCAGCGCGCCTATGAACTGGGCCAGTCCTTTCTGGACCGCGAAGATCAGCGCATCCGCAACGTCATTTCCTCTATGAGCCGCTGAAAGGTCTGACCCATGAAAGCCCTGCAAATCGCCGCCACCGGCATGAGCGCCCAGCAGACCCGCGTCGATGTGATTTCCCACAACCTCGCGAACATGTCCACGACCGGCTATAATGCGCGCCG
>JAUNUO010000060.1:14432-16434 GCA_030538135.1 Paracoccus sp. (in: a-proteobacteria)
CGCGACGGCGGGCTGAAACGCACGGGTGAAGGGCTGATCGTCACCTCGGATGGCTATGAGGTCGCTCCCGGCATCACCATTCCCGCCGATGCGCGATCCGTTGCGATCAACGCGCAGGGCGAGGTCTATGCCTATTTCAACGATCAGGTCGAACCGGAACTGCTGGGCCAGTTCACGCTGGCGGGTTTCGTGAATGAAAAGGGACTTGAGGCGGTCGGCTCCAACCTGTTTCTGGAAACCATGGCGTCCGGGCCGGCACAGGTCGCCGTGCCGGGGCTGGAAGGTCTGGGCACGCTGCGGCAGGGCTATCTTGAGGAAAGCTCGGTCGATGCGGTGCGCGAGATCACCGAACTGATCAAGGCACAGCGCGGCTATGAGCTGAATTCGAAAATCATCACCGCCGCCGACCAGATGCTTGGCGCAACGGTTCAGGTGCGCTGATGCGGACGCTGATCCTTGCCGTGCTGCTGGCCGCCGGTCCCGCCCATGCCGAAGGCTGGGCCGCCGCCCGCACCCTGCCCGCCGGCACCGTCATTTCGGAATCCGACCTGATGCGCACCGCAGATGCGCGCGGTATCCGCGACGCCGCGCAGGTCGTGGGCCAACAGACCCGGTTCACCATCTACGAAGGTCGCCCGGTCACGGCATCCGGGCTGCGCGCGCCGCGTCTGGTGGACCGCAACCAGATCGTGCGGCTGACCTGGCAACGGGGCCCCTTGCTCATTGAGGCCGAGGGCCGCGCCCTGTCCGAAGGCGCGGCGGGCGATGTGATCCGGGTGATGAACACCAATTCGCGCAGCACCGTCAGCGCCCGCATCAATCCCGACGGCACCGTCGCCGTCATCAACTGACTCTCACAGAACGGAAGAATCCTCGTGAAAACCGCCATCAAGCTGATCTGCCTGACGCTGGCCGTCACCGCCTGCGGGCGCACCGACCACCTGGGCAAGCCGCCCACCATGACCGAGCCGCAGGCCTCGGTCGAATTCGCCGCCATGACGAACCCGCCGCTTGAGATCACTCCGACGACGGGCCGTCCCGAGGCCGCTGCCTCGCTGTGGGAAAGCTCGCAAAGCTCGCTGGTCGGTGATCGCCGGGCCACGCAGCGCGGCGACATCCTGACCGTCGTGATCCAGATCGACGACCGCGCCGAGATGTCGAACACCACGGGACGGTCGCGCAAATCGGCGGACACGGCGGGCATTTCCTCGCTGGCGGGTATCCCGCAGCGGCTGAACGATGCGCTGCCCGAAGGCGCTACGATGGAGGATCTGGTGGATATGGATTCCTCGTCGACCTTCAAGGGCACCGGAAACATCTCGCGCCGGGACAAGATGACCCTGCGCGTCGCCGCCACCGTTCTGGACCGGCTGCCCAACGGCATCCTGCAAATTCAGGGCACGCAAGAAGTGCGCGTGAATTTTGAAATGCGCGAACTGACCGTCAGCGGCTTTGTCCGCCCCGAAGACATCAGCCGCCGCAACGAGATCGCCTATGACCGTATCGCCGGTGCGCGGATTTCATATGGCGGACGGGGCCAGATCAGCGACGTGCAGCAGCCGCGCTATGGGCAGCAGATCGCAGATATCGTTCTGCCCTACTGAGGTTGAAACATGGTCAAGAAAATCCTGATGCTGGTGCTGCCGCTGGTGGCATTTATCGGCGGCGCGTTTGGGGGCGACATGCTGCGCGGCGGAGCCAAGGCCGATGCCGCGGCCAACCCCGAACATGCCGCCGAGGCCGGGACGGGTGCCGAAGCAGACGCACCGCCCGTTCAAGCCGCCCCGGCCACCACTGACCCTGCGACCGCACAGGATCTGGCCTGGTTCGGATTTGCCAACCAGTTCTTCGTGCCCATCGTGCGCAACGGCAGCACCGATTCGATGATGATCCTGACAGTCTCGCTGGAGGTCACAGCCCCAAGCCAGCCCAAAGTCGCCGGGATGGAGGCGCGGTTGCGCGACGCATTGCTGCGCACGCTGATGATCCATGCCAATACCGG
>JAUNUO010000290.1:0-1624 GCA_030538135.1 Paracoccus sp. (in: a-proteobacteria)
TGCTGGACCATGCGCCGGTGATCCGGTCGGAAGGCCGGGCCTTTCCGGTCGAAACCCTCTGGCTGGACCGGCCCCTGCCCGCCGGCAGCCGCCTGATCCCCGAGGCCGCGCGGCTGATTACCCAGGCCGAGGGGGACACGCGCGACACGGGCGGGACGGTGCTGGCCTTCCTGCCGGGCGAGGGTGAAATCCGTCGCGTTGCCGCCATGCTGGACGGCACCGGGGCCGAGGTGCTGCCGCTTTATGGCGCGCTGGATGGGCGGGCACAGCGTGCAGCCCTGTCGCCTCCGGGCGAGCGGCGGCGGATCGTGCTGGCGACAGCGATCGCGGAAACCTCGCTGACCATCCCCGAGGTGCGGGTGGTGGTGGATGCGGGTCGGGCGCGGCGGGCGCGGTTTGATCCGGGGTCCGGCATGTCGCGGCTGGTGACGGAACGGGTCAGCCGGGCCGAAGCCGATCAGCGCCGGGGCCGCGCCGGCCGCGTCGCGCCGGGCATCTGTTACCGCATGTGGGCGCGGGCCGAGGAAGGTGCCCTGCCCGCCTTTGCCCCGCCCGAAATCGCCGTCGCCGATCTGGCGGGCTTTGCGCTGGAACTGGCGGTCTGGGGGGCGGAACCGGATGATCTGGCCCTGCTGACCCCGCCGCCCGAGGGCGCGCTGGCCGAGGCGCGGGCGTCGCTGGCCGGTCTGGGCGCGCTGGACGACGGCGGTCGGATCACCCCGCATGGGCAGGCTTTGGCACGGGTGCCGTTGCATCCGCGTCTGGCGCATATGCTGATGCTGGCCGGGCCGGATGCCGCCGATCTGGCCGCACTGATGGCCGCGCGCGATCCTTTGCGTGGCGCGCCCGCCGATCTGGCGCTGCGCCTGCTGGCCCTGCGTGACGGGCGTGCTTATGCAGATCGTCATCCGTGGCCCGCCGATCCCGGCGCTGTCGCCTTGACGCGGGACGAAGCCAAGCGGCTGCGTCGGATTGCGTCCCGCGACGGGCGGGGGGCCAGCCCCCCGCACCCCCCGCCATATTTGGGCAAAGAGGAAACCCTGTCGCCGGGTGCGATGGCGGCGCTGGCCTATCCCGACCGGATCGGGTCGCGCCGCAAGGGCGATGAGCCGCGCTTTGTGCTGTCGGGCGGCAAGGGGGCTGTTCTGGATGCGGCGGACCCCTTGGCCGGGCAGCGACTGATCGTGGCTGTCGATCTGGATGGTGACGCGCGCGAGGCTCGGGTGCGGATGGCCGCGCCGGTGACCGAGGGCGAGGTTCGGGCGTTGTTCGCGGATCGGATCGAGACTGTCGAAGTTGTCGAATGGTCGCGGCGCGAAGGGCGGGTGTTGGCGCGGGTGCAGGAACGGCTGGGGGCGGTGGTGCTGTCGGATCGCGCCTGGACGGATGCGCCAGAGGATGCCGTGGCGCAGGCGGCCTTCGACGGGCTGCGGCAGGACGGGCTGCCCTGGACGCCCAGGGCGGCGCGGCTGCGGGCGCGGATCGCGCTGGCGGACAGTTTGCCGCCTTGCGACGACGCCAGCCTGCTTGCCGATCCCGACTGGCTGCTGCCTTACCTTGGCAACGCCCGGACCCGCGCCGATCTGCGCGCGCTGGATCTGAGCGAAGCCCTGCTGGCCCGGAT
>JAUNUO010000290.1:1634-2003 GCA_030538135.1 Paracoccus sp. (in: a-proteobacteria)
TCCGAGGTTCCGGCAGCCTTCAGCACGCCTCTGGGTCGGCAGGTGCCGATCGACTATGATCATGCCGACCCGTCGATCGAGGTGCGTTTGCAGGAACTGTTCAGCGTGACCCGCCATCCGGTCGTCGGCGGGCGGCCGCTGCGGATCACCCTGCTGTCACCGGCGGGGCGTCCGGTGCAGGTCACGATGGACCTGCCCGGTTTCTGGGCCAATTCCTACGCCGATGTGCGCAAGGACATGCGCGGGCGTTACCCGCGCCACCCCTGGCCCGAAGACCCCACCGTGGCCGACCCGACCCTGCGGGCCAAGCCGCGCGGGACTTAGGCGTGTTCCAGCAACGCCTCGCCCGCCGATACCGAACAGGTGCCG
>JAUNUO010000291.1 GCA_030538135.1 Paracoccus sp. (in: a-proteobacteria)
GCGCCATCATGTTCGGCATCAACCCGATCAGCACCACCAGCACCGCCAGAAACGCCGGCGGCCCCCACAGGCCGATGCCCGGATCATGTGGGTGATGCGGGTAATCGTCGCGTTCCGGCCCGGCAAAGACGTGAAAGACGAACCGCAGCGAATAGCCGACCGAAAACAAGGCGCCGATGGTCGCCAGCACCATGAATGCCTGATGCCAATGGGACGCGTGGGTGGCTTGCTCAAGCATCAGTTCCTTGGACAGGAATCCGTTGAGCGGCGGGAAACCGGCCATGGACAGCGCGGCGATGGTGCCGATGGCGAAAGTCACCGGCATCAGTTTGCGCAAGCCGCCAAGTCGGGCAATCGACCTTGTGCCGGTCTCGTGATCCACGATCCCGGCGGTCATGAACAGCGCGGCCTTGAATGTGGCGTGGTTGATGATGTGGAACATGGCAGCCATGGCGGCCGCCCGGGTTCCGAAACCCAGCAGCATGGTAATCAGCCCCAGATGGCTGACCGTCGAAAAGGCCAGCAGCGCCTTGAGATCGTCCTTGAACAGCGCGATCTTGGCGCCCAGCAGCATGGTGATCAGCCCGATGGGCGCGACCATCCAGAACCACGCATCCGTCCCCGCCAGCACCGGCCACAGCCGCGCCATCAGGAACAGCCCCGCCTTCACCATCGTCGCCGAATGCAGATAGGCCGACACCGGCGTCGGCGCGGCCATGGCGTGCGGCAACCAGAAATGGAACGGGAACTGCGCCGATTTCGTGAAGGCGCCCAGCAGGATCAGGATCAACGCCGGCAGGTAATAGGGCGACGCCTGAATCGCTTCGCGTGAATTCAGGATGTCGCTGATCTCATGGCTGCCTGCGATCTGGCCCAGAATCAGCATCCCGGCGATCATCGCCAGCCCGCCCGCCGCCGTCACGGCCAGCGCCATGCGCGCGCCCTGACGGCCTTCGGGCAGGTGCCGCCAATAGCCGATCAGCAGGAAGGACGACAGCGAGGTCAGTTCCCAGAAGATCAGCAGCAGCAGGATGTTATCGGACAGCACGATACCGACCATCGCGCCCTGAAACAGCATCAGATAGGTATAGAACTTGCCCACCGGATCGCGCCGGGTCAGATAGAACCGCGCATAGGTGATGATCAGCAACCCAATCCCCAGGATCAGGATGCCGAACAGCAGGCTCAGCCCGTCGATGCGGAAACTGGCGCGCAGGCCGATGCGTGGCATCCAGTCGAACCCGGCAGTGATGACCTGCCCGGCCATGATCGCCGGGACATGCAGCACCAGCCCCAGCAGTGCCAGACCCGTCGCCGTGGCGCAGGCGGCGGCTGCCACATCGCGCCCCGAGCGGATCAGAAGCCCCGGCAGCAAAGCTCCAAGAAAGGGCAGGATCGCGATCAGGATGGGTGACATGGGTGTCTCTCTCCTAAGGGATATCGGATCGTTTTTTAGAATTGGCGTATCGGAGTCAAGCAATTGCCCGGAACCTTTACCGATGTTCGCCTTTCGTGCTAGGGCGTGGGCAAACGAAAGGGGCAGTCATGCGGGTTCTGGGCATTGATCCGGGGTTGCGGAATACCGGTTGGGGGGTGATCTGGGCCGATGGTCCGCGATTGCGCCATGTGGCCAACGGCGTGATCCGGTCGCAGGGCGACGATCTGGCGGCGCGACTGGTGGTGCTGTTCGACGGGCTGTGCCAGGTGATCGCCGATCACATGCCCGATGCGGCGGCGGTGGAACAGACCTTTGTGAACAAAGACGCAACCGGCACGCTGAAACTGGGTCAGGCGCGGGGGATCGCGCTGCTGGCCCCGGCGCGGGCGGGGATCACGGTCGGGGAATACGCCCCGAATGCGGTGAAAAAGACCGTGGTGGGCGTGGGTCACGCGGCCAAGGATCAGATTGCGCATATGGTGCGGTTTCATCTGCCCGGCGTCGTGTTGGCCGGGCCGGATGCGGCCGATGCGCTGGCCGTCGCCATCTGTCACGCCCATCA
>JAUNUO010000061.1:0-6353 GCA_030538135.1 Paracoccus sp. (in: a-proteobacteria)
ATGATCAGCGGCGGCGACAGGGCAATCGTGTCGCCGGTGACGCGGATCAGGATGCCTTTCTCGAACGCCTTGACGAAGGCGTCAAAACCGCGCTTGCCGATCTGCCCCTCGATGGGGGTAAGTTCGACCGCCCCGATAAGGCCCATGTTGCGGATGTCGATGACATTCGGCAGATCGCGCAGCGCATGCAGCGCCTCTTCCCAATAAGGGGCCAGTTCGGCGCAGCGGTCGAACAGACCTTCCTCGGCATAGGTGTCCAGCGTGGCGATTCCGGCGGCGCAGGAAATCGGGTTGCCAGAATAGGTATAGCCGTGGAACAACTCGATCACATGTTCCGGCCCCTGCATGAAGGCGTCGTGGATTTCGGCGCTGGTCAGCACCGCGCCCATCGGGATGACGCCGTTGGTCAGTCCCTTGGCGCAGGTCATCATGTCGGGCGTCACGCCGAAATGCTGCGCGGCAAAGGCCGACCCCAGCCGGCCAAAGCCGGTAATCACCTCGTCAAAGATCAGCAGGATGCCGTGCTTTTTCGTGATCGCACGCAGCTTTTCCAGATAGCCCTTGGGCGGCATCAGGACGCCGGTGGACCCGGCCATCGGCTCCACGATCACGGCGGCGATGGTTTCGGCCCCGTGCAGCGCGACGATGCGTTCCAGATCATCGGCCAGATTGGCGCCATGCTCGGGCTGCCCCTTGGTAAAGGCGTTCTCGGCCAGATGCGTATGGGGCAGGTGATCGACGCCGTTCAGCAGGCTGCCGAAGAAACGGCGGTTGTTCACGATGCCGCCGACGGAAATGCCGCCAAAGCCCACGCCGTGATAGCCGCGCTCGCGACCGATCAGCCGGGTGCGCGTCGCCTCGCCGCGCGCACGGTGATAGGCCAGCGCGATCTTCAGCGCCGTATCGACCGATTCCGAACCCGAGTTGGTAAAGAACACATGTTCCAACCCTTCGGGCGCGATGTCGATGATGCGGTTGGCCAGTTCGAAGGCCAGCGGATGCCCCATCTGGAAGGCCGGCGCATAATCCAGCGTCTCGGCCTGTTCCTGAATGGCGGCGGTGATTTTCGGGCGGCAGTGACCCGCGTTGCAGCACCACAGGCCCGCTGTGCCGTCCAGCACTTGCCGGCCGTCGGCGGCGGTGTAATGCATGTCCTTGGACGCGACCAGCATCCGTGGCGCCGCCTTGAACTGGCGGTTGGCGGTAAACGGCATCCAGAAGGCGCGCAGATCGTTCGGGGCGGGTTTGCGGTCCAGGGCCATCATCGTTCCCTTTCAATGTGTTTGACCAAACGGTCAGGATCAGGCTAGCACGGCTTGACAGTCAGTCAAGCGCGTTGGGATTGTCCACCAGGACTTTCGCAGGATCACGCAGGAAAGGCGATGAAAAACTCGAACCAGCCCCCGCTTACGCGGATTCAGCAAAAGAACCGCGAAGTCATCCTGCACGGCGCGCTTGAGGCGTTCTCGGCGCATGGGTTCCGGGGCGCGACCATCGACCAGATCGCCGAGGCGGCGGGCCTGTCGAAACCGAACGTGCTGTATTATTTCTCGTCCAAGGATGAAATCTATCGCACCCTGCTGACCACGCTGCTGGATGTCTGGTTGGCGCCGCTGCGCAACCTGAACCCGCAGGGGCAGCCGCTGGACGAGGTGCTGGCCTATGTCAGCGCGAAACTTGACCTGTCGCGCGATTATCCGCGCGAAAGCCGTCTGTTTGCCAACGAAATCCTGCAAGGTGCGCCGCATCTGACGGAAATTCTGGGCGGGCAGTTGCGCGAACTGGTGGACGAGGCGGTGGCGACCCTGACGGTGTGGATCGGACAGGGGCGTCTGGCACCCGTCGATCCGCATCACCTGATCTTTTCCATCTGGGCGCTGACCCAGCATTACGCCGATTTCGAAACGCAGGTGCGCGCCGTTCTTGGCCCCGGCCACGATCCCTATGCCGAGGCGGAAGTGTTTCTGGACAACCTCTATCGGCGGATGCTGGCTGTCTGAGACGACCTTCATTTCGGCGCTTGTTTTTGTGATGCTGCGGGCGCATCTGTTGCGCCTGTGCAGCCACCTGGATCACCGGACGCCATGTCCACCGATACGCACCATCCCCAGAAATTCAGTGCCGGCCTGACCCTTGCCTGTCTGGGCGTCGTCTATGGCGATATCGGCACCTCGCCCTTGTATGCGCTGCGCGAATCACTGGTTCACGCGCATGAGGAAGGTCTGGCCGAAACCGCCGTCATCGGCATCGTGTCATTGTTGTTCTGGACGGTGATGCTGATCGTGACGCTGAAATACGTCATCCTGATCCTGCGCGCCGACAACAAAGGCGAGGGCGGCACGCTGTCGCTGGTGGCCAAGGCGCAGGGGGCGCTTGGCGGGCAGCGGTCTTGGTGGCTGTATCTGACCGGGATCATCGGCGTGTCGCTGTTCTTTGGCGATTCGATGATTACCCCGGCGATTTCCGTTCTGTCGGCGGTCGAGGGGCTGGACCTCGTGACCCCCGGCTTTGCCCCTTATGTCGTGCCGCTGACGCTGGCGATCGTGATGGTGCTGTTCGCGGTGCAGCGGTCGGGCACCGAGGCCGTGTCGCGCCTGTTCGGGCCGGTGATGCTGATCTGGTTTGGCACCATGGGTATTCTGGGCGCCAGCCATATCGCGGATGACGGCCGCATCCTTGGCGCGCTGAATCCGTGGCGGGCGCTGGATTTCCTGATTCACAACGGGTTCGGCGCCCTGCCGGTTCTGGGTTCGGTGTTTCTGGCGGTGACGGGGGCCGAGGCGCTGTATGCCGATATGGGCCATTTCGGGCGCAAGCCGGTGCGGGTCGCCTGGACGGTGGTGGTGTTTCCGGCGCTTGCGCTGGCCTATCTGGGGCAGGGGGCGATGGTGCTGTCACACCCCGAAACCGCGGCCAACCCGTTCTTTCTGATGGCGCCGTCGTGGTTCACGCTGCCCTTGGTGCTGCTGGCGACACTGGCCACGGTGATTGCCAGTCAGGCGGTGATTTCGGGCGCCTTCTCAGTGGCGGCGCAGGCAGTGCAACTGGGCATTCTGCCGCGTCTGGAAATCCACCACACCTCGGATACGCAGGCCGGGCAGATCTATCTGCCGCGTGTCAATACATTGCTGATGATCGGGGTTGTGGCACTGGTCATCGGGTTCGGGTCGTCAGAGGCGCTGGCCAACGCCTATGGTATTGCGGTGACGGGGGATATGGTCATCACCTCGGTTCTGGCGGTGGTGGTGTTCCGCTTTGCCTGGGGCTGGCGCTGGTCGCTGATCGCGCTGATCATGGTGCCGGTGCTGGCCGTCGAACTGATCTTTTTCTATGCCAACGCGATGAAGATCTTTGACGGCGGCTGGATTCCGCTGGCCTTTGCCGCCATGGCGATCACCACCATGGTCGTCTGGCTGCGCGGATCGGTCATCGTGCAGAAGAAACTGTTTTCCGAGGCCGTGCCCCTGGAGGTTCTGGCGCAGCGGCTGGCGGCATCGGAAAGCCTGTTGCATGTGCCCGGCACGGCGGTGTTTCTGACCGCCGATCCCACGGTCGCGCCGCCCGCGCTGACCCATAACCTGAAACACAACCGCGTGCTGCATGAACGCAACTATGTGGTAAAGATCGAATCCGCCACCACGCCCTTTGTCGAGCCGGATCAGCGTGTCCGGTTCGAACAGGTCGCGCCGGGGTTCTGGCGGGTCTGGCTGCGCTTTGGCTACATGGAACAGCCGAACGTGCCCAAGGCGCTGGCGGAATCGCGCGCGAAGGGGCACAAGTTCGACATCATGCAGACCAGCTATTTCCTGAACCGTCGCAACCTGCGGGTCGGCAAGGCGCGCCTGATGCCCAAATGGGCCGCGCGGCTGTATGTGACGCTGTATAAAAGTGCGTCCGAGCCGACGAACTTCTATCGCCTGCCGTCGAACCGGGTGATCGAACTGGGCCAGCAGATCAACATCTGACGGCTCCGCCGATCCGGCGGCCCGCGATCAGTCGGGTTTGCGGTTCAGCATACCCACCGCAGGGCCGATCTTTTCCAGATAGACCAGCCCGGTCGCCACGATGTCCTCTTGCCGGCCCTCGGCCCAATCGACCAGCGCCTGTTCGGTGGCCGCCGTGATGGCGGATGACAGGATCGCGACCAGAACCGGGTCGGCGCGCGCCACCCGCCGGAACAGCAACGTCGCCATTTCGGCCCGGCGCAGGTTCTGGGTGTTCTGATACATCGCGGCCAGCTTGGCATCGGTTTCGGCAAGGCGCAGCACGGCGGCCAGTTGCGCCCGTTCCTCGATAAAGCGGCCAAGGTGCCGCTCCATCAGCCGGTGCAGGTCGTCGATCAGGCGGCCCCGACCCTCGACAAACTGTTCGGCCGCATCCGCAGGGTAATCGGGCGGCGGCCCCATCAACGCCGCTTCCTTGAAAGGATAATAGTTGAAGAACGTCCGCGTGCTGATGCCGGCCTCGCGTGCGATTGCCTCGGCCGTCAGTCCGGCCATCCCGTCACGGCTGGCCAGCCGCATGGCTGCCGCCTGAATCTTGCGTGCCGTTTTCAATTTCCGGCCTTGGGCGGGGGTCATTTTCGATAAACCTATGAAATGCCGCGATTTCATTCTTAAAATTGCCGTTGTTCATTGCCTTGACAATAGTAAATTTTCGCCCGTCTCGCTGAATTGTGGTTAATATGCTTGATATGCGTGCGCAGAATCGCCGAAAAACAGTCGGCTTTGCAGGAAGTGCAATCCACGGCTGTGCCGCATCGTCATGCGATCAACAAAACGGCCCGTCGCGAGGTGCGAACGGGCCGGTTTGCAGGGTGCTGATTCTATGAGGCTTACGACCCCCACTGACGAACCTGACCGCAGTCCATATGGACAAAATTCGAGCGGCTGTATTTGCCGACACCGCCTGCGCCGCAGGCCACGGCTGCGCGATAGATCTGGTTGACCGACCGCGATTTCATCCGCATGTCGGCGGCCTTGCCGACCATGTGCAGAGAGTTGCGGGCCACACCGCCGCCCATGGTGCGGCGCAGCATGTTGTTGGTCTGCGGCGAACGATAGCCCGACAGCATCATGTAGGGTTCGTTGGTCTGCATCAGCCGGGCCGAGGCAGACGCGATGTCGATGGTGCGCGGGTCGATGCCGATCGCCTGCCCGGTGCGCCAGTCGCGCATGAAGATGTTGACCTCGTTCAGGGCCTCGCGGATGTATTTGCCATCCACCCAGTAAACGACGTCAACGCTTTCACCGGTGCGGCCGGAATACATCTTGATGCGGCGCATGTCGCCCGCCCCGCGCAGAAAGCCGAAGGCATTGGCCATGACTGGGGCGGCGGCAACGGTGGTCGCAGCGAATGCGCCCAGAAGGCCGCGGCGGTTCAGAAGATTCAGTGTCATGTCGGATCGCCTGTCCTGCTTGGTTTTTTCTTGCCGCAACTTTGCGACGATTCCCCGGTTAGTCGGGATTACTTAAGAATGTGTCAAATTTTCTTGCGGCTGGAAACCGTTTAGTTCCACGCCGGGCAGGGTCCCGCCGGAATGGGCGAAATACCGCCGATCAACCCCCGGTTGTTAATCCTTTGTTAACGGCGTGGAAACAGATTGTTAACCGATCGGCGGAGATGTGGCCTCGCGGTAACGCGCTCTTGACTTTGTGTTCGACGTGATATGGACGCGACGCCTCTGTCGGTGGCACAAATGCGAATCAGATGTTCGGAGTTGTCATGGGTTTCGCTGTGTCAGGCGTTTTCAACTGGATTCGGATGGCGGCGCTGATCGCCGGGGTGGCTTGGGCAGTGCCCGGCGCGGCGCAGATGCCGCAGGCTCTGTCGGCGGGTGTGCAGGCCGCGCCGCGCCTTGATTTCACGCCCGATGAAATGGCGCTGGCGCTGGCGGTATCCGGCCATCCGCAGCTTGCCGCATTCTATGGCGACAATGGGTTGCGCCGGGTTTTCTCGGGGCCTGATGGGGCGGGGCGTGCCGTCGCGCTGCGCAATGCGGTGGCGGCCATGTCCGATCACGGGTTGCCGCTGTCGCGTTATCGCCTCGATGCACTGACCGCCGCCGACATGGATTCCGTTCAGGGCGAGGTTCTGCACGCGCGCATTCTGTCACGGGTGATTTCCGATCTGACCGGCGGCATGGTCCGCCCGTCCGCCGCCGACGCGCATATCCACCGCGAGGTGCCGCGCCGTGCCGTGGCAAAGGACATGCGCGATTTCGTCACCAGCGCCGATCCGGCGGGCTTTCTGACCGGGCTTGGCCCTCGGGATCCGCGCTACCGCATCCTGCAAGATGCGCTGGCGCAGCGGGCGCGGCTGATCGCCCCCGCCGGCACCCCTGCCGCGCCCGA
>JAUNUO010000061.1:6453-8669 GCA_030538135.1 Paracoccus sp. (in: a-proteobacteria)
GGCGGGGAACAGATTTTCCAGACCCGCGCCGTTCTGGGCAAGACCAGCGACGACATGCAGACGCCCGAATTCTCGGACGAGATGGAATATGTCGTCGTCAACCCAAGCTGGAACGTGCCGCCCGGCATGTTCGCCCGCACCTATTTCCCGCGCCTGCAACAGAACCGCCATGCCTATGCGCAACTCGACGTGGTGGACCGGCGCGGGCGCGTGGTGCCGCGCGACCAGATCGACTTTGGCCGCTATACCGCCGCCAATTTCCCCTATCGCCTGCGTCAGAAACCCAGTGACGACAATGCCTTGGGCATCGTGAAGTTCATCTTTCCGAACCAGTGGAACATCTATCTGCACGACACGCCGTCCAAGGGGTTGTTTTCGGAAACGACGCGCGCCTTTTCCAACGGTTGCGTGCGGGTGCGCGATCCGCTGGACCTGTCGCATCTGCTGTTGTCGCAGCAGACCGACGATCCGCAGCGCATGTTTCAGCGGGCGCGCGACAGCGGGCGGGAAACCTATCTGAAACTGACGCCGCCGGTGCCGGTGCATCTGGTCTATTTCACCGCCTTTCCCGACGAAAGCGGTCAGGTGCGGTTCTATGGTGACATCTATGGGCGCGATGCGCGCGTCTGGCAGGCAATGACCAAGGCCGGGCTGGAACCTGACGCCTGAACCGGGTATCGAACGCCCCGAAAGGGGCTGACACATGACCAGAACCGTCACAGTCGAGGAACTGGCCCGCGCGCTGGACGCGCGGGCATGGGGTGATCTGTCCCTTCCCGTGTCCGGCGCGGCCGAGCCGGGGTCCGCCGCCGCGGATCAGATCGCGCTGGCCATGGCGCCGAAATACGCCGAGGCGCTGAAACCCGGCGCCATTGCCATTCTGGCCGAGGGAATGGACCCCGCTGAATACGGCCTTGCCGCCGCGATCTTTGCACCGCGTCCGCGTCTGGTGATGGCCGGGTTGACCCGTGCCTTCGACCCCGGCCCCGCCATCGCCCCCGGCACCCACGCCAGCGCCGTGATCGACCCGTCCGCGCAGGTCGGCGAAGGCGCGGCCATCGGCCCGCTGGTCGTCATCGGTCCCGGCGCGGTGATCGGTCCGCGTGCGCGCATCGCCGCCCATGCCAGCATCGGTGCCGGCGCGCGGATCGGGGCGGATGCGCTGATCCTTGACGGCGCGCGGCTGTGCCACGGCATCACGGCGGGCGACCGGTTGATCGTTCAGCCCGGCGCGGTGATCGGCGGCGACGGGTTTTCCTTTGTCACCCCCGAGGAATCGGGGGTCGAGGAAATGCGCCGCAATCTGGGTGAACGCGACCAGATCCGGCAACAGAAATGGAACCGTATCCACAGCCTTGGCGGCGTGGAACTTGGCGATGATGTGGAAATCGGCGCCAATGCGACGATCGACCGTGGCACGGTGCGGGCGACGCGGATCGGCTCGGGCACCAAGGTGGACAGCCTGGTTCAGATCGGGCACAACGTCATCGTCGGGCAGGATTGCCTGCTGTGCGGACTGGTGGGCATCGCCGGGTCGTCGCGAATCGGTGATCGCGTGGTTCTTGCCGGGCAGGTCGGCGTGTCCGACAATATCGAGATCGGTGACGATGTGATCGCAGGCGGGGCGACCAAGATCTACAGCCGCGTGCCCGCGGGGCGCGTGGTGTTGGGCAATCCGGCGGTAAAAATGGAAACACAGATGGAAATCCAGAAATCCATGCGCCGTCTGCCGCGCATCGCCGCCACCGTCGCCGAGCTTCAGAAAATCGTTACAAAATTGATGGACAAGGGCTGACCGGAGGCCACCATGACCCAAGACGTGAAAACCCGAATCCGCGAAATCATTGCCGAACAGGCGATGCTGGAACCCGACCAGATCACCGATGACGCCACGCCCGAGGAACTGGGCATCGACAGCTTGGGCCTGGTCGAATCGATCTTTGCGATCGAAGAGGAATTCGACATCTCGATCCCCTTCAACGCGAACGAACCGGAACAATCCGATTTCGACATTTCGTCCATGGGCGCGATCATCACGGCCGTGGAACGGCTGATCGCCGAAAAAGCCGCATGAGCGCGACTGACCAACGAACAACCGGCGGCCCGCGCCGCGTCGCCATTACCGGGGCAGGGACGGTGAACGCTCTTGCCCATGACGTGCCCGGCACTTTCGAGGCGCTGCGCGAGGGGCGCTGCGGCATCACCCAGCTTGATTT
>JAUNUO010000061.1:8769-16313 GCA_030538135.1 Paracoccus sp. (in: a-proteobacteria)
GTCATCCCGCGCCTGATGAACAATGCCGCGGCCAGCCTGCTGTCGATGGAATTCGGCCTGCTCGGCCCGGCCTTTTCCGTGTCCACCGCCTGCGCCAGTTCCAACCACGCGATGGGGCTGGCCTTTCAGATGGTCCGGTCGGGCGCCGTGCGCACCGTGCTGACTGGCGGGTCCGAGGCGATGCTGTGCTTTGGCGGTGTCAAGGCATGGGAAGGGCTGCGCGTCATGTCCAAGGACGCCTGCCGCCCGTTCAGCGCCAACCGCAACGGTATGGTGCAGGGCGAAGGCGCGGGCGTTTTCGTGTTCGAGGATTACGACCATGCCCGTGCGCGCGGTGCCGACATTCTGGCCGAGGTGGTGGGTTTTGCCATGTCCGCCGACGCACAGGACATCGTGATGCCATCGGCGCAGGGCGCCGAACGCGCGATCACCGGCGCGATGCGCGATGCGGGCATGAACCCCGAGGCCTTCGGCTATATCAACGCGCATGGCACCGGCACCACCGCCAATGACAAGACCGAATGTGCCGCCGTGGCCCATGCCTTTGGCCATCATGCCGACGCGCTGATGATCTCGTCCACGAAATCCATGCATGGCCATCTGATCGGCGGCACCGGCGCGGTCGAACTGCTGGCCTGCATCATGGCGCTGCGCGACGGCATCATTGCGCCCACCATCGGATACGAGGAACCAGACCCCGAATGCGCGCTGGACGTGGTGCCCAACACCGCGCGCGAGGCCAAGGTGGATGCCGTCCTGTCCAACGCCTTTGCTTTCGGCGGACTGAACGCCGTCATCGCTCTGCGCCGGGCCTGACCTGGATACCCGCGCTCAAGGAAACAACGCTTGTGGCACGGTGTCGGCATTGCCATAGTTCCGGCATGGAAAAACACCGTGATTTCGGCGAATGGGATGCGATCGTGGTCGGTGCGGGCAGCGCCGGTTGCGTGCTGGCCAACCGCCTGTCTGCGGACCGTGCGCTGCGTGTTCTGCTGATCGAAGCAGGCGGGTCCGACAACAGGTTCTGGGTGCATGTGCCGGTCGGCTATCTGTATGCGATGGGCAACCCGGCGCTGGACTGGTGTTACAGGACGCGGGCCGAACCGGGTCTGAACGGGCGCAGCCTGAACTATCCGCGCGGCAAGGTTCTGGGCGGCTGTTCCTCGATCAACGGCATGATCTACATGCGCGGGCAGGCGGCGGATTACGACGGCTGGCGGCAGGCGGGCAATCCCGGCTGGGGCTGGGATGACGTGCTGCCGCTGTTCCGGCGGTCGGAACGCCATTACGGTGCCGCCGACGATTTTCACGGCGCCGAGGGCGAATTGCGGGTCGAGCAGCAGCGGCTCAACTGGCCGATCCTCGATGCGGTGGCCCGCGCCGCGCGCGAGATCGGCATTCCCGAGGCCGGCGATTTCAACCGGGGCGATAACGAGGGCGTCGGCTATTTCCCGGTGAACCAGCGGCGCGGGCTGCGCTGGAACGCGCGCAAGGCGTTTCTGAACCCGGTCCGCGACCGCGACAATCTGCGTATCGAGACCCATGCACAGGTGCGCCGTGTCGTGATGGAGGGGCGTCGGGCGGTGGGTGTCGAATTTTCACAGCGCGGCGTGACCCGCATCGCGCGGCTGCGCGCGGGCGGCGAAATCGTGCTGTCGGCCGGTGCGATCAACAGCCCCGCTCTGCTGGAATATTCCGGCATCGGTCAGCCCGACCGGCTGTCGGCGCTTGGCATTACCCCGTTGCACGATCTGTCCGGCGTGGGCGAGAATTTGCAGGATCATCTGCAATTGCGCACCATTTTCCGCATCACCGGGGCGCGGACGCTGAATGACCGCGCCGCGAAGCTGTGGGGCAAGGCCGGGATCGCGCTGGATTACGCCCTGCGCCGGCGTGGGCCGATGTCGATGGCGCCCTCGCAACTGGGGATTTTCACCCGTTCGTCGGATCGGTTCGAAACCGCGAACATCGAATATCACGTTCAGCCGCTGTCGCTGGACAAGTTCGGCGAACCCTTGCACCCTTGGCCGGCGCTGACGGTTTCGGTCTGCAATCTGCGCCCGGAAAGCCGCGGGCACAGCCATATCACCAGCGCCGATCAGACCGTTCAGCCCGAGATCGCGCCGAATTACCTGTCCGCCCCCGCTGATCGCGCGGTTGCCGCCGACAGCATCCGCCACGCGCGGCAGTTGATGCAGACGCAAGCGATGGCCCCCTATGCGCCAATCGAGACGCTGCCCGGCGCGCAGATCACCGAACAGGCCGATCTGGAACGGGCGGCGGGCGATGTCGGCACCACGATCTTTCACCCGGTCGGCACCACCGCCATGGGCGACGGTCCCACGGCAGTGGTCGATGCGCGGCTGCGTGTGCATGGTATTGGCGGGCTGCGGATCGCCGATTGCGGGATCATGCCGTCCATCGTGTCGGGCAACACCCATGCCCCCGCGGTGATGATCGGCGAAAAATGCGCCCTGATGATGGCCGAGGACCGGCGGGCGGGGTTGATCGGCTGACGGTCAGCCCGCGCGGTCCTGCGTGAACCGCGACCATGCGGCGATGAACAGCGCCGCGATCAGCGGCCCCACCACCAGCCCGTTCACCCCCAGCGTGGCAATTCCGCCAAGGGTGGACAGCAGCACGATGTAATCGGGCAGGCGGCTGCCCCGCCCGACCAGCGGCGGACGCAGCAGATTGTCGATGGTAGCGATCAGGAACACGCCGATGCCCAGAAGGATCGCCCCTTTCAGATAACTGCCGGTGGCCAGCAGATAGACCGCCATCGGCGCCCAGATCAGCGTCGCACCCAGAAACGGCAACAGCGCCAGCACGCCCATGGTGACACCCCACAGAACCGGACTGGGCAGGTCCAGCAGCCAGAAGGAAATGCCGCCGATCGTCCCCTGCACGCTGGCGATGACGACGTTGCCCTGCACCGTTGCCCGCACGACATCGGTGAACTTGCGGATCAGATCGTCGGTATAGCCGGGGTCCAGCGGGCTGGCGCGGCGCAGATGGCTCGCCATCGTCTCGCCGTCGCGGAACATGAAGAACAGCACATACAGCATCACCCCAGCGCTGATCACCAGTTGCAGGGTGTTCTGCCCGATGGTCACAAGCTGTGTTGCGATCAGTTGCGACAATTGTCCGATCAGTTCGTTGATGCGGGTCTGGATCTGCTCCATCGTGGCGACATTGAGGCTGTCCAGCGTCTCGCTGATGACCTGCGGCATGGCCTGGCGTAGCCCGGCCTCCATCGCGCTCAGGTCGATCTGCTGCGCGGTGACCTGCCGATAAAGACCGGTCGCCTGCGCGGTCAGCGAGGACAGGATCAGCGATCCGGGGATCAGCACCACCAAGGCGCAGGCCAGCAGGCTGAAAGCGGCGGCGGCGTTGCGCCGCCCGCCCAGTGCTGTCAGCAAGCGTCGGTGCAGAGGGTGAAACAGGATCGCCAGAATCACCGCCCACAGGACGGCCCCCGCATAGGGCCGGATCACCCAGACGAAGCCCGCCGTCAGCAGGACAAGCAGCGCGACGGAACTGATCGTGTGGATGGTGGAACGGTTCATCGGCGAGGCTTTCTCTTGCCCGGCGCAGTATCGCACGGCGGCGGTCAGCGCGCCATCGTCCACCGTCGCGCATGCCATTGCCGGCGGCCAAAGGCGGCGATGAACATGGTCGTCAGCACCAGAACGATGGTCGGCGCCGGGGCGCTGTCCAGCCAGAAGCTGGCCCAGACCCCGCTCAGCGCGGCCAGAACGGCGGCGGCGGTCGCCACGGCCAGCATCGCCGGCAGGCGGCGCGTGGTCAGGAAACCGATGGCCCCCGGCGCGATCAGCAGGGCGACCGACAGGATGATCCCGACCGCCGACAGCATCGCCACGACCGAGGCCGAAATCATCGCCAGCAGCCCGTAATGCAGCCAGCGGATCGGCAGGCCCGCCACCCGCGCCTGCACCGGATCAAAGCTCCACATCGCGAAATCGCGCCATTTCAGCACGATGGCAACGGTGATGGTGGCCCCGATCAGGCCGGCGCTGATGAAATCGTCAGGCCCGACGCCAAGGATGTTGCCGAACAGGATATGGTCCAGATGCACCCCCGTCGGGATGGCGACATACAGGACGACGCCCAGACCGAACATGCCCGACATGACGACGCCCAGAACGGTGTCGGGCTTGACGCGCGAGTTTTCCTCGACCCAGCCGGATACCAGCGCGCAGACCATGCCCGCGCCAAAGGCCCCGGCCAGCAGCGGCAGGCCAGCGACCCAGGCCAGCACGATCCCGGGCAGCACGGCGTGGCTGATGGCGTCGCCCATCAGGCTCCACCCCCTAAGAACGAGGAAACAGGACAGCAGTGCGGCGGGAACGGCGGCGATCACCGCCATCAGCGCGGCATCGCGCATGAAGGGGTAAGTAAAGGGCAGGGTCAGCACCTCGATCATGGGGCGGCCTTTCTCGCAGCGGCGGCACGGCGGCGACTGGCCAGCAGCCCGTGGGTCGGGGCCAGCACGAAGGCCAGCCCGAACAGCAGGGTTTGCAGCACCACGATGATGCCGCCCGTCGCCCCGTCGAGAAAGAACGACAGATAGGCGCCAAGCCCCGAGGTGACGGCCCCGATCATCACCGCCAGCGCGATCAGCCGGGGAAAGCGGTCGGTCAGCAGATAGGCGGTGGCCCCCGGCGTGACGACCAGCGCGATCACCAGAAACGCCCCCACCGTCTGCATCGCCGCCACCGTGCAGGCGGCCAGCAGCGCAAAGAACAGCACCTTCAGCCGCGCGGGATGCAGCCCCACGGTGCGGGCGTGGGTTTCGTCAAAGAACACCGCCATCAGGTCGCGCCATTTCAGCGTCAGCACGATCAGCGAGACCGCGCCGATCACGATCAGTTGCAGCCGGTCGCCGGGGGCGATGGCCAGGATATTGCCCATGGTGATCTGCTGAATGCTGACTGCCATCGGGTTGAGCGAGACCATGAACAGCCCCAGTCCAAAAAAGGCGGTGAAGATCAGCCCGATGATCGCATCCTCGCGCAGGCCGGTGCGGCTGTTCAGGAACAACATGGTCATGGCCGCCAGCCCGCCCGACAGGAAGGCACCAAGCGCGAAGGGCAGGCCCAGCATATAGGCGCCGGCGACGCCGGGCACGATGGAATGGGACAGCGCATCCCCGATCAGCGACCAGCCTTTCAGCATCAGATATGCCGACAGAAACCCGCAGACCGCCCCGACAAGCGCCGCGATCCAGATCGCCTCGGCCATATAGCCATAGCGGAACGGAATCAGCAGGGTTTCGGTCATGGCGCGCCGCATGTGGGGGTTTTGCACCCCCACACCCCCGCAGGATATTTATGAACCGAAGATGCCATCAGTCGCGCCCCGTCGTCCGGTGCTGGTCGTCATAGAAAATCAGCGGGCGTTCGTCGTCGGTCAGCACGGTCACGGCGCGTTCGTCCGGGTCGTCGTGCAGGTCGGCGCCCCCAAGGGTAAAGTGGCGCAGCACGCCGCCGAAGGTCTTGCGCAGGTTGTCGGGGGTAAAGGTGGTCGCAGTCGGACCATGGGTCAGTACCGTGCCTTTGACCAGCACCACCCGGTCGCAATATTCCGGCACCGAGCCAAGATCATGGGTAGACACCAGCATCACCCTCCCCTCGTCGCGCAGGTCGCGCAAGAGGGCGATGATGGTTTCTTCGGTCTGGACATCGACGCCGGTGAAGGGCTCGTCCAGCAGGATCACGCTTGCGTCCTGCGCCAGCGCGCGGGCCAGAAAGACGCGCTTTTTCTGGCCGCCGGACAGTTCGCCGATCTGGCGGGTGGCGAAATCCTGCATGTTGACGCGGGCCAATGCGGTGGCGACGGCCTGATGGTCGGCGGCGTGGGGGCGGCGCAGCCAGCCCATATGCCCGTATCGGCCCATCATCACCACATCGCGGACGAGGACGGGAAAGGTCCAGTCCACTTCCTCGGATTGGGGGACATAGGCGATCAGGTTTTTCGCCAGCGCCTGTGGGACCGGCAGGCCCATGACGCGGGTTTCGCCGGATGCGCCGGGGATCAGCCCCATCAGCGCCTTGAACAGCGTCGATTTGCCTGCGCCGTTCATCCCGACCAGCGCGGTGACGGAACCTTGCGGCACGGTAAAGCTGGCGTCGGTGATCGCCGTCAGCCCGTTGCGATAGGTCACGGTCAGATTGCGGACTTCGATGCCTTCAGTCATCGGTGAGGCCCTTGAGGATGGTGGTGTAAGTCGCCGTCAGCAGGTCGAGATAGGTGGGCACCGGGCCGTCAGCCGCGGAGAGGCTGTCCACATACAGTACGCCGCCATAGCGTGCCCCGGCTTCGGCGGCGATGCGGCGCGCCGGACGGTCGGACACGGTGCTTTCCGAAAAGATCACGCCGATGCGGTGGGCGCGCATCGTATCGACGACATGGCGCACCTGTTGCGGGGTGCCCTGCGCATCGGCGTTGATCGGCCACAGAAACAGTTCGCGCAACCGCGTATCGCGCGCGAGATAGCTGAACGCCCCCTCGGACGTGACCAGCCAGCGGCGTTCCTGGGGCAGGGCGCGCAGGGCATCGCGCAGCGGGGCGATGGTGTCTGTGATCCGCGCCGCATAGGCGGCGGCGTTGGCGCGGTAGGCGGCGGCATTCGCCGGATCGGCGGTGGCCAGCGCCTCGGCGATGTTGTGCACATAGATCAGCGCCGAATCCAGCGCCATCCAGCCATGCGGATTGGGTGCGTCGGTGCCCTCGACGGCGATCGGGGTAAGGCCGTCGCTGACCACCGCCGCAGGAACGCCGGACAGGTTGCGCAGGAATTGGGTGAACCAGCGTTCGAGGTTCAGCCCGTTATACAGCACCAGCTCCGCGCCCTGCGCCCGCACCAGATCGCGCGGCGTGGGTTCATATCCGTGGATCTCCGCCCCCGGCTTGGTGACGCTTTCGACATCCGCCAGCCCGCCCGCCACATTGCGCGCCATGTCGGCCAGCACGGTAAAGGTCGTCGCGACCTTGAGCCGCGCCCCCGACCAGGACGGCGTGGCCAGCATGGCGGCAAGGGTGGCGATGGCGTGTCGGCGATTCATGCAGACATCTATCTGCGACTTGTTCGCAACTGTCAAGAAGGTGAGAACCACTTGCAACTGGCCGCAGAGCCTGCGATCAAGAGGCATGGAAAAGGCACGGGCCAAACGGATGGAACAGGCGCTGCGGGATGCGGGCGTGCGGGTTACGCGACAGCGCGCGGCGCTGTTGCGGGTGCTTGCGGCGGTGGACGATCACCCCGACGCCACCGAACTGCACGCGCGGGCCGAAGCGGCGGGGGCGGGCGTGTCGCTGGCCACCGTCTATCGCACGCTGACCACGCTGCGCGCGCAGGGCGTGATCGACAAGCTGGAATTCCAGGGCGAACCGGCCCGTTGGGAACCGGCCGACCAGCATCACCACGATCACATGATCGACATTGATTCCGGCGCGGTGATCGAATTCACCGATGACCGGATCGAACGCCTGCAGGCCGAGATCGCGGCGGAACGCGGCTA
>JAUNUO010000062.1:0-4333 GCA_030538135.1 Paracoccus sp. (in: a-proteobacteria)
CGGGCAAGGACAACCTGATCGCCTATCTGATGTCGGTTTCGCCCGACGCCCCGGCGCAGCCCGCAGAAAGCGACGGCACGCCCATGGCACCGCCGGCCGAATAAGGCCAGCCGGCTTACGTTCAGGCCCCGCCCCGTGCGGGGCCTGTTTCATTCGGGCGGCGAGATGTGGCAAGCTGCGCGGGGGGTGGTAGGCCCGGAGGGACTCGAACCCCCAACCAAGGCGTTATGAGCGCCCTGCTCTGACCATTGAGCTACAGGCCCGGCACGTCCTGACTAGGGCGCGGGGGCGGCATGGTCAAGCGCGCTTGCGGCCGGACCCTCGGGTGCGGAACCTGCGATTGCCTGTGCGCCGCCGTTGCGCTATCCGAACGCAAACGCAAGGAGACCGCGATGAGCGAGCGCAAGACGGGCCTGACTTACGCACAGGCGGGTGTCGATATTGATGCCGGAAATGCCTTGGTCGAACGGATCAAGCCTGCCGCCGCCGCGACGCAGCGGTCGGGCGTGATGGACGCGCTTGGCGGGTTCGGCGCGCTGTTCGATCCGCGCGCGGCGGGGTTCACCGATCCGGTTCTGGTGGCGGCGACAGATGGGGTCGGCACGAAACTGCGCATCGCCATCGACACCGGGCATCTGGATGGCGTCGGCATCGACCTTGTGGCGATGTGCGTGAATGATCTGGTCTGCCAAGGTGCCGAGCCGCTGTTTTTCCTCGACTATTTCGCCACCGGCAAGCTGTCCGTTGACGAGGCGACGCGGGTCATCACCGGCATCGCCGAAGGGTGCCGTCGTTCGGGCGCCGCGCTGATCGGGGGCGAGACGGCGGAAATGCCCGGCATGTATGCCAAGGGCGATTTCGATCTGGCCGGTTTCGCGGTCGGCGCGCTGGAACGTGGCACGCAACTGCCTGCCGGCGTGGCCGAGGGCGACGTGCTGTTGGGGCTGGCATCCGACGGCGTGCATTCCAACGGCTTTTCACTGGTGCGGCGGGTGGCCGAACATGCCGGGTTGACTTGGGATTCGGCCTCGCCCTTTGGGGACGGCAGCTTGGGTCAGGCCCTGCTGATCCCGACGCGGCTGTATGTGAAACCCGTGCTGGCCGCGATCCGGTCGGGTGGGGTGCATGCGCTGGCCCATATCACCGGCGGCGGCATCACCGAAAACCTGCCGCGGGTTCTGCCCAAGGGGCTCGGTGCCGAGGTCGATCTGGGCGCGTGGGATCTGCCGCCGGTGTTCCGCTGGCTGTCCGAGGCGGGCGGCGTGCCGGAATCCGAGATGCTGAAAACCTTCAACAGCGGCATCGGCATGGTTCTTGCCGTCGCAGCGGATCGCGCGAATGCCCTCGCCGATGCGCTGAGCGATGCCGGGGAAACCGTCGCGCGGCTGGGGCATGTCGTGGCAGGGCAGGGCGTGGCCTATAGCGGGCGTCTGGTGTGAAACGCGTCGCCATCCTGATTTCCGGCGGCGGGTCGAACATGGTCCGCCTGCTGGAAAGCATGACCGGCGATCATCCTGCGCGGCCTGTTCTGGTCCTGTCGAACGATCCGGCGGCGGGCGGGCTGGCGCTGGCGCATCACATGCGGGTGGCGACGGCTGCGGTGGATCATCGCCGCTTTGGCCGCGACCGGGCCGCCTTTGAGGCCGAACTGGCCGATCATCTGGATGTGGCGCAACCCGACATTATCTGTCTGGCCGGGTTCATGCGCATCCTGACGCCGGCTTTCGTGGATCGTTACGCGGGCCGGGTGCTGAACATCCACCCGTCTCTGCTGCCGAAATATCCGGGACTGCGCACACATCAACGCGCATTGGACGCGGGCGACGAACAGGCGGGGGCCACCGTGCATCAGGTGACGGCCGATCTGGATGCGGGGCCGATTCTGGGGCAGGCGCGGGTGCCCGTGCTGCCCGGCGATGACACCGCCACGCTGGCCGCGCGGGTTCTGGCGGCGGAACATCGGCTGTATCCCGCCGTGCTGCGCCGCTTTGCCGCGGGAAACCGCGACCGGCTGGACCTTGACTGACGGGCGGATGTTTACTGGGCGCTTACGGGTTTCCGCTATCCCCCTTTGCGGATGCGCCATTTGCGGTTACAAGCGGCAAAACGTCAGAAAAAGAAGGCAGCGCCAATGGCTGAGGAAATCGAAATCGACATCGACGATCTGGAACGGCGGATGAAGGGTGCCATCGACGCGCTGCGCACTGATTTCGGCACGCTGCGCACCGGACGCGCCTCGGCGTCGATGGTGGAACCGATTATGGTTGATGCCTATGGCAGCCTGACCCCGATCAACCAGATCGGCACCGTCAACGTGCCCGAACCGCGCATGGTCACCATCAACATCTGGGACAAGGCATTGGTCGGCAAGGCGGAAAAGGCGATCCGCGAATCCGGCCTGGGCATCAATCCACAGCTGAACGGCACCATCATCATGCTGCCGATCCCCGAATTGAACGAGGAACGGCGCCGCGAACTGACCAAGGTGGCCGCCCAATATGGCGAACACGCCCGCGTGGCCATCCGCAACGTCCGCCGCGACGGCATGGATCAGATCAAGAAGGGCAAGGCCAACGGCATGCCCGAGGACGACCAGAAATTCTGGGAAACCGCCGTGCAGGAACTGACCGACAAGATGATCGGCAACGTCGATCAGGCGCTTGAGGCCAAGCAGGCCGAAATCATGCAGGTCTGACACGAATGGCAGCGGAAACGGCACCTTCGGTCGGCGTGGGCGGATCGGCGCGCCATGTGGCCATCATCATGGATGGCAATGGCCGATGGGCGACCAATCGCGGCTGGCCACGTCTGGTCGGGCACCGCCGCGGGGCCGAGCGGGTTAAGCAGATCGTCCGCGCCTGTCCTGATCTGGGCGTGGGCTGGCTGACCGTATATGCTTTCTCGACCGAGAACTGGAAACGCTCGACCGAAGAAGTCATCGGTCTGATGGGCATTTTCCGCCGCTATATCGAACGCGAAGCCGACGGCATGGCGGCCGAGGGCGTGCGGCTGCGCTTCATCGGCGGGCGCGACCGGCTGGACCAGAAGCTGCAAGACCTGATGGCTTCGATCGAGGCGCGGACGGCGGTGAACGCGCGGCTGAATTTGACCGTCGCCATCAATTATGGCGGGCGGGACGAACTCGTCCGCGCCTCGACCCGGCTGGCGGAAAAGATCGCGGCGGGGCTGATCGTCAATCCGACCGAAGCCGATCTGGCCGGTTGTCTGGATACGGCGGACCAACCCGACCCCGATCTGGTGATCCGCACCTCGGGCGAGACACGGACCTCGAACTTTTTGCCGTTTCAGGCGGCATATTCGGAATATGAGTTCACCCCCACGCTGTGGCCCGATTTCACCCCCGATCATCTGGCGGCAATTCTGGATCGTTTCGGTCTGCGCGACCGGCGCTTTGGCAGGGCATGACAGGCGCGGCAGGCGCAAACGGGCGGTGGGCCGACCTGTCCCGACGCCTTGCCTCGGCCGCGGTGCTGTTGGCAATCGGGGCGGTTCTGGCCGTAGCCAGCGGCATCTGGCTGCGCATGGGCATGGGGATCATCATTGGCATCACCTTCTGGGAACTGGCGCGGCTGACCGGCTGGCGCCATCCCGACATGCACGACACGCCCTTTGGCAGTTGGCGTCCCATCGTGCTGGCGGTGCTGGCCGGCGGATCGGTCTATGCGTCGCTGAACTTTCTGGATGAGTGGGGACCGGTGCTGTTGCTGATCCCGATCCTTGCGGGGTTGCCCGGCACCGCGGCAGGCAACCGCTGGGTCTTTGTCGCTTTCGGGGCCGCGATCCTACTGGTCGGGTTCGGTCTGGTCGGCTTTCGTGAGGTTTTGGGCCTACCCTTTGTCCTGTGGCTGATGGGTATTGTCATCACATCCGACATTGCGGGCTATTTCGCGGGCAAGATGATTGGAGGACCGAAATTCTGGCCCCGCCTCAGTCCTAAGAAAACATGGTCCGGCACGGTTGCGGGCTGGATGGGGGCGGTGATGGTCGGCGCCATTCTGGTTAGCGCCGGGATCGGCGATCCCGCATTGATCTGGATTTCGCCGCTGGTCGCCTTCGCCGGCCAGATGGGGGACATTGCCGAAAGCTGGCTGAAGCGGCGGGCAGGGGTGAAGGACAGTTCCAACCTGATCCCCGGCCACGGTGGATTTATGGATCGGTTCGACGCGATTACGGGCGCGACGCTGGCTGTCATGGCCATCGGGCTGGTCGCAACGCTGCCACGGGTGCTGTGAGCCATGCGCAGCGTGTCGGTTTTCGGGGCCACCGGCTCGATCGGGGAAAGCGGTTTCGACCTGCTGATGCGCGCGGGCGG
>JAUNUO010000062.1:4433-8177 GCA_030538135.1 Paracoccus sp. (in: a-proteobacteria)
GGCGGCGCGTTCCGCGACTGGCCGCTGGAACAGCTTGCGCTGGCCACGGTGGAACAGGCCAGCACGCATCCCAACTGGGCCATGGGTCAGCGCATCACCATCGACAGCGCATCCATGTTCAACAAGGCGATGGAAGTCATTGAGGCGCATGAATTTTTCGATCTTCCCGCACGCAAGATCAAGGTTCTGGTCCATCCCGAATCCATCGTTCATGCCATGGTCACGCATAATGATGGCGGCACCATCGCCCATCTTGGCCCGCCCGACATGCGCCACGCCATCGGCTATGCGCTGAACTGGCCCGAACGGCGCGCGCTGCCGCTGCCGCTGCTGGATCTGGCGAAGATCGGCACGCTGAGTTTTCGCGAACCCTGTGAAACCCGCTGGCCCGCGCTGGTTCTGGCGCGAGGGGTGATGGCGGCGGGGGGTGCGGCGGGGGCGGTGTTCAACGCCGCCAAGGAACAGGCGCTGGACGATTTCATCGCCCGCCGGTTGAAATTCACCGAGATGGCGGGCCGCGTCGCCCATGCGCTGGACCGTCTGTCGGGGCAGCCGGGGTTCGGCCAATCGCCATCAACCTTGGGTGAGGTGCTTGACTGGGACGCCGCCGCGCGGAAAGAGGCAGCATGTCCGATCTGATCCCACAATTCGGCGGCACGCTGTGGACCGTCCTGTCCTTCATCGTCGCGTTGTCCGTCATCGTCACCGTTCACGAACTGGGCCACCTGATGGTGGGCCGCTGGTCCGGCATCCGGGCCGAGGTGTTTTCCGTGGGCTTCGGCCCGCGTCTTGCCGCCGTGCGCGACCGGCAGGGAACGGTGTGGCAGATCGCGGCGATTCCTCTGGGCGGTTATGTGCGGTTTCTGGGTGATGCCAATGCCGCCAGCGCCGGACCGGGGCGGCCGGTCGATCCGGGTCACGCGCGGCAGACGCTGCACGGGGCGCCGCTATGGGCGCGGTTCGCGACGCTGCTGGCCGGGCCGGTGGCGAACTTTATCTTGGCGATTCTGGTCTTTGCGGGATTTGCCATGGTACAGGGCCTGCCCAGTGGCGATCTGACCGTGGGCCGCGTCATCGAAGGTCCGCCCGGCACCACGAACAACCTTCAGACCGGCGACCAGATTTTGGCGGTGGATGGTCACCTCGTCGCCACATGGCGGGAACTGGGTGAACTGACCGCGACCCTGCCGACCGCCGACAGCCACGACTGGCGCGTCCTCCGCGACGGGCGTGAGATCACCGTGGCCGGTCCCGATCCGATGCCGCCGCGCATCAGCGGCGTGGCTCCGCGGTCGGCGGCGGCGGATGCCGGGTTGCGCGCGGGCGACGTGATCCTGACCGTGGACGATCAGCCGCTGACTCGCTTTGGTCAGTTGCGCGAGCATGTCGAGGCGGCGCAGGGCGACCCGATCGCCCTGACCGTCTGGCGCCCCGGCAGCGGCGAGGCCGATTTCACCCTGCGACCCAAGGAACAGGACATGCCGGCCGCCGATGGCGGGTTCGAACGCCGCTGGCTGATCGGCGTCACCGGCGGCGAGGGGTATTTCGCCCCCGAAACCCGCCCCGCCGGCCCGTTCGAGGCGCTGTGGCTGGGCGCGGGACAGACCTGGGGCATCATCACATCCTCCTTGACCGGGATGTGGGCGATGATCACCGGCCAGATCGGATCGTGCAACCTGGGCGGCGCGATTTCCATTGCCGAAAGCACCGGACAGGCGGCCAGCGCGGGCGGAGCGAATTTCCTGTGGTGGATCGCGATTCTATCCGCCGCCATCGGTTTCCTGAACCTGCTGCCGATCCCGGTTCTGGATGGCGGCCACCTCATGTTCTACACCTACGAAGCGATCACGGGTCGCCCGCCCTCGGATCGCGTGCTGAATCTGCTGACCTCGCTGGGGATGGCGGCGGTGCTGATGCTGATGATTTTCGGACTCACCAACGATCTTTTCTGCCCGTAAGGCGCGATGCGTTTTGACAGGCGCCCGCTGATCCGGCTATTGCGTTAAACAAAAGAAACCGGCGGGCAGCAACCCGCACACAGGCTGGAAGAATGAGGGCGGCAATGACACGGAAACTGGGTTCGCGCACGGTTGCGCTGATGACGGCGCTGGCGCTGGCAACGCCTGCGGGGATGCTGACCGCCTCACCGGCACAGGCGGCGGTCTTTAACGATGTGCGGATCGAAGGCAATCAGCGCATCGAACCGGCAACGATCCTGTCCCACGCGGGCATTCAGCGCGGCCAGAACGTCACCCCCGGCGAGTTGAACGACGCGGTTCAGCGACTGATCGGCTCGGGCCTGTTCGAGACCGCCGAGGTGATCCCCCAGGGGAATACGCTGGTGATCCGGGTGCGCGAATATCCGATGATCAACGTCATCAACTTTGAGGGCAACCGGCGCAAGCGCGACGCAGAACTGGCCACTCTGGTCAAATCGCAGTCGCGTCGGGTCTATCAGCCCAGCCAGGCGATTGCCGACGCCAATGCCATCGCCCAGGCCTATGCCGCCGAGGGGCGTTATGCCGCGCGCGTCGAACCGCGCATCATCCGCCGTTCAGACAACCGCGTCGATCTGGTGTTCGAAGTGACCGAGGGCGCCCTGACCGAGATCGAGCGCATCGGCTTTACCGGCAACCGCGCCTTTTCCGACCGCCGCCTGCGCAACGTGTTGCAGACGAAACAGGCCGGGCTGCTGCGCACCTTCGTCCGCCGCGACACCTTTGCGCCCGACCGGATCCCGCTGGACGAACAGTTGCTGACGGATTTCTATCGCTCGCAGGGCTATGCCGATTTCAAGGTGCAGGGCGTGGCCCCGGAAATCGCCCGCGAACGCGACGCTTTCTTCATCACCTTCAACATTCAGGAAGGCCCGCAATATCGGTTCGGCAGCGTCAATACCGTGTCGGAAATTCCCGGGGTGGACGCGGCGGCCTATGGCGCGCAGAACCGGGTGCGCGGCGGTGCGATCTATAACCCCGCCGTCATCGACAACACCATCCGCCGGATGGAAACCGTGGCGATCCAGCAGGCGCAGGATTTCGTCAATATCGAGCCGCGCATTTCCCGCAACCCCGACAACCGCACGCTGGACCTTACCTTCGTGCTGACCCGTGGGCCCCGCGTCTTTGTGGAACGCATCGACATTCAGGGCAACACCACGACCTTGGACGAGGTGATCCGCCGTCAGTTCCGCACCGTCGAAGGCGACCCCTTCAACCCGCGCGAAATCCGTAACTCGGCCGAACGCATCCGCGCGCTTGGCTATTTCAGCGATGCGCAGGTGCAGACCCGGCAGGGCAGCAGCGAACAGCAGGTGATCGTCGATGTGAACGTCGAGGAACAGCCGACCGGAAACCTGACCTTTGGCGCGTCCTATGGCGAAAACTCGGGTCTCGGGTTCGCGGTTTCGGTCAACGAACGCAACTTCATGGGGCGCGGGCAGGAACTGGGGATCAACATTTCGACCGCCGATGGCGACCGGCAGGCGCGGCTGAACTTTGTCGAACCGTCGGTCTTTGCGCGCAACCTGCGCTGGCGTATCTCGGGCTGGTATCAGGAAACCGAACAGCTCAACTCGAAATATGACACGCGCAGCGCGGGATTCTCGACCGGGCTGCAATTCCCGGTTTCGCCCAACGGGCGGCTTGAGGTCGGCTATACCATCGCCGACAACCGTCTGCTGAACGTGACCGAGGACAGTTCGGAAATCATCCAGCGCGAGGAAGGATCGAGCATCACCTCGGC
>JAUNUO010000062.1:8277-10303 GCA_030538135.1 Paracoccus sp. (in: a-proteobacteria)
GTGAACGAGGACGCCCTGGGCGGCAACTATTTCTGGGCCTTGCGGACCGAGGCGCAGTTCCCCATCGGCCTGCCCGAGGAATACGGCATCACCGGCGGGTTGTTCGCCGATGCGGGCGCCATCTGGGGTCTGGGTGACAAGGTCGGCACCGGCGGGGTCGAGGTGGATGACGACATGCATATCCGCACCTCGGTCGGGGCCTCGATCTTCTGGACAACGCCTATCGGCCCACTGCGGCTGAACTTTGCCAAGCCTCTCAGCCATCAGGACTATGACGAGACGCAGACCTTCGATCTGACCATCTCGACGCAGTTCTGATGCGCCGTTTCGCGGCATTTGCGGGCGCGCTTGCGGTTCTTGCCGCGCCCGTTCTGGCACAGGACAGCCCGGTCGCGCCGCCCCCCGTCAATCCGCTGCGCAGCGCCAATCCCGACACGCTGCCCAGCGGCACCGTCCCGGCCGCCGAAGGCACCGCGCCGGTGATCGCCCCCGTGCTGACCGTGGACGAAGAACTGCTGTTCGCGCGATCCGCCTGGGGAAAGCGCGTTCAGGCCGAACTGGAAGAACGGGGCCGCACGCTTCAGGCCGAAAACGACCGTCTGGCACAGCAGCTTGCCGGCGAAGAGTCCGATCTGACCGCGCAGCGCGGCACTACCGATGCCGCCGAATTCCGTCGCCTCGCCGAAGCCTTCGACGCCCGTGCGACCGGGGTGCGGCGCGAGCGTGCGCAGGCCGCCGCCGATCTGAATGCACTGGCCGAGGCTGACCGCACCGCCTTTTACCGCGCTGCCCTGCCGGTCATGGGCCGGCTGATGCAGGAACGCGGCGCGGTGGCGGTGCTGGATCAGCGCACGGTTTTCGTGTCGCTGGACGTGATCGACATTACCGCCGATCTGGTCACCCGGCTGGATCAGGAACTGGGCGACGGCGCGGGTATCGTCATGCAGGAAACGGGTGGTCAGACCGCCCCCGACGAAAGCACCGATCCGCCCGCACAGGAATAGACCGGCGGGCTGGCCCAGCCTTTTCAGAACCGCACCCGCCGCGACAGCGCCCACAGGCAGGGCAGCATCAGCGCCACCATCGCCGCGATCAACCCGAAGGCCAGCCGCAATCCACCCGCCTCGGACACGAAACCCATGATCGGCGGGCCGATGAAGAACCCGGTAAAGCCAATCATCCATGCGCGGGAAATGGCGCTGGCGCGCTGGCTTGCGGGCACGGTGCGGGCGATCAGCGTGTTGGCGGTCGGCACCACCACCGCCACACCCAGCCCAAGCGCCGCCGCGCCGGAAATCGCCAGCCCCAACCCCGGAGCCAGCGCCAGCAGCACGGCACCGGCAAAGGCCAGCACGACAGACACCGCGATCAACCGCACCTCGCCCAGGACGCGGGTCAGAACCTGACCGGCCAGCCGCGCGATTCCCATGGCCAGCGCGAACATCGCAGGCCCCGCCGCGCCCATGCCACCGGCCGCGCCCAGGGTTCGTTCGATATGCAGCGCGCCCCATGTCTCGGTACCGTTTTCCGCCATAAAGCTCAGCCACAGGATCATGGCACCGGGCATCACGATCAGCCAGGGCGCAGGGATGACGGGGCCGCGATCCGCGTCGCCGGCCGCATGCGCGGGGGCAGGGGCCGTGGCCATCGCGAGTGCGCAGATCAGGATGACCAGCGCCACCGGGATCAGCGCCGCCTGATGCGCCCAACCGGCACCGCGCAGCAGCCCCATGACCGATGCCGACCCGGCCAAGGCCAGCGAATACATCGCATGGTTCAGGTTTTGCAGCGACCGCCCGGCTTCAGCCTCGGCATCAGCGATGCGGATGTTCGACAAAATATCGCATAGCGACATGGTGGCCCCGACCGCCACCAGCATCAGCGCCAGACCGGCCCAAGACCCGACCGCGCCCGGCAACAGGCTGGCCAGCCCGACCAAAGCCGCGCTGACTGGCAACAGCCCCGGCCCGAACCGCGCCAGCAGACGCGGTGCCAGCGCCATCGACATCATGCCCCCTGCCGCCGA
>JAUNUO010000062.1:10403-16302 GCA_030538135.1 Paracoccus sp. (in: a-proteobacteria)
AGGATAGATACCATGGCCAAAGTGATCCCGGATCTGGTGGCCGAGGCACGCACGGGGACAGGCAAGGGGGCCGCCCGTCAAGCTCGCCGCGAAGGCAAGGTGCCCGGCATTGTATATGGCGACCATAAGGACCCCATGCCCATCGCGCTGGAGTTCAACCCGCTGCTGACCAAACTGCGCGCCGGTCGCTTCATGTCCACATTGTGGAACCTGAAGGTCGAGGGACAGGAAGACGTGCGCGTCATCTGCCGCAACGTTCAGCGCGATGTGGTGAAGGACCTGCCGACGCATATCGACTTCATGCGCCTGCGCCGCACTTCGAAGGTCAACCTGTTCATCCACGTCGAGTTCATCAACCATGAACAGTGCCCCGGCCTGAAGCGCGGCGGCACTCTGGTGACGGTGCGCCCCGAAGTGGAACTGATCGTGCCCGCCAGCGACATTCCCGACCACATCACGGTGGACCTTGCCGGTCATCAGGTCGGCGATTCGATCCACATCAACGATGTGAAACTGCCCGAAGGCGTGCGTCCGACCGTGGACCGCAACTTCGTCATCGCCAATATCGCCGCGCCCTCTGCGCTGCGGTCCGAGGATGACGGGGCAGAAGCCGAAGCCGAGGGCGGCGAGGAATAATCCCGCCACCCGCGACATTCAGGGGCGGTGCCGCAGGGCGCCGCCCTTTTTTCGTCTCAGCCCCGCGTCATGGCGATCACGCTGCCGCCCTTGTCCTGCGCCGACATCGCAAACCCCTGCTGTTTCAGCGCACTGACCAGCGCGGCAGCGGTATCGGCTCCGTAAACAAGGGGGTGCAGTTCGATCACCATCAGCCGCACCGAAGCCGGGATCGGGTCGGCCAGAATGTGCTGTTCCGCGCCTTCGATGTCCATCAGAACGGCCGTCGCCGCCCGACGGCGCACCAGATTTGCGAACCGCTTGACCGGCACTTCGACCGGCTGCGATGTCAGTTTCGGATTGCGGATCAAGGATGCGCTCCAGAATCCCGGATGGACATGGAAAGTGACGGTATCGCCACTGGCACCCACCGCGCCGCGGATCAGCCGGATACCCGACAAGCCGTTCAGGCGGAAATTGCGGCGGATCACCGGATGCATCGCCGGATTCGCCTCGACCGCGGTGACCTTTTCCGCGCCGACAATCCCCGCGGCCAGCATCGCCACCAACCCGGCACCCGCGCCAAGGTCCAGCACCCGGTCGCCGGGTTGCACGAACTGGTGCAGAAGGCGCCGTTCGGGCGCTTCATACAGTCCTTGCGCCAATCTGTCTCGCAGCGTCGCGGTCAGCACCGCGCCGGGAATATCCAGCACGATCCCGTCGATGATGAACCGTTCGGTCGGCGGCTTGCCCATCGGCCCCTGCTTGCGTTGCAACGCCCGCGTTGGTAGCAAGCGCCTTTGCACCCTACAAGCAGGGATGGACCAATGGAGCCTGTGAACATCATCGGGGCCGGTCTGGCCGGGTCCGAAGCGGCATGGCAGATTGCGCAGGCGGGCGTGCCGGTGATCCTGCATGAAATGCGGCCGGTCGTTGGCACCTTTGCGCACCGGACCGGCGATTGTGCGGAAATGGTCTGTTCCAACAGTTTCCGGTCGGACGACGATCAGATGAACGCGGTCGGGCAGTTGCATTGGGAAATGCGCGCGGCTGGCGGACTTATCATGGCGATGGCCGACAGGCACCGGCTGCCTGCGGGCGGGGCCCTGGCGGTGGACCGCGATGGCTTTTCGGGCGCGGTCACTGCGGCGCTGCGCGACCACCCCTTGGTTGAAATTCGCGCGGGCGAGATCCGCGATCTGCCCGACAGCGGCAACTGGATCGTGGCGACCGGGCCGCTGACTTCGGACGCGCTGGCGGGCGCGATCAGGCGGTTGACCGGGGCCGAGGCGCTGGCGTTTTTCGATGCCATCGCGCCGATCGTCCATGCGGACAGCATCGACATGACCGTGGCCTGGGAACAAAGCCGTTACGACAAGGGCGCGACCGAGGCCGAACGCCGCGCCTATATCAACTGCCCGATGACGCGCGAGGATTACGAGGGCTTCATCGACGCCCTGCTGGCCGCCGACAAGACCGAGTTCCGCGAAGGCGAGACCGCCGGTTATTTCGACGGCTGCCTGCCCATCGAGGTAATGGCCGAACGCGGGCGCGAGACCCTGCGCCACGGCCCGATGAAGCCGGTCGGCCTGACCAATGCGCACAATCCGGCGGAAAAACCTTATGCGGTGGTTCAGCTTCGCCGGGATAACGCCCTGGGCACCCTGTATAATATAGTCGGCTTTCAGACCAAGATGAAATATGGCGCGCAAACCGATGTTTTCCGGCGTATTCCCGGATTGCAAAATGCCGAGTTCGCGCGGCTTGGCGGGATTCACCGCAACACGTTCCTTAATTCGCCCACGCTGATCGACGACCGGCTGCGGATGCGCCCGGCACCGCATCTGCGCTTTGCCGGGCAGGTGACGGGGGTGGAAGGTTATGTCGAGAGCGCGGCGATGGGGCTGCTGGCGGGGCGGATGGCCGCGGCGCAGGCGCAGGGGCGCGACCTGCCGCCGCCCGCGCTGACCACCGCCATGGGGGCCTTGGTCAACCACATCACCGGCGGGGCCGAGGCCAAGACGTTCCAGCCGATGAACGTGAATTTCGGCCTGTTCCCGCCGCTGGATGACGCGCGTGGCGGGCGGCGTGGGCGCAAGGACCGCTACCCGGCCTATACCGACCGCGCCAAGCAGGATTTCACCGCATGGCTGGCGGCGCAGTAACGCGGTTCGCGCCCTCGCCCACGGGGCTTTTGCATCTGGGCCATGCTTATGCAGCGCTGTTCGCGGCCGGGGCGGGGGGCAGGTTTCTGCTGAGGATCGAGGATATCGACCGCGACCGCTGCCGCCCCGAATACGAGGCCGCGATTTACCACGATCTGCATTGGCTGGGGCTGGATTGGCCGCTGCCGGTGATGCGGCAATCGGACCGGATGCCGGCCTATCAGGCGGCCTTGGCGCGGCTGGCGCCGCTGTCCTATCCCTGCCGTTGTCGTCGTGGCGATATTCGCGCCGCGCTGTCGGCACCGCAGGAAGGCGCGCTGCCCGCCGGGCCGGATGGGTTGATCTATCCCGGCATCTGTCGAGGGCGGGCTTTGGCCGATGCCGGGCCGGACGAGGTGATCCGGCTGGACACGGCGCGGGCCTTTAACGCGCTTGGGATCGACAGCATCGGATTTGACGACGACGGGCCACATCAGATGAGCCGCGAGGCCTTTCTGGCCGGGATCGGCGATGTCATTCTGGCGCGGCGCGGCATGGGCACCAGCTATCATCTGTCGGTGGTGGTGGATGATGCGGCGCAGGGCGTTACGCTGGTCACGCGGGGGCGCGATCTTTTTGAATCGACGTGGATTCATGTGCTCCTGCAACGCCTGCTGGGCTTGCCCACGCCCGCATATCGGCACCACCGCCTGATCCGCGACGATGCGGGACGGCGGTTGGCCAAGCGCGACGATGCCCGCAGCATCGCCAGCCTGCGGGACGAAGGTGCCACCCCGCAGGACATACGCCGCCAGATCGGGTTCTAACGATAGGTTTCGGCGGAAAAACCTTGGGGCAACAGGACGTTGTTGCGACCGAGGTTCTTTACGTCGCGTTCCCCGCACAGCGCCATCGAGATGTCCAGTTCCTTGTGGATCACCTCAAGCGCCTTGGTCACGCCGGCCTCGCCCATGGCGCCAAGGCCGTGGATGAAGGCGCGGCCGATCCATGTCGCATGGGCGCCAAGCGCCAGCGCCTTCAGGACGTCCTGACCCGAGCGGATGCCACTGTCGAGGTGGATTTCCACCTGATCGCCCACTGCCCTGACGATCTCGGGCAGCATGCGGATGGATGACAAAGCCCCGTCCAGTTGCCGCCCGCCGTGGTTGCTGACCACGATGGCATCGCAGCCGAAATCGGCGGCGCGACGGGCGTCGTCGGGGTCCAGAATTCCTTTCAGAATCAGCTTGCCGCCCCACATGTCGCGGATACGGGCGATCTTGTCCCAGTCCAGTTGTTCGTCGAACTGTTCGGCCGTCCAGCTCATCAGGCTCGACGCGTCACCGACGCCCTTGGCGTGGCCGACAATATTGCCGAAAAACCGCCGCTTGGTGCCCAGCATCCCAAGGCCCCAGCGCCAGCGTGTCGCCAGATCAAGCAGGGTCGCGGGCGTCAGTTTCGGTGGCGCGGACAGGCCGTTCTTAAGATCCTTGTGCCGCTGACCGAGGATTTGCAGATCCAGCGTCAACACCAGCGCGCTGCATTTCGCGGCCTTGGCGCGCTCGATGATCGCGGCGACGAAATCCCAGTCGCGCATCACATAAAGCTGAAACATGAAGGGCTTGGTCGTGTGCGCGGCCACGTCCTCGATCGAACAGATCGACATGGTGGACAGCGCAAAGGGGATGCCGAATTTTTCCGCCGCGCGGGCCGCCTTGATCTCGCCGTCGGCGTGCTGCATTCCGGTCAGCCCGACCGGGGCCAGCCCGACCGGCATCGACACCGGAATCCCGACCATGGTCGATGCGGTCGAGCGGTTGGACATGTCCACCGCAACCTTTTGCCGCAGCCTGATCCGGGCAAAGTCGGATGTGTTCTCGTGGAAGGTCTGTTCGGTGTAACTGCCTGATTCCGCGTAGTCATAGAACATGCGCGGCGTGCGGGCGCGATGCAGGCGTTTCAGATCCTCGATGCAGGTGATGACGGGCATGGGCAGCTTTCCCTGAATTGGTAAAATATTTTTACCAGTCTTTCGCAAGAATGCAATCAGCGATGGCGGGCGACGGCGCGATCCATTCGGGCGCGGGTGGGCGGCTCGATCACCGGGCCGCGCTGGGGGGTGGCGCGGTCGCGCTGGGCGTCGGCGCGGCTGCGCACCGGCGCGGCCACGGCGGCGGGGTCGGTGGCCGCCGCGCCGGGTGCATCGGGAAGGGCGGGTTCAGCAAGGATGGAAGCAACCGGGACGAGGGCAGGGTAGGCCGTGCCCGCGTCACCGCAGGCCGAGGCCAGCAGCGGCAGGATCAGGGCGGCGGTCAGGCGGGCGGGACGCATCATGGCGCGCAGGATACGCGCGGCGCGAGGGCTTCACAACGGGGCCTGCACTTGTCACAAGGGGGTATGGCACGCACGCAGGGATCACGCGCCGAGATCACCGGGCCGCTGATCCGTCAGCAGGCCCTGCACCTGTTTGCGCGCCACGGCTATGCCGCTGTTTCCATGAGAAAAATCGCCGAGGCCGTTGGGGTTCAGGCCGGGGCGCTCTATGCCTATACGCCGGACAAGCAGGCCCTGTTGGCCGATCTTTTGACCGCGCATATGGAAGGGCTGCTGGCCGCGTGGCAGGACCGGCCGGGCGATCCGCCGCTGAACCGGCTGGAACGGATGGTGCGTTTTCATATCGCCTATAGTCTGGATCATTCGGATGCGGTGTTCCTGTCATATATGGAACTGCGCAATCTGACGCCGGAAAATCATCGCAAGATCAGGGATTTGCGCGACAGATACGAGGCCGCCCTGCAAGCCATCCTGCGCGCGGGTCAGGAACAGGGCGTGATGCGGATCGCGGATGCCCGGCTGACCACCATGGCGCTGATCGCGATGCTGACGGGTGTCACGAACTGGTATCGCGCGGGCGGGCGGCTGGACCGGGATGCGCTGGGCGATCTGTATTGGGAACTGGTGCGGGGCGCCGTCGGGGCCTGAGCCGGATGCGACATGCAACGGGGCGCACGTTGCGGCGCAACGGGGCGGGCGTTGCACCCGAACGGGCGCCGCCATTTCAATCACTTGGGCCGCGCAACACCTGCACAACCTGTACACAGGCCGTACACAGCCCGTCCACAACCGATGCACCGCAGATG
>JAUNUO010000063.1 GCA_030538135.1 Paracoccus sp. (in: a-proteobacteria)
AGATCATAGGTCAGGAACGCGCGGTCCAGCGCTGAAACGTCGCGGTTCACCAAAAGCTGGATGCGGAACGGCTTAGTCGGGTCAAAGCCGGAATCCGCCGGGATGCGGAACATATCCGTTTCCGTGAACGCCGGCGCGCCCGACAGCGCGATGGTGGTGCGGCGGTGCTGACGGTCGCGGAACCGGACCGAGATGTCGTCCTGGATCAGCTGGATACGGTCAAAGATGCCGCCACGCACATAGCCCGACCCCTTGAACGAATAAAGACCAAGACCCCCGATCACAATGGCGCTGTCGCCGGTCGCGTCGTCAGACGCGGCACCGGGTGCGGGACCGGGGCCTGAGGACGGCCCGCGAACGGGTGTTTTCAGCCATTCCTGAAGGTTGGCGAATTCGGCCGGGCCGAGCACCGCCTGCCCGATGGCCGGCACGCTGACCAGCGCGGCCTGCATGTCGATGAACACGGTATCCGGTTCGTTGGTCAGTGGCCGCTGACCCGCGCGCAGATCTTCATGCTCGGCGAAGGCTTCGTTGATCTCTCCGGCGGTAAGAACAATGCGGCGGATGGTGCCGTCGCCCTCGCCCTCGGCCCAGTTCGCGATAGGGGCGACGTCGGTGGCCAGTTCGCGCGGCGGGGTGCTTTCGTCCGCATCAACGCCGAGCCCGCCAAGCCCAAGCGCCCGCGCCACCCGCAGACCCGCGCGCACGATATTGTCGTCGATGACCATAACGGTAACGGTCGCGCCGGAAATGATGTGCAGGTCATGGGCCGATCCGCCCGCCGCCGCCTCGGCCACCAGATCGAGGCCGACATAACCCGCGACCATTTCTTCCATGCGCGAGTTGGGGATGCCGATCAGGACGATGGGTTCGGAATGCTTGACCAGCTTGACCCCGATCACCTTGGCCGCGTCATCGACGGCGACCATGGTATGAATCGGCTTGCCGGAATAGCCGGTGGTGCCGACGAAATCGCTGGTGATGAAGGCCCAACCCACCGGCTGCCCGCCACTCAGCACCGGCGCTACGGGCAGATCATCGCGCATCGGGCCATAGCCATCCGCGCCCGGGACGAGATCGCCCGCCGGAACCTCGGTCAGAAACTGTTGCAAAACAGGCGTCTGCGCCTGCGCGCCCCCGACCAGCGCCAGCACGAATGCCAACAAGGCGGCTAGAAATACATGCGGCGCACCCCAAGGACCCAGCTGGCGACATTGTGCCATGATTGTGAAATTCCTCAACCTTCGCATGGACATACTGATGATGCCGGGCAGAGAGTGGGACGGGCCTGTCAGCAACGCCTTGACCAAACTCAAAGGAAACGAGGATTTTCCGCCCCGCCTCAGCCCTTGGTCCAGGGCAGGCTGGGGTCCTCGGATGCAAAGTCGATCAGCCGCTGCATATCCTCGATCCAGGCGCGGTTTCCCTCGATGCGGACGCCATAGTCGCGCAGACGGCGGAAGGCGCGCGACAGGCTTTCGGGCTTCATGCCCAGACGGCCCGCGATCAGCACCTTGTTATAGGGCAGATCGACATAACATTTATCATCGCCGCAATCGGCCAGTTCGATCAGAAATTCCGCTACCCGCTGCGAGCCCGAACGGGCTTTGAGCTGTTCGACCTGAGTCACGAAGGCCTGCAACTTGATCACGCAGTTGACCAGCAGCGACCGTGCGATCTGCGGTTCGGTTTCGATCATCTGGCGCAGCTTTCGGGCGTCCAGCCGCACCAGCACCGCCTCGGTCGCGGCCTCGGCCGATACGGGATAGGGGGTGCCGCGGATGGCCACCGCCTCGGCAAAGCTGTGGCCGCGGGTCTTGACCGCCACCACCGCCTCGGTGCCGCTGGGGGCCACGCGATACAGCTTGATCCAGCCGCGCGCGATCAGAAATACGCTGTCCGAAGGTTCCCCCTGAACGAACAGGGTTTCGCCCTGCGAAACTTCGCGGAGGGTGGCAAAGGCGGCAACGCGGTCAACCAGATTCTGCGGCAGTTCGGAAAAGAGAACGGATTTGCGGATCGTATCAAGGATGACAGTCATTATTTGCCCTTGGCCAAAGCAAGCGTCACATAAGCAGGCGATCAGGGTTACGACCTGACTTAAGTCAACGCATGTGACATAAACAGTCGGCAGCCTTCGCGCAACAGCCCGAGGTTTTTCATGGCCATAACCACCACCCAACGTATTCGCGACTGGACCGGACCGGCCCTTCTCAGCTTTGGCTTCCGTCCGTTCTTTCTTATGGGGGCGATCTGGGCGGCGCTGGCGATGCTGATCTGGCTGCCGATGCTGATGGGGGCCATTGCACCGCCCCCGGTCTTTACCCCCGTGGATTGGCACGCACATTCAATGCTTTACGGATACAGCGCGGCGGCGGTCGCGGGGTTCGTGCTGACTGCGGTGCCGAACTGGACCGGGCGATTGCCGGTGACGGGATGGCCGCTGGCGGGGTTGACCGGGCTCTGGATTCTGGGCCGGGCGGCGACGACGCTGCCTCTGGCCCTGCCCTCATTCGTGATCGCGGCGGCCGATCTGTCGCTGTTCGCGGCACTGCTGTTCGTGTTGCTGCGCGAAATTGTCGCGGGCAAGAACTGGCGCAATCTGCCGGTGGTCGGGCTGTTCAGCCTGTTCGTCGCCGGGCTGGTGGTGTTTCATGTGCAGGCGCGCGGCGGTGCGGCGGCGCAGGATTGGGGCTTCCGGCTGTCGCTGGGGGCGCTGGTCATGCTGATGACGCTGATTGGCGGGCGGATCATTCCGTCCTTTACCCGCAACTGGCTGGTCCGGCGCGGCGAAACCGCCCTGCCCGCGCCGATGGGGCGGCCCGACAAGGCCGCACTGGCGACCGGGGCAGCGGCGCTGATCGCCTTTGTCATCGCGCCCGATGCCCGGCTGACGGCGGCGATCTGCGGCATGGCGGGTATCGCGCATCTGATCCGGCTGTCGCGCTGGTGCGGCGGAGCCACCGCGCCCGAACCCCTGCTGTGGATTCTTCATCTGGCCTATGCATGGGTCGCGGTGGGCTTTCTGTCGGTCGCCGCCTCAGGGGTCGGGCTGATGCTGCCTGCGGGCGCACGTCACGTCTGGATGGCGGGCGGGATCGGCGTCTTGACGCTGGCCGTGATGTCGCGCGCCAGTCTGGGCCATACCGGTCGCGAGCTGACCGCCGGGCGCGGGCTGACGATCGTTTTCCTGCTGGTCAATCTGGCCGCTGTGCTGCGGTTGATCTATGCGCTGGCGCCGGGTCAGATGTGGACGCTGCATGCCGCCGGAACGGCGTGGATCGCCGCATTCGGTGGCTTCGCTGCGCTGTATTGGCCGATCCTGACCGGGCCGCGCGTATCCGCGCGACGCCCCTCAGGCAATCAGGTAAAGCAGCCCGGCTAACGCCATGAACAGCGCAAGCGCCAGATCGAAGGCGCGCCGGATCGGCGGCGTTTCGTCCAGTTCCAGATAGGCGGCCAGCACCACCCGCGCCTTGACCCAGGCCAGCGCAAGCACCACCACCATCGCCACCCGTCCCGGCAAGGGCGACAGCGCCGCCGCCGTCGCCCCAAGCGAGGCGGCGATCAGGATAAGCCATGCCCGGATCAGCGGATCGCGCATCGCATCACCTCAGCAGGTAGATGATCGGGAACAGGATCACCCAGACCAGATCGACCATATGCCAGAACTGCGCACCCGCCTGAACGTGATCCTTGTTCAGCGTGACGGCGCACAGGCCAAGGATCACCACCCCGGCCACGACATGCGCGGCATGAAAGCCGGTCAGCAGGTAATAAAAGGTAAAGAACGCCTCACTGCCGGTTCCGGCATGGGCATATTCGACCCCCTTGAGGACCACGAACAACACCCCAAGCGCCGCCGCCGCCAAAAGAAACCAGCGGCCTTCGCGCCCCTGCCCCGCCCGCACCCGGCGCAGCGCCAGTGCCGCCAGCAGACCGGACGTGACCAAAACCACCGTGTTGATACCCGCGGACAGCCGGTGCAACTGATCCTGCCCCGCCGCGAACCCCGCCGGATCGGTCAGCCGCACCGCCAGAAACACCAGAAGTCCGGCGGCGAAAACCGCCACCTCCAGCACGATCAGCACCCAGATCATCAGATCGCCGGGCGGACGGCGCTGCGCGGCCGTGTTCATCGCCCAACCAGTTGCCGATAGATTTCCGGCAATGCCCCGACCAGCCGATCGGGATCGGGGAACAACGCAAAGCCGCCCCGCCCGAAAATGCGCGGGAACCAGCTTTTGCCGTCGCGGTCCACGGTGATGCCGAATACGGCATGACCGGCGCGGCGGGCCTCGCGGATGGCGCGGGCGCTGTCCTCGATGCCGTGGCGGCCTTCGTAATGGTCCAGATCGTTCGGCTTGCCGTCGGTGATGACCAGCAGCAGGCGGCGATGGCTGCCCTGCGTGGCAAGGCCTGCGCTGGCATGGCGGACCCCGGCGCCAAGGCGGGTGTAGAACTGCGGGCGCAGCGCGGCCACACGCGCCTCGACCTGTCGCGACATGGGTTCGTCGAATGTCTTGCAGTTCGACACGAACACCCGGTCGCGCCGCAGCGAGGAAAAGGCGTTCAGCGCGAACCGGTCGCCGCAGGCATCCAGACCCCATGCCAGCGCGGTCAGCGCCTCGCGTTCCACGTCGATGACGGCGCGGCCCGTGACAGCGCTTTCGGTGGATCGTGACACGTCCAGAAGGATCGACACCGCCAGATCGCGCGCGATAGGACGCGTTTGCCGCCAGATGCGGTCGTTGCCTTCGCCCAGCGCGGCCAGATCGACGGCGGAACGGACCGCCAGTTCGGTGTCCAGTTCCTCGCCATCGCGATGGCCGGTGGTGGTCACGCGACCCGGCCGCAATGCTTCGAACTGGCGGCGGACTGCGCGGATGCGGCGCAGCGCGGCGGGGTCGTGGATCAGTTCGGTTTCAGGCGCGGGTTCGGGGCGGGATTCCAGCACACGGACATGCGCCGGCAGATAGGCCCCCCGCCGGGCGTCCCATTCGGGATAGACATGCTGGCCGGCCAGCGCCTCGATGTTCACGTCCTCGGGCGACAGGTCCAGATGCAGTTTCAACCGCGCGGCCGGCGCCTTGGACAATTGGCCAAGGTTCAACTCGTCCTGATCTTCGGCGGCTTTCTTGGCATCGTCGATATCGTCATCCTCGACCCGGCGGTTGAGGTTCAGGAACTCGGCCCAGGACAGGATCGCCTCGAACTTGTGCAGGATCAGACTGTCCTTGCGTTCGGCCTGATCGGATTTGCGGCGGCGGGCGCGCATCACCTTGCCGTCCTGACCTTCCTCGGGCGCGCCATCGGTATCGCGCGTCTCGACCTGCCCTTCGGCGGACCAGATCACGCTGTCGGGCGCGACCCACAATTCCACCGGACGCATGGGTTTGTAGCCGCGCGGCGCGCGTGCATTCAACGCCTCGCGGTCGCCGTCGCGGGCGGCCATGACCCGCGCCAGCGCCTGTTCCGCATCGTCGTTCAGCGGCGCGGGATCGCCCAGCAGATGCCGGATCACCGATTCCAGCGCCGCTTCCACCGGCGGCAGGGGCGGCGCCATGCGACCGGCCAGCAACAGCGCGCAAAGGTCGCGATACAGCGGCGCAAGCCCCGGCGCATCGGTCAGTGTCAGATCGACAGCGCGGGTGGCAGCGGCCAGAAAGGCCAGATCGCGCGCCAGCGGATCATCCGTCGGCGGCGCGGACGGATCGTCCTGCGATACCGCGACGGCCATGGCGGTCTGCCACAGATAAAGCGTGCCGTTCGCCGCCGGGTCGGGAAAGATCGCCAGCGTTTCGGGCAGGCGCAGAACCTCGCCGTCGAAACTGGCGCGGGCCGTCGCCTCGGCCTCGGTGGACAGGCGACGGCGGAAGGACAGGCGATGTTTTGCGGCCACGGCGCGGACGGCGCGTAGTTCGACCGAATGATCGCCGCCCAGACCCCGCCAGAACACCCCAAGCCGTCCCGACACCTGCGGCAAAGCTATCGCCGCATCGGGAAACTGCGGCGGTGCATCCCATTGGCTTGCCGTGCTGTGCCACAGCTTGCCAATGGTTTCTTCTGGCTCCCACGGTTCAAAGCCCATGACTTACCCGAACACCGCCGCAACAAGATCAAGAAGGCCGCGTTTCACATCGGCATCATCGGTCAGCGGTTCGATCATCGCGGCCTCGATCGCGCGGTCGATGGACATGCCGCCCGCGATCAGCGTGGCCGCATAGACGACCAGACGGGTCGAGACGCCTTCTTCCAGATCCTGCCCGCGCAGGGCGCGCAGCTTGCCCGCCAGCCGGACCAGCGCCGTGGCCTTGTCGCGGTCGATGCCGGTTTCCTGCACCACCACCTCGGTTTCAAGGGCGGGCGCGGGAAAGTCGAAATCCATCGCCAGAAAACGTTGCCGCGTCGAGGGCTTGAGCGTTTTCAGGATGTTCTGATAACCGGGGTTATAGGACGCCACCAGCATGAAGCCGGGGGCCGCATCCAGTTCTTCGCCAGTGCGGTCGATGGGCAGGATACGCCGGTCGTCGGTCAGCGGGTGCAGCACGACGGTCACGTCCTTGCGGGCCTCGACCACCTCGTCCAGATAGCAGATCGCGCCTTCGCGCACGGCGCGGGTCAGCGGGCCATCGACCCAGACGGTTTCCCCGCCTTTCAGCAGATAGCGCCCGATCAGGTCCGCCGCCGACAGATCGTCATGGCAGGCGACGGTGTAAAGTTTGCGCCCCAGTTTCGCGGCCATATAGGACACGAACCGGGTCTTGCCGCAGCCGGTCGGCCCTTTCAGCAGCACCGGCAGGTCGTTCTGTGCCGCGGCTTCGAAAATGGCAACCTCGTCGGCCTGTGGAAGGTAGAAGGGGGCATTGGCCGCCCCCTCCGTCTTGCTATGAGCGTTCATTGACTTTTACTCCGCGGGGGTGATCGCTTCGTCATGGGCGTCGCGATGCCGCTGGACCGGGCCAGGCTCGACGACTTCGCGACCGGGCACCAGCACAGAATAGATGAACAGCAGCGCACCCAGAACCACGGCCACGCCCGAACCGAGGCGCATCCAGTAGAACAACACCAGCTGATCCTGAACGTCCATGTAGAAGATACCGTTCACCCGCTGAAGGTGGGTCTGAACCGTGCCCGCAAATGTCAGGGTGAAGGTCATGAACAGCATCCCCGACGACATCAACCAGAACGCCACCATGTTCAGCACCTGATTATAGGGGTCGCGGTTGCGCAGGATCGGCATAGCATAGGTCACGATGGCGCAGACGAGGCAGACATAGGCGCCATAGAAGGCCAGGTGCCCGTGTGCCGCGGTGATCTGCGTGCCGTGGCTGTAATAGTTGACGCCATGCAGCGTGTGCAGGAAGCCCCAGACCCCGGCGCCGAAGAATGCGAGCGTGGCACAACCCAGCGACCACAGCAGCGCGGCCTTGTTCGGGTGATCGCGGCGGCCTTTCCACACCATGATGAAGGCAAAGGACATCATGGCAAAGAACGGCACCACCTCGAAGGACGAGAAGATCGAGCCGATCCAGTGCCAGTAGGCAGGCAGTCCGATCCAGAAATAATGGTGCCCGGTGCCGAGGATCCCCGAGAACAGCGCGGTGGCGACGATCACATAGATCCACTTTTCCACCACCTCGCGGTCAACGCCGGTCAGTTTCAGCATCAGATAGCCAAGGATGGCCGCCATGATGAGTTCCCACACGCCCTCAACCCACAGGTGAACGACCCACCACCAGTATTGCTTGTCCAGCACGAGGTTAGGCGGGTTATAGAAGGCAAACAGGAACAGCAGCGCCAGCCCCCACAGACCGATCAGCAGAACGGTCGAGATCGAGGTCTTGCGCCCCTTCAACAGCGTCATCGAGCAGTTGTAGAGAAAGATCAGCGCCGCGACGACGATGCCCATCTTGACCCATTTGGGCTGTTCCAGAAACTCGCGCCCTTCCTTGCCCAGCAGCCAGTTGCCGTGGAACAGGTCGAACATATAGGTCACGACCGCGCCTAGCGTCCCCACCACCAGAATCGCCAGTTGCAGATAGGCCAGCGCGGGCGAATGGATCTCGCGCTCGCTTTCCTCGGGCAGCAGGAAATAGGTCGAGCCGAAAAAGCCCAGCAGCAGCCAGACGATCAGCGCGTTGGTGTGCAGCATCCGCAGCACGTGGAACGGCAGGATGTCGGACAGGAAGTTCGGGTTCACATAGACGTAACCCATGACAAGGCCCATCGTCACCTGAATGGCGAACAGACCCATCGCCACCGCGAAATACGGGAAGGCGATCCGTTGCGTGGCATATCTCATCAGCGTTTCTCCTTACCCGGCATCGTTCGGCGGCCAGTTCAGCGTGTTGATTGTGCCGGTCCACAGAAGGAAATCGGACAGTTGACGGTATTCTTCGTCAGTCAGGTTGAAGTTCGGCATCTGACGACGGCCCTCGATGCCGGTCGGCATGGCATCCATCCACGCCTTCAACGTGTCGAAGGCCGCGTCGGAATCATCCTGCACCTGCCAGCGGCGCATGACGTTACCGAGTTCGGGGGCGAAATAGGCACCCTCGCCCAGCAGAGAATGGCAGTTGATACAGCCATTGCGTTCCCAGACGTGCTTGCCCGCGGTCACGCTGTCGTTCAGCGTTTCCTTGTTGGTCGAGACGTTGACGGCATACCAGTGACTGTGCGCCGAAAGTCCTATGAAGATAAGGATGAAAAACAATGACCCGCCATAGAACACGTTGCGGGCCATGCTTTTGGTCATGACTTCGCTCATGCGCAGCCCTCTCACAGCAGTTGATAACTGGATAGCAACATGGGCGGCGTCCCACCGATCTACCTTAACGAAAGTCAAACTTTTGCGAGCAGGCCGTGAAAGAAGCATCGCGCAGCCGCATACCTGCCTTGCAGAAGAATCAGGCGAACCGCCCGGCGGGACGTTTCGAAATGCTGCCTTTGTGCGACACAAGGGCGCAGCCCATATTCAGCGCCGGCGCATAAATTCGGGCGATCCGGTAACTATAAATAATCAATATCAATAGCTTGACGTCGAAATATGTCCCCATCGCGGACAACCTTCCGTTGATAAAAATTGGCACGACACCTGCTCGCTTTTGAAAAAAGTCAAGGACGCCGCCAGAACCACACGCAAATTTGTGTCAGCCCACCAGCAACGGAGATTTCCGATGGTTACTTCTCACGCAGCCAAGGCGCGGCAAGTTCTTCTTGCAAGCGCCGCCTTGTCACTGATCCTTGGGACCGGCTTTGCGCTGGCCCAGGAACAGGAAACGGCGACCGATCCGGCACAGGATCACACCAGTCAGCCGCAGGATGTTTACACGCCCGAATTGGATTCGCTTGCGACTGAAAGCGTTCCCGCCCCCGGCGCACCCGAAGGCGTCGAGGCGCTGACCCAGGCCGAATACGACGAGGCGAACAAGATTTATTTCGAACGCTGCGCGGGGTGCCACGGCGTGCTGCGCAACGGTGCCACCGGCAAGGCGCTGACGCCCGATCTGACCCGCGAACTGGGTTACGATTATCTGCACAGCTTCATCACCTACGGCTCGCCCGCGGGGATGCCGAACTGGGGCACGTCGGGCGACCTGACCGACGAGCAGATCCAGATTATGGCCAAATATCTGCTGCTGGATCCGGCAAGCCCGCCCGAATTCGGGATGGCGGCCATGCGCGAAACCTGGCACGTCCATGTCGCGCCCGAAGATCGCCCGACCGAAAAGATGAACGACTGGGATCTGGAAAACCTGTTCTCGGTCACCCTGCGCGACGCGGGCCAGATCGCACTGATCGACGGCGGCAGCTATGAGATCAAATCAGTGATCGACACCGGCTATGCCGTTCACATCAGCCGCATGTCGGCATCCGGGCGTTACCTGATGGTGATCGGCCGCGACGCCAAGGTGGACATGATCGACCTGTGGATGGAAGAACCCGCCGTGGTCGCCACCATCAAGGTTGGCTCCGAGGCCCGTTCGATCGAGACCTCGAAGTTCGAAGGCTGGGAAGACAAATATGCGATCGCCGGATCTTACTGGCCGCCGCAGTATGTCATCATGGACGGCAACACGCTTGAACCGCTCAAGATCGTGTCCACCCGCGGCATGGTCTATGACGATCAGGAATACCACCCGGAGCCGCGCGTGGCCGCCATCCTGGCATCGCACTACCGGCCCGAGTTCATCGTCAACATCAAGGAAACCGGCAAGATTCAGCTGGTCGATTACACCGACCTGAAGAACCTGAAGATCACCGAGATCGAGACCGAACGCTTCCTGCATGATGGCGGTCTGGACAGCACCCACCGTTACTTCATCACGGCGGCGAACGCCCGCAACAAGCTGGTCGTCATCGACACCAAGGAAGGCAAGCTTGCGTCGATCACCGATACCGGCGGTCTGACCCCGCATCCGGGTCGCGGCGCGAACATCATCCATCCGACCCACGGGCCGGTGTGGGCGACCTCGCACCTTGGCGACGATTCGGTCGCGCTGATCGGCACCGATCCCGAAGGTCATGCCGACAAGGCATGGCAGATCGTGGAAAGCTTCCCGGCACTGGGCGGCGGTTCGCTGTTCGTCAAGACGCACCCGGAATCGAACCACCTCTATGTCGATGCGACGCTGAACCCCGATGCCGAAATCTCTGGCTCGGTCGCGGTGTTCAATGTCAGCGAGATGGTCGAGGGCGAAGATCCCGAGTTCACGACGCTGAACCTCGTCGAACTGGCCGGTATCGAAGGTGGTCAGGCTCGCGCCGTTCAGGGCGAGTTCAACAAGGACGGCAACGAAGTGTGGTTCTCGCTGTGGAACGCCTCGGACCAGGAATCGGCGATCGTCGTGATTGATGACAAGACGCTTGAAGTCAAAAAGGTCATCAAGGACGAACGCCTGATTACCCCGACCGGCAAGTTCAACGTTCACAACACCATGGGCGACGTCTATTGATATTGTCCTGCCGGGGGCGGCCGACCGCCGCCCCCGGGTTACCCGCCACACCGCCACCGCGAAGGAAGCTGAAATGGCAGGCAAGGTTCACCTGATCGGCGCCGGCCCCGGCGACCCTGAATTGCTGACGCTGCGCGCATTGCGCCTGATGCAGTCCGCGGATGTCGTTGTTTACGACCGGCTGGTATCCTCTGCGATCATGGACCTGATCCCCGCCCGCACGCGCCGCATTTCCGTCGGCAAGGCGTCGGGTTTTCATTCCCTGCCGCAGGACCGCATCAACGCGCTGCTGGTCGATCTGGCCCGGCAAGGGCTGACCGTCGCCCGCCTGAAAGGGGGCGATCCGCTGATTTTCGGCCGTGGCAGCGAAGAAGCCGAGGTGCTGCGCGACGCCGGCATCGCCTATGATTACACCCCAGGCATCACCGCCGCGCAGGGCGCCGCTTCGTCAACCGGCGTGCCGCTGACTCATCGCGGGCTGGCCTCGGGCGTGCGCTATGTCACCGGCCACCGGGCGCAGGACGCCACGCTGACGCTGGACTGGGGGTCGCTGGCCGATCCCGACAGCACGCTGGTCGTTTATATGGGCGCGGCCAATATCGCCGATATCGCCAGCAACCTGATCGCGCACAACCTTCCGGGTGCGACCCCGGTCATGGCGCTGTCCCATGCCACCACCCCGGTCGAAAGGCGGCTGCTGTCCACGCTGGACCGGATTGGTGCCGACGTTGCAGACAACCCGATGGATGCGCCGGTGCTGTTCGTCATCGGGCGCGTGGTGTCGATGTATGGCCAGTCGGCCCTACCCCTGCCCGCCGATCTGACCGCTCCGTTGCGGATGGCCGCGAATGGCTAGGGCATTGCTGATCCTGCCGTTTCTGGCCGGGGGCGCGATGGCCGCCGCCGGACCGATGGTGACGCCCGAACGGCAGGCCGCGCTGGAACATATGGTCACGCAGGATTGCGGCTCGTGCCACGGGTTGACGATGCGCGGCGGGCTTGGCACGCCGATCACCCCCGCCGATCTGGCCGGGCGCGACCCCGACGGGCTGGCCGAGATCATTCTGGATGGCATTCCCGGCACCGCCATGCCACCGTGGCGCCCGCTGCTGACCGAGGCCGAGGCGCGCTGGATCGCCGACTGGCTGATGACCGTGAAGGAGGACCGGCCGTGATGCGCGCCCTGCCCCTTGCCGCCGCCCTGCTGCTGGCCGCCCCCGTATCCGCCGAGGTTTACACAACCGGCGAGTTGGGCGTGGTGATCGAACGCGCGGCCGGATCGGTTCTGATCGTGTCGCATACCCGGCGCGCTGCCCTGGCCCGGATCGAAGGGCTGGGCGACCTGTCCCACGCCAGCGTGACCTTTTCCCCCGATCAGCGGTTCGCCTATGTCTTTGGCCGAGACGGTGGGTTGACCAAGATCGACCTGACCACCCAGACCATCGCAAACCGAGTTATTCAGGGCGGCAACGCCATCGGCGGCGCGATTTCCGATGACGGACGGCTGGTCGCCGTGTCGAATTACGAACCCGGCGGGGTCAAGGTGTTCGACGCCGACACGCTGGAACTGGTGGCCGACATTCCGATGGAATCGAAAACCGTCGGTCTGGCGGATGTGCCGGGCAGCCGCTTTATCGTGTCAACATGGGACAGCGGGCAGGCATGGCTTCTGGATCATTCCGCCGACCCCGCGAACCCCGAAATCACCGTGTTCGAAAACGTGGGCGCCAACCCCTATGACGCGTTGGTGACGGGCGACGGGCGCACCTATATCGTCGGGTTGTTCGGCGAAAAGGGGCTGACCGCCATCGACCTGTGGGCCGACGATCCGCAGCCCGTCCGCTTTCTGCCCGATTACGGCAAGGATGAACCCGATCTGCCGGTTTACAAGATGCCGCATCTGCAAGGCTGGACCCTTGCCGGCGACAGCTTTGCCCTGCCTGCGGTCGGTCTGCATCAACTGCTGTGGGTCGATGCGGCCACGCTGACCGAATCCGGGCGCACCGATCTGCACGGTCAGCCGGTCTTTGCGCTGGCCCGGCCCGATCAGCGGGAAATCTGGGTCAATTTTGCGCCGCCCGACAACGACACGGTGCAGGTCATCGACACGATGACTCATGAGGTCATCCAGACCCTGACCCCCGGCCCCGGCGTGCTGCACATGGAATTCACCCCGCGCGGGCGCGAGGTCTGGCTGTCGGTGCGCGACGAAAACCGCATCGAGATCCGCGACACCCGCACCTATGAGGTGATCGGCGAGGTCGAGGCGCAAGCCCCGTCAGGGATCTTTTTCACCGACCGTGCCTATCGTCTGGGGTTGTGAGCATGTTCGATCATACGACCGATCCGACCGATCTGCGCCTGATGGACGAATTTCAGCGCGACCTGCCTTTGGTGCCGCGCCCATTTGCCGTCATGGCCGCCGCCCTTGGCATGGACGAGGCCGAAGTCATCAGCCGTCTGGCCGCCTTGCAGGAGGCCGGGCAGATTTCGCGCGTCGGCGCGACCTGCCGGCCGAATTGCGCCGGGGCCTCGACGCTGGCCGCGCTGGCCATTCCCGCGGATCGGATCGAAGCCGTCGCAGCCATCGTCGGTGCCGAACCGGGCGTGAACCATTCCTATCTGCGCGAGGACGAGTGGAACCTGTGGTTCGTCGCCACCGCCCCCGACCCCGAGGCGCTGGCCGTGTCGCTGACGCGGATCGAGGCGGCATCGGGTCTGCCGGTTCTGTCGCTGCCGCTGGTCACGCCCTATAACATCGACCTTGGTTTCCGCCTGAACGGCCCGCGCCGCGCGATGGCGCCCGACCGCCCCGCCGACATGAGCGTGTTGCAGGACGGCGACCGACCGCTGATGCACGCATTGTCCACCGGCCTGCCTCTGGTGCCGCGCCCCTTTGCCGCGCTGGCCGAAATGCTGGGCCGCAGCGAACATGTCATCATCGGCCGGATCGCGGCGCTGTCGCGGGCGCGGCTTCTGACCCGCGTGGGCGTCATCGTGCGCCATCGCCGTCTGGGATACCGCGCCAATGCGATGGTGGTCTGGAACCTGCCCGATGATCGCATCGACGCGGCAGGGCGCGCGCTGGCCGCTACGCCGGGCGTCACCCTGTCCTATCGCCGCCGCGCGGTGCCGGGGGTGTGGGACTGGCCATTGTTCTGCATGATCCACGCCCGGTCCCGCCCCGAGGCGCTGACGGTTCTGGATCAGGCCCGCGCCCTGCCCCAACTGGCCGGCGCTGCGCATAAGGTTCTGTTCTCGACCCGCTGCTTCAAGCAAACCGGGGCGCTGATCGCCGCCCCGTCTGCCCCTGTCGAAAGGCCGGAATCATGACCCGCCCCATCCGCCACACCCTGCCGCCCGATGCGCTGGACGATACCGACCGCGCCATCATCAATCAGTTGCAGGACGGTTTTCCGATCACCGAACACCCCTTTGCCGAAGCGGCGCAGACGCTGTCCATCGGTGAGGCTGACCTGATCGAGCGTATCCGCCGCCTGCGCGACATCGGCGCCATTACGCGGTTCGGCCCCTTCTATGACGCGGCGGCCATGGGCGGCGCCTTTTGCCTTTGCGCGATGGAGGTGCCGGCCGAAAAATTTGACGATGTGACGACTTTGGTCAATGCGCACCCCGAGGTCGCGCATAATTATGAACGCAACCACCGGCTGAACATGTGGTTCGTGCTGGCGACGGAAACGCCCGATGGCATCCGCCGCTGCGCCCGCCGCATCGAGAAGGAGACAGGCTTGCGCGTTCTGTTGTTTCCCAAGGAACATGAATTCTTTATCGGATTCCGGGTTCAGGCATGAATGACATGTCCATCCTGCCGTTGGATCAGACCGACCGGCGCATCGTCACCGCGACTCAGGCCGGGTTGCCCTTGGTGCCCCGGCCCTATGCGGAAATCGCGGATTGGCTGAATCTGGACGAAGCCGAGGTGATCTCGCGCATTCGCGCCTTGCAGGATCGCGGTGTGATCCGGCGTGTCGCCATCGCGCCCAATCACTATGCGCTCGGCATGACCGCCAACGGCATGAGCGTGTGGGACGTGGACGACGACCGCGCCGTCGAACTGGGCGAACAGGTCGGTGCGCTGGATTTCGTGACGCATTCCTATCTGCGCCCGCGCGCGCGGCCGATCTGGCCCTATAACCTGTTCGCCATGGTCCATGGCCCGGATCGCGACACGGTGGAAACGCAGCGCGAACAGATCGCCGCCATTCTGGGTGACGCCTGCCGGGCCTCGGACATTCTGTATTCCACGCGCATCCTGAAAAAGACCGGGCTGCGCCTGGCCCGCGACGCATAAAAAGGGGGCAACATGTTTCGCCTGACCCAATACATGCACCAATTGCTGGACCCCACCCCGGTGCGCCGCCGCGCGGCGCCGGGCGGCATGGTCAAGCCGGTGGTGATCTGGAACCTGACCCGCACCTGCAACCTGAAATGCCGCCATTGCTATACGGTGTCGTCCAACAACGTCTTTCCCGGCGAATTGACGCACGAACAAGCCATGGGCGTGCTGGATGATCTGCGCGCCTTCAATATCCCGGCGCTGATCCTGTCGGGGGGTGAGCCCTTGTCGCGATTCGATTTCTGGGAACTGGCGACGCGGGCCAAGGAACTGAACTTCCGCCATCTGTCGCTGTCCACCAACGGCACGAAACTGGGCGGCGACAATGCCGCGCGGGTGGCCGATCTGGGCTTTGATTACGTTGGCATCTCGCTGGACGGGATCGGGGCGGTGAACGACTGGTTCCGGGGCGTCGAGGGCGCCTATGCCGATGCGCTGGCCGGGGTGCGCGCCTGTCTGGCGCGCGGGGTCAAGGTCGGACTGCGCTATACGATCACGCGGGAAAACAGCCACGATCTGCCCGCCATGCTGGACCTGTGCGAGGCCGAGGGCGTGGACAAGTTCTATCTGTCGCATCTGGTCTATGCGGGCCGGGGCGACAAGCACCGGGGCGAGGATACCGAACATGCCCATACCCGCCGCGCCATGGATCTGGTGCTGGACCGGGCGTGGGACGCGGTGGAAAACGGGCGCAATCTGGAAATCGTGACGGGCAATAACGACGCTGATGCGGTGTGGTTCCTGCGTTGGGCCGAAAGCCGGTTCCCCGCGGATCGCGTCGCTCATGTGCGCACGCATCTTGAGGCATGGGGTGGCAATTCGTCGGGCGTGGGCGTGGCGAATATCGACCCGCAGGGCAAGGTGCATCCCGACACCTACTGGTCGGATTACACCATCGGCTCGGTCAAGGAAAAACCGTTCAGCGCATGGTGGACGGGGGACGACCCGATGCTGGCCACGCTGCGCACAAGGCCGCGCCCGCT
>JAUNUO010000064.1:0-4458 GCA_030538135.1 Paracoccus sp. (in: a-proteobacteria)
CGGTGGTGCCGGTCGCCTTCTGGTATTTTTCGCTGGCGGGCGGGCTGGTGCTGTTTACCTATGCACTGTGGCGGCGCGATCCGGTGTTCATCATCGGGGGGGACCGGGTTGTTCATCTATTCGCGCAACCTTTGGCTGATCCATGGCAAAAAGCAACGCTCTGCAACCTCTGGCTGACCGCTGGCTTTACGCGGTCATAGGCGGAATTGCCGCGCTGACCCTGTGGCGCGCAGTGATGCTGTGGGCGGGTCGGACCGAGCTGTCCGCCGATGAGGCGCAATACTGGCTGTGGTCGCAGCAGCCGTCAGGGGGCGAATATTCCAAGCCGCCTCTGATCGGCTGGGTGATCGCGGCCAGCACCGGCCTGCTGGGCGACAGCGTGGCCGCCGTCCGCCTGCCCGCACCGCTGATCCACGGCGGGGCGGCGCGTGGCGCGGTGGCGGCGCTGTCCTATCTGACCATGCCTGCGGTGACGGTGGGATCGGTGCTGATGACCACCGACACGCCGCTGCTGTTGTCTCTGGCGCTGGCACTGTTTTGGCACAACACCGTCTGGCGCAGGGCTGGTCGGCCCCTTGGGCGGTGCTGCTGGGCCTGTCGGTCGGGGCGGGAATGCTGGCGAAACATGCGATGCTGTATGGCGTGGCGGACATGGCGCTGGCCGCCGTCCTGTCGCCCGGTCAGCGCATCGGGCGGCGCGATCTGGCCCTTGCGGCGGCTGTGGCGCTGATCGCGGTGTCGCTGCATCTGTGGTGGCTGGCCGAAAGCCGCTTTGTCACCGTGCAGCATATGGCCGAAAGCGGCGCCTCGCGCGGGGTCGGGGTGAATGTCGCCAGCGCGCTGCGATTTCTGGCCGAACAGTTCGCCGTCATGGGGCTACAGTGGTCGCGCTGACCATTCTGGGTATCGTCACCGCGCAGGCGCTGTTCAGCCATGCGCTGGCCAATTGGGCGGTGGGCTTTACCGTGCCGGGCTGTCTGGTCGCGGCGGGATGGATGCGGGATCGCACGCGCTTTGCGGCGGCATCGCTGTTGCTGGGGCTGACCGTCGCGCTGGCGCTGCCGCTGGCAACGCGCATCGGCACGGGCTGGACGGTGGGCGACCGGCTGGCGCTTGGTCGCTATCTGGGCCACGAGGCATTTGGTGAAACGGTCGCGGATGAGGCGGCGCGCGCCGGGGCATCGGCGGTCATATAGGGCGACCGGGACATTCTGGCGGCGCTGAGCTGGTATCTGCGCGACAACAGGCTGGCGGTTTACGCCGCCCCACCCGCCTGCGCCCTGCCGCTGCGCGAATTTCCGGCGGAACCGGGTTTCCTGCAAGGGTCCGTGATCCGGCTGTCGCTGGTTGATCCGGGCTGTATGCGGCCATGAAGGATCCGTGGTTTTTCCGCCTTTTCCATCTGACCTTGGTGGCCAGTCTGGTCACGGTCTGCATCTTTGCCGCTTTTCCGGGGGAGGATCTGGCGATCTCGGGCCTTGCCTATCGCGGCGAGGGGCATTTCGCTCTGGCCTCGGTGCCGATGGCGCAGATGGTGAACAACCTGCTGCGGATGCTGCTGAACCTTGCCGGCTGGCCGATCCTGCTGCTGGCTATCTGGCTGCGGCTGGCGGGGCGGCGCCCACAGAGCGGCGGCGAAACCTTGAATTCGCGGCTTTCAGGCTGGCGGTGGGGCCGGGGCTGATCCTGAACGGCCTCTTCAAGGAAACCGTGGGCCGCGCCCGTCCCGCCGATATCACCGCCTTCGGGGGCAAGCGGGTCTTTACGCCGCTGCTGCAATTCACCGATCAATGCATGAGCAACTGTTCCTTCACCCCGGGCGAGGTCGGCGTGACCGCCGCCTGCGTGATGATCGTGCTGGTGCTGTTCTGGCGGCATCTGCCACGGGGTGCCCGCGCGGCGGCGCTGTCGGCAGGCGTGGCGTTGGTCTGTCTGAGCATCACGTTGCGCGTCGGATTGGGGCGGCATTTCCTCTCTATGCGCTGGCATCGGTCGCCATCGCGGGCTTTGTCACACTGTGGGGCTGGCGGCTGTTCGACATCGGCACGGCCCGCGCCCAGATCACCGGCGCTGCGCTGCGGGCCGATCTGCGCGCGCTGATCCGCCCGCCACCGTGGTGCGCAGGCTGGGGCGGCTGGTTGTGCCTCGGCAGCAAAGGCCGTGATCGCCGCGCGCACCCCCGGCGGCCTTCACCTGCTGGCCGTGGCGGTGCTGATGCTGCTGCCGGGGCTTGCCGCGCTGCCGGTCACCGACAGGGACGACGCGCGTTTCGTGCAATCCGGCCGGCAGATGGTCGCCAGCGGCAATCCCGTCGTTATCCGCTTCCACGACGAGGCCCGGCACAAGAAACCCGTCGGCATCTATTGGGCGCAGTCGCTGGCCGCGCTGGCATCGGGTCAGGGGCCCAAGCGCCGCTTTGGGTGTTCCGCCTGCCCTCGCTGATCGGCATGGCGGGATCGGCGGTGATGATCGTATGGCTGGCCGCGCCGCTGGTCGGCGCGCTGCCCGCCGCCGCAGCCGGGCTGCTGACCGTCGCCGGGATCATCAGCGGGGTCGAGGGGCGCATTGCCACAACCGATGCCGCATTACTGGCGACGATCGTGGCGATGCAGGGGGTGCTGGCGCGGATGTGGATCGGCGAACGGGCGCGCTGGCTGGTGTGGCTGTTCTTGCTGGGCTGCGGCGCGGCGATCCTGATAACAGGGCCGATTATCGCCGGGCTGACCGCCGGTGTCGCATCGCTGCTGCGCCGGGATGCGCGCTGGCTACGGCCGCTTGCCGCGCGCGGGCCGATCATCACCGCCGCGCTGCTGTCCCTGCCGTGGTTTCTGGCGATCACATGGATCAGCGACGGCACATTCTGGACCGCCTCGGTCGGCGAGGATCTGCTGGCCAAGGTGCAATCGGGGCAAGAGGGCAAGGGCGCCCCCCGGCACCTATCTGGCGATCTTCTGGCTGAGCTGCTGGCCCGGATCGGTGCTGATCGCCCTGACCCTGCGCGGCATCTGGGTGGCGCGCCGCGAAGCGGCAATCCGCTTTCTGGCCGCCTGAGCGATCCCCGGCTGGCTGCTGTTCGCGGCGATGCCGACGAAGCTGGTGCACTACACCATGGCCTTCTGGCCCGAACTGGCGCTGGCCGCGGCGATGGTCTGGCTGTGCGGCGCACCGGCCGGGCGGGTTTCGCGCGGTATCGGCACGGCGCTGATCCTTACCGGACCGCTGCTGCTGACCGCCGCGATCCTGATCGGGCAGGATCACGGCCGCGGCTGGTGTCCGGGCATCGCGGCGCTGATCGCCGGATGGCTGCTGACGGGCCTTGCGGCGCGCGCCCTTTGGGCAGATGCGCGCCCGGTTTTCCTTGGGCTGCTGATGGCCGGCGGGGCGGTGCTGACATCGGGCATCTTGCTGACGGCCGCGCATATCCCGGCGCTGTGGCCCTCGCGCCTCGCCGTGGCCGAGGCGCAGCGCGTCAGCCCCTGCGCCCGGCCCACGCTGATCGGCTGGGGCTATGCCGAACCCTCGCTGATCTGGCTGGCCGGCACCGACACCACGCAGCTGATCCCCGGCGAAGCCCCGCTGCCGCCGCTGCCGCCCTGCGCGGTGGTCATACGCGACAGCCGTGCCAGCGCCCCCGTTCCGGCGGGTCGTCACGAAGCCGCCACGATTTCCCCCTTATTCTCTGGGCGCAGGCCGTTCGGTGCGGCTGACACTGTTGATTGCGGGGAATAGGATGAAGGTCGGCCCGATCACGGTGCGGATCGAACCGGCCTGGAACCCGGCCCTGCGGCTGTGGTCGGGCGGCCTTGCGATCTCGACCCGCATCAGCCTGATCGCCGCACTGGCCCCATTACCTTGGCCGCCGTCATCGCGCAACGCGCATGCCGGCGGGGGCGCGTCAGGCTGCGCGCAATCCGGCGGGTGGCCACCCTGTCTTTGCCTCGGTCGCGATCAGTGGCATCATCGCCTCGCTGTCCAAGAACATGATTGGCCACGCTCGCCCCTCGGCGCTGAACCCGCCCGAGGTTCTTGCCTTTGACCCGATGCTGTTTCGCGCCGCCTATGCCAGCTTTCCGTCGGACCATGCCACCCCCTGCATCGCGCTGGCACTGTCGCTTGGCGTCATATGGCTGCGGCATCGGACGGCGTTTCTGATCGTCGGCATGTGGGGCGCGCTCAGCCGGACCATGATCGGCACCCATTGGTTCAGCGACGTGGTGGCCGGCGGCATTCTGGGCGCGGTCGTGGCGCGGTGGCTGCGCGACCGGCTGTGGCGGCGGACCGTCTGAGCGTCCCGACACCGATCGATCGGGTTGCATGGCAACCGGCGGCGGGTTGCGCGCATCCGGGCAAATGTCCAAAGAAAACCCCGTGGCCAGAATGGCATACCCGCGCGGTTGCGGCCTATGCGGCGTGGCAGATGCCTTGTGATAAAGCCGCACCTGTGCAATGCCTGCACGG
>JAUNUO010000064.1:4558-6629 GCA_030538135.1 Paracoccus sp. (in: a-proteobacteria)
ATGCGGCGTGGCAGATGCCTTGTGATAAAGCCGCACCTGTGCAATGCCTGCACGGCAAAAGATGGCAGACACGGCCCGGATAGGCCGGGACGCAACCAAGGTGAACACGGCATGTTCGTTGATCAATCCCTTCAGCCCGATCCCGACCAGGGATGGTCACGCGAAATCAGACCGGTCGAGGCCGCAACGATCTGTCCGGCCGCCGACATGCTGGCCTTTCCGACCTGCGGCGTTCTGGACGGCGATGGCCGGGACGTGCCCGAGGCCGCAATCTATCGCACCACCCCCGACGGTCGTCTGCGCCGGATGATGCTACCTCCGCGCCCGGTCGAAGGGCCGGTTCAGCAACTGGCCGGAACCCATCTGTGGGGCGGGCAGATTTTCGCGCATTTCGGGCATTTCCTGACCGAATCCATCTCTCGCCTTTGGTCGGTCCAGGGGCAGGCGGCGGACAGCCTGCTGTTCGTCGGGCGGCACAAGAACATGACCGATCTGCATAAATGGCATCTGAATTTCCTTGAAATGGCCGGGATCGACCTGCCGGTGCGGCTGATTACCGAGCCCGTGCAGGTCGAACGCCTGCTGGTGCCGGGACAGGGATTCGGTCTGGGTCCGATCGCGCGCGGCACACCGGAATTCCGCGCCTTCGGCCGCCGTCTTGCGGACCGGATCGAACCCAAGGGCGCGGAGAAAATCTATATCTCGCGCACAAGGCAGGGCAAGAAGGGCCGCGCGCTGAACGAGGTTCAGATCGAAGACAACATGCGCCGTCATGGATACGAGATCTACTATCCCGAACGGCATTCGCTGACCGAACAGTTCGCGCAATACCGCAAGGCCACGCATGTCGTCGGGCTGGACAGTTCGGCCTTTCACATGTGCGGCATGGTCGCACGCCCGGATCAGAAATTCGCCATCATCCTGCGGCGCAACATGGGTGCCTATTACAACATCCAGCGCCAGATCGAGGGGATGACGGGCCAACGCCCCGACATCATCAACGTGCTGGAAGGGGACTGGATGCCGCAAAGACACAAGGCCGCTTCGCGGCTCAGTTGGGGCCAGTTGGATCACGCCCAGCTGGCGCGGCGGCTGGCCGACGGCGGCTTTATCGACAGTGCCGACAACTGGACCCTGCCGACCGAGGCGCAGAAACAGGCCGCGCTGGCCGGTTTTGCCAATCACATGAAAGGCCCGGTCAAATTCACCCCGATCCAGACGCCCGTCGATGATCTGATGTCGGGAAAGTTCTGACCCAAGCCACGAGCCTGAAACAGATGCCCAAGACCCCGACCGATCCCCTCCTGGCCGACCTGGCGCCCATCGGGTCGCTGTGGATCGACGGTCCGTTATCCTGGCTGGAAATCGCCTCGATCCGCAGCTTTATCGATCTTGGGCATGACTATGTGCTTTATACCTATGGCGACGTGCCGAACGTCCCCGAAGGCGCGCAGGTCCGAGATGCGCGCGAGGTCTGGGCCAATGACACCATCATCCTGCACAGCAAGGCGCACAGCCCGGCCATTCATGCCGATGTGTTCCGCGCAATCATGGTGCGCGATACCGGCCGGGTCTGGGTCGATACAGACATCATTGCGCTGAAACCCTTTTCGGCCTCGCTGCAATGGTTCATCGGGCATGAACGCGATGACCGGCTGCTTTTGGGCAATGCGGTCATGGGCGCACCCGAGGGGTCGGAAACCATACGGGCGATGGTCGATTTCCTGACCTCCGACGATCCGGTGCCGCCATGGATCAACCCGCGGCAAAGGCAGAATCTGGATGCGTTGCGCGATGCGGATGGCAGGCTGAACATGGGCGATCTGCCATGGGGCACAACCGGGCCGCAGGCGCTGACCCATTTCGCGCAAGAGACAGGCGAACTTGTCCACGCCCAGCCCACGCATGTGTTTTTTCCGATCAGCTTTCGTGATCGAAAGCTGTTGACCGAGAACGCCAATCTCGACCGCGCCATGCAACTGACATCGCAGGACGGGACGCTGGCCGTTCACCTGTATTCGCGCTGGATGCGCAAATATACCAAGGGGATGCGCGGCGGGGTGCCCTCGCG
>JAUNUO010000064.1:6729-9848 GCA_030538135.1 Paracoccus sp. (in: a-proteobacteria)
CACGGGATCAAGACGATCTACCGGCCAGAACCGGCGGTCAAGCTGGCGATCCATCGTCCGCATCTGAAACCCAAGTTCCTGAAAACCGACGAAAAACAGCTTCGCTGGGTCAACGGATCGGGCAAAGTGATCGACGGGCGCAAGGTGGCGTGGAAATACAAGCTCGGTGAGGGCGGATATGAGCTGGCACAGATCAACCATTACGGTGTGAAATCCGGCGAAGAATATCTGATGCGCCGTCTGCGCGGCGATGTTCTGAACAATCACGGTAAATATGACGCCGATTATTTCCACACCTTCGACCGCAACGAGATTCAGGACACCGGCGCCGCCGAACGGGCGGACAAGGTGCGGGCTTTTTGCAGTCTGCTGTTGCAGGACAAGGCGGTGCGCAAGGCGCAGGCGCTGATCGACAAGCGTTACGCCGAAAAGCTGGCGCGGCTGCGCGGATCCGATGGCTATGGGGAACAGATGGCGGAACTGGGCTTTGCCAATCCGGGCGATGACTGATGCGCGTCATCGTTCATCCCGGCTTTCCCCACAGCGGGGCCGAATTTCTGCGCGCGGCCCTGCACACCATGCCCGGCCCCCCGCCGCCGGGGTGGTTCGATGCGCGCACCGAACCGGCCCTGCGCAACCACGCGCGGAAACTGGGTAACGATCTGGCGAATTTCGCATCGACCGGCAATCCCAAACGGCGCGCCGGGGCCGTCGCCGCGCTGCGTCATCTGTTGACGCAGGCGACCGATCTGGGCGCCCGCACGCTGATCCTGTCGGACGAATCGTTGTTGGGCACCGGCCCCGCCGGATATATCGCCGCCGGACAGAAACCGCTGTTCCATCCGCGCGCCGGCGCCGTGGCGGAACTGTTCGAAGCGGAATTGTCAGGGCACGACCGGCAGTATCTGTTCACGCTGCGACCACAGCATGTCTGGCTGCGGCAGCATTATCTGGATGCGATCCGGCAGATGCGGTTCGATCTGTCGCTGACCGATTTTCTTGACCGGCTGAACGCGCAGGGTCTGGCCGAATACCGTTTTGATCGCGTGGTCGCGGATTGGGCGCAAAAATGCGGGCCGGATCGGATCGTGCTGCTGAACAGTGATCTGTCCACCACCGCGCCCGACGATTGCCTGCGCGTGATCGAACGCCTGACCGACCTGCCGGCGCGGCTTCTGAACCGACCTGCCGCGCCGATTGCCACCGAACCGACCGCGGGTCAGGTGGCATTGGCACGATCCCTGTATGAGGTTGGACAGGACAACCCGGCCATTCGTCTCAAACAGGCGCTGGTCCGCGATTACCGATCCGATGGTGCCGACCCCGCCGAAGGGTTGACCCCTGAACAGGAACGCCGGATCCGCGACAATTTCGCCGATGATCTTTCCTATGATACGGGCGCCGGCCCCTATGGGCGCCTGACGCGGCCTGCCGATATTCCGCCCGACCTGCGCGAGGTCAACGCGCATTTCCGGATCGGGGGGCTGGACGACCGGCGCGCAGACGGTCGCAACGTGGTCTATTTCTGGGACCAGCCCTTGCGGATGCCCGCCGCTTTTTACGGTAATGTGATCCATTGCGCCCACCATCAGCCCGGCTGGCAGGTGATACTGCTGCATGACAGCGATGCCCCGGCGCTGCTGGACGGGCTGGACCCTGTGCTGGCGGAAACATATCCGCGCATTCGGCCTCCGGCGGCGCGCAGCGATATTCTGCGGCTGGCGTTCCTGTTCCGATACGGCGGCTGGTATATCGACGCGGATTCATCCCCGATCATAGCGCTGGACGGTTTCGACCTGTCCCGCCCGGTCATGTTCCGGCGCGACGACATGTCCCGCGGCGACCGTTTCTGTGCCAATCATTGCCTGTTTTTCGACGCGGGGCATGAAATCCCGCGCCGCTGTCTGGACCGGATCGCCGACAATATCCGCCAAAAGCGGCATCTTTACGAGGTCGAGGCGTTTTCCGGCCCCGGCCTGCTGACCCATGTCCTGACCGAAATGGAATACCCGGTCGCGGCGCTGTATTCCTATTTCACCCATTTCGTGCAGAAAGACACGGGCCGGTTCCGGTCGCTGCGCCTGCCCGGATCGACCTCATGGTCGATGGAACAGTTCTTCGGCGTGCTTGACGACTTGCCCCCGGATTTCAGCCGCCTGCCGATGACCCTGTCGCCCCGCACATCGGCGCAGTTGCTGGTAATGCTGGACAAACACCCGCAACCCGACATCCTGTCCGGGATCGCCAGCATTCGCCCACGTTTCCTGGAAAACCGCGCGTTCCGCGACCGTTATCAGACCGCATTCGGCAAAGCCTAGGCCGGGCACCGCCGAAACGACACCCGGCCCTTGTATCAAAAGACGAAAAAGTCGTCACCGTCGATATTCAGGCTGCGCGACAGCGTGGCGAAATGCACCCTCACCGCTCCGCCGGTGCCATCCGCGTCGTAATACAGCTGACCCGAGCGGGAATCGTAGATGATCCGATCCGAGGCACTTTGCGCATAACCCGTGCCGTTGACCCGAAAGCCAGAGGTCATCGCGCCGGTGCCGATGCCGGTAAAGACCGATTTGTCCAGCCAGATCGCATCCTCGTTCGGGGCGAAATCGTGGATGCGGTCAAAGCTGCCGTCCAGTGGCGCATCCATGATGAACACGTCCGCACCGTGACCGCCATACAGAACATCGTTCCCGCGACCGCCGGACAGGGTATCGTTGCCGCCACCCCCGCGCAGTGTATCGTTGCCAGCCTCGCCATACAGACGGTCGTTACCGGCGTCACCGTTCAGAACGTCATTGCCGGACCCGCCGAAAAGACGGTCGTTGCCGGCGCCGCCGTGCAACATGTCGCTGCCGGCGTCACCATACAGCGCGTCATCGCCCATCCCGCCCCACAGACGGTCATCACCGTCGTCGCCGCGCAACACGTCATTGCCCTGTTCGCCATACAGCATGTCGTTGCCGGCACCGCCGTTCAGCATATCGTTGCCGGCACCGCCATGCAGCCGGTCATCGCCGTCATCGCCATGCAACATGTCATTACCCAGATTTCCGAACAGCAGATCGTTCCCGGTGCCGCCATTCAGCGTGTCATTGCCGTCGCCGCCATACAGGGTATCG
>JAUNUO010000064.1:9948-12739 GCA_030538135.1 Paracoccus sp. (in: a-proteobacteria)
TTCCCCGTGCCGTTGATATGAGCCGATCCCGTCAGGATCAGATCCTCGACAAAGCGCACGCCCCGGTGGTTATCCAGCCCGAACGTCACCGAGCTTTCGACCTGATCATGCCCGCCCGCATCCTTGTTCCCGCCGCGAACGGTGGCTTCGTCGACGATGTCGGTCGCACGTGTGACCTTGTAGACATCGTCACCCGCCCCGCCCATCATCACCAACGCGCCGTCTGCGTCGATCCATTGCAGCATTTCGCTCTGCGGCAGACCCCAGGTGAAAGAGCCGTTGTTGCGCAGACCATGCTTGGCGATCTCGGCGCCGGTCACGATGAACTTGACGACGTGATAGATTTCCAGAACCTCACCTGTCGCCCGGTCAGAGATGTAATCCAGCACCCGGATGACCTTGCTGCCATCTGGCTGGGTCCAGAACCCGTCACGCTTGATCAGCGTCAGCATCGCGCCCTTGGTGATGACCTTGGTATCCGCGATCGACAGGCGGCTTTTCGAGCCGATAGAATCGGTCTTGATCCCGGCCCGGCTGAAGTCCTTGCCCAATTGGTAAACATCTGGCCCGGTATAGGTCAGCGACAGCCGGCCGGGCACCAGATCCGAGGATTTGATGACGTTGTGCCGACCGGGAACATAGTTGACCAGCACGTTTTTGACGTTCGTCGCATCCAAGTCGATGATGAAATGCGCAACGTCGGAATCCGCGAACGTCGGATAGTGGCTGGTATAACCCGCCTCCGCGCTTTCCGTGAACTTGACGCCGCTTTCAAAGCCATCGAGTTTCAGCCCGTTGACCACCATGTCAAAGACGTTGGTGCTGAGACGGATTCCGCTGTCCGGGCGGGCGATCAGCTGACCGTTGCGGGTGCCCAGAATGTCGAAATCGAGCATCGTGTAATGCGAGGTATAGCCGATCACGACACCCGTCGAAGTTTCCCAGTTGAGGAACCCGTCGAACACCGAGCGGATGTCGTTGTTCTGTTCCGGCGATGCCTTGACGACGATCAGGCCGATCTGGGTGCCGAAGGCCTCGTTGTCGCGGAACCCCTCGATCGGGGTGTGGTTGACGCGGGTATCGGTGCCGCCATAGGCGATGCCGGGGTATTCCAGGTTCCCGGCCAGCGGGCGTTCGGGCGCAAAGCGGTGGAACCACGTATAGCCGTGCGTCGTGTTGACCGCGACGTTTTCATAGGCATGCACCTGCCGCCCGGCAAAGAAGAACCCGTCGCCGGTGCGGCCGATATCGTTGTCGCTGGGATCCTGGGTCGCCTTGACCGCCCAGTCGCCATAGCTGATGCCTTGCGACCGGATGGCCATGTTCTTGCCCCAGACGCCGGTTTCATTGCCGTCCTCGGCAACGAAGGCGGCACCGAACACGTCAAAGGCAACGTTGCTGATGAAATCGGCATTGCTGCCGTGATGGACAAAACCCCAACCCGGTGATCCGCTGACGGTGTTGCCGATGGCGATGGCTGGATGATCCTGATCGGTGACGCCCGTCTTGTGCAGATGGAACGGATAGCGCGCCTTGGCGTTGTAATCGGCGGTCAGCGTCCCGGCCTTGCTGACGTCCCGCGCGATTTCGGATTTGTCGGTACGGCCCAGATCGTCAAAGGCCGCATAGCGGACATCGACATCGTCGGAATGCATGAACATCACATGGCCGCGGTGATGTGTCTGCGTATCGGCGCCGTCAATGCTGGAAATGGTGACGCTGCGGGTCATGTTGGCGATATAGGCCGACAGATCGTCGCGCGGCGTATCGTGATCGTAGGTCAGCGGACGATCCAGCGTGATTGTGGTGCCGTCGATGGCCGTGATGTAGACTTCCTCGTCCTGGCTTTCCTTGTGAACGACCTTGTTCAGCTTGCCGTCCCAGGTCCAGGCGGTCTTGTGCGTCCCGCTCAACACCAGGCGGTCGCCGACCTTCCAGCCGATCGGCGCTTCCGCCAGCTTCAGAACGGTGTCCCCCGCCATCGCATCGACCGCCACCTTGAGGAACGCAGTCTTTTCAGCGCCATGGATTTCGGCAGCGCCATGCGAAATGATCCCGCGCGACAAAAGCGCCGGATCCCAGCCGATGTCGATGTTGCCGTTGTTGGCGATCTTGATTTCCGCACTTACCCCCGCGCGAACCGGATCTTCCGCCGTGCCGATTTCCAGACGGCCCTCGGCGCTGACGATCATCGTATCCACGACCATGCGGGTGTTCGACTGGGTTGCGAAGGTCAGTTCGCCATCGACCCGCACGGTGAACAGGGATGCATCGCTGACGCCATTGTAGTGAACGGAAACACCGTCGGGAATAAGCACCTTGGCGTTGGCGGCGGGGATGCGGCCCTGATACCAAGTGGCGGGATCAAACCAGTCGCCGTTACCAATGGCGATATGCGTCGCCTCGGCGCGCGGCACCAGCGCCAGCAGCCTTGCATGGTCCGCAGCCATGCCCGCGTCACCCGTCACGTGACCGTGTTCGGGGGCCGATTTCACCGCTTTGACAAAGGCTTCTGTCTCCGCTGCCGTCATGGGCAGAACCGGATGATCGTGTGACAGACCATCATGTAGCATTATACACCTTTGTTCTTATGGATCGGTGATCGAAAAAGATCGCCCTCAGGACGCCGCGCTATCAATACGGTCTTGCCGGCGCAATGCGACGACTTTGTAAGACATCGCCACCGATCGGCATAATCCTGCCATTAGATTCAGAGAACCGCCTGAATCTTACCGAAATTTAATCGCATATCTTGTTTTTGTCTGCTGCATTTCAATGCAGGGTTGCAGGA
>JAUNUO010000064.1:12839-16273 GCA_030538135.1 Paracoccus sp. (in: a-proteobacteria)
TCCAGCAGCGCGCGAAAGCGGGTCATCATGTCGGGCGGCAAAGGTGTGCCATCGGCATAATGACGAAAGCCGGTTTCCATCGGATGGGCGATCTGTGCCCGGACACGGACGATTTCGTCCCGCGCCGGGGTTTCGGTGCTGATCCAGATGCGGGGGGGTCTGCTCATTGCGTGGTCCTCACATGCCGCAGCCGCCGGCGGCGACGGTGGTTTCGGCGCTGGCCAACAGCACGCGGCCATCGCTCATCCGGGCCAGCGCACGCAGCCGCATCGATTCGATCAGCCGCAACCGCACGGCCACGTCCACCGCGCCCGCATCGGGGCCGAATCGAAAGGTGCAGGACAACGGCAGCGGATTACGGTCGGCGACCACGATCAAATCGGTGCAATAGGCATCATCCGTGACCGGCACCGTCATATGAATGCGCGCGGGAACGGCGGCGGGATTATCGGCCAGAACCGGCAGTTCCAGCACCAGCCCCTCGGTCAGGGGCGTGGCACCGTTCAGGAATTCGCCGATGATCTGATCGGCCGCGGCATCGTCAAGCTGTGGCTGAATGCTTGTCAGTATCTGTGCCTGCGCGGTCTGCCCGCTGGCCAGAACAGCCCCAAGCGCCACGGCCCCTGCCAAGACCTGCCGGCGATCCGGTTCAGCGCAGAAAGTCATCGAACATCCCATTCACCCAGGCGAAATCTTCGACCAGCAGATCGGGCGTGCGCACGTCCACGTCAATCTGGTTCTGAATCACATTTCCGTCCGGCCCGATCTGATAGTCGAACTCGACCGAGATCGCCTCTTGCGGATCGTTGTTGACCAGCATGTAGCAGAGGTTGTCGGGCAGTTGCCGGGTCACCTCTTCGCCGCGCACACGCTGCGCGATGTAACCGGCGACGATCTTGCCTATGTAATTCGCCACATGGGCCGATTTCGGGTAGTGCCCGAACTGCGGCGAAATCGCCCCCATGCTGTCGCCGATGATATAGACGCTGTCATCGGAACGGGCGTTGAAGAACGCCGGATCGGTATCACCCCAGCCGGTCGGCTGGCCCTGATCATCGGTGCCGATCAGACCGGCCCAATACACCATCTCGGATGCCCTGTGCGGCGGCATGAAAATGGCATCGTCGAAATCGAAATCCCCGGCCTGCGTGCTGACCTTTTTCGCATAGGGATCAAGGCTGGTCACGCCCGCGTTGGGGACATGTTCGATGATGTCGCCGTAAAGTTCCGAAAACGCCGCGCGATAGCCCGCGCTGATCGGGGCGACATTCGGTTTGGGGTCCAGAATGACGATCTTGGCGGGAATCTTGTTGGTCTTGAAATGCCAGGCCATCAGGCAGGCGCGTTCATAGGGCGAGGGCGGACAGCGGTGCGGCGGCGGCGGCAGGGTCATCACCATCGTTCCACCCTGAAAATTGCGGACCTTGTTCTTGACCGCCAGCATCTCGTTGCCGGGCGTATAGGCCGAGGGGAAATGCTGGCGGGTGTATTCCGCCGCATCCGTATCGTCGCCGAACCACATGTCATAGGCATTGCGGATACCGCCGGCGAGGATCAGGAAATCGTAATCCACGCTGCCTTTGGACGTGCGCACGATCTTGCGGTCGCGGTCAAACCCGGTGATGTCGCATTGCACCGTGCGATAGCCGTATTTCTGCGCCGGATGCAGGAAGTCATGGGTCAGGAAGGCCGTATCCACCACGTCGATCAGCCATTTGTTCGACATCGGCAGCGACCAGAAGAACGGATTGCGTTCCAACAGGATAACATCGGCGTCGGGGATCTGTTCGCGCAGATAACGCGCGGCGGTCAGCCCGCCCCAGCCGCCGCCGCAGACGACGATGCGCGGTGCCGGGCCGGATCGCGGCAGCAGCGTGGTTTCCGAGCTCAGCACGGCGGGCGCGGCCAGCAAGGGCGCGGCGGCCATACCAAGGGCAAGACCGGGAATCCCGGTCAGAATCGTGCGGCGGCGCATCATGGTCACCCTGATTGTTGCGGTCTGAAAAGGATCAGAGCAACCGCAATCCCGGTCAGGATACCGGCAAACGCGACCAGACTGGCCAGCGACAGCGTAGAAACTCCGCTTATACCTTGCCCGATTGAACAGCCCATTGCAAGCACCCCGCCAAAACCCATCAGGATCCCCCCCGCAATCGCGCGCAGGGTCTGGCCGGTGCCGGCAAAGGTTTCCAGCCGCGCCTCGCGGGTCAACAGCGCCATCACCAACGCCCCGACCAAGGTGCCCGCCACAAGCGCCGTGCCGAAGCCGGCGGCGCGGCCCGTGGACAGCATCAGATACAGCATCCCCTCCGCCGTCGGGGCGATAAAGCTGATCGCGGTCAGCAGTTTCGGGTCGAACGGGTCGTCGCTGGCATAAACCGCCCACCAGCCGGTGGCGATGGTGGCACCGATGATGATGGCGGCACCGGCCTCGACCGGGCGTCGGCGCAAGGGCAGGGCGAAAACCGCCAACGCCAGAACCGCGATCCCTGCCACGGGCAGAGGCAGCGTCGGCAGGGCCGGTTCGACCGCACCAAGACCCCCGATCCAGACGCGCAACGGTGCCAGCACCCCGGTCAGGCTGGCCTGCGCCGCCAGACCCATGGCCAGCAGCACCACAACAGACCGCAGATTGCCCCCGGCCGCCAGCACAAGCGACCGCGCCCCGCAGGCATTCGCCAGCACCATCCCCGCGCCAAAGATCACCCCGCCCGACAGCAGCCCGACCCAGGACCAGCGCGGTCGCAGCGGCAGGCTGTTCGACAGATCCAGCAGCCCGACCCATGTCAGCGCCTGCGTACCCGCGATCCCCACGACCAGCGCCAGCGCAAAGGCCCGCAGCGGCGACAGATCGCCGCCGATCCCCCGGACCCCGCGCAGCAGGCAGAACCGGCCCGCGCGCGCCGCCGCGCCAAAGACGATGCCCAGAACCAGCCCGGCCAGAACCGGCGTCATCACGCGCCCCAGATATCGGCGCTGATCGCCGCATACCAGCCCGCACCGTAATCCGCCTCGGCCTTGCGGAAGGCGGCATCGGCATCCATCGGGCTGACGCCGCCCGAACCTTCGATTTCCACGACCGCATCGCCATCGGCGGCATAGACCCCGGCAACGGATATGCCGTAATCCGGGCCGATCAGGCTGTAGCAGGTGTTGGCGAAACTCGCCGGTGGCGGTGTGCGGCCCGCCAGATCGGCGGCGATCGCCATGGCCGCCACCTTGCCCTGTGCATTGGCACAAAAGCCCGATTTCGGCATCGGCGCGGCAATGGTCGCATCGCCCACCACATGAACGCCTGCCACCTGCGCCGATTCAAAGCTGCCCGCCCTGACCGGCACCCAGCCGCTGGCATCCGTGACGCCGGCACGATCCGCGATCCAGCCCGCCTTTTGCGGCGGCACGATGTTCAGCACATCGGCAGTGTGAACCGTGCC
>JAUNUO010000065.1:0-2803 GCA_030538135.1 Paracoccus sp. (in: a-proteobacteria)
GTGGACAGGTCGCCCTGCATGAAGGCGGTGCGGGTCAGGTCGGCCAGCGTGACCATCTGGCTGATCGTCTTGCGGCCCTTTTCGTTGTTGTATTGCGGCACCTTGGCCAGAACGATGGCGGCCTCGGCATCGTGGGACAGATAGTTCAGCGTCGCGACCAGCGACCAGCGGTCCATCTGGCCCTGGTTGATCTGTTGGGTGCCGTGGTAAAGGCCCGTCGTGTCGCCAAGGCCCACGGTGTTGGCGGTGGCGAACAGGCGGAAATAGGGGTTGGGCGTGATGACCTCGTTCTGGTCCAGCAGGGTCAGCTTGCCGTCGGCCTCCAGCACGCGCTGAATGACGAACATCACGTCGGCGCGGCCCGCGTCGTATTCATCAAAGACGATGGCGGTCGGGTTGCGCAGCGCCCAGGGCAGGATGCCTTCGTGGAACACCGTCACCTGCTTGCCGTCGACCAGCTTGATCGCATCCTTGCCGATCAGGTCGATGCGGCTGACGTGGCTGTCGAGGTTCACCCGCACGCAGGGCCAGTTCAGCCGTGCCGCCACCTGCTCGATATGGGTCGATTTGCCGGTGCCGTGATAGCCCTGGATCATCACCCGGCGGTTATAGGCAAAGCCCGCGAGGATCGCCATCGTGGTGTCGGGGTCGAATTTATAGGTCGGGTCCAGTTCCGGCACGCGGTCGGTGCGTTCGGCGAAGCCGCGCACTTTCATGTCGCTGTCGATGCCGAATATCTCGCGCAGGTCGATGTCTTCGGTCGGTTTCGCGTTCTGATCCAGCATGGCCCTGCCCTTTCATCGTCATTGATGCTTGATTGCGCATAAGTTCGCGAACCGCAAGGTGCGGGACGTTGCATCGGGCGGCAGGCGCCCCTAACCTGCCGCAAAGATCAAGAAAGGGGCTCATGTGCAGGAAAACCGCAGGGCAGCGGCCGAACATCTGATTCCGCAGATCGCAGACGGCGATCGCGGCGCCTTCGACTCGCTGTATCGGCTGACGGCGGACTGGCTTCATGCGCTGTGCCTGTCGGTGCTGAACGACCGCCAGCAGGCCGAGGTGGCGGTGCAGGCCGTGTTTCAGCGGATCTGGACCGATGCCGGCCAGCAGAAAGCCAGCGGGCTGAGCGCGCTGGCCTGGCTGGTGGTGGTAACGCGCGCGCAGGCGATGACCGGCGCGGCCCCGGTTCTGTCGCCGGGCGAATCGGTGCCGGTTCGGCCGGGTCCGTTGCGGGAAACGCTGGCCGCCCTGCCGGTGCCGGCTGCCGCCGCCCTGATCACTGCTGCGCAAAAGGGCATGGCCGCCGATGACGACGCGTTGCTTGATGCGGCGATCCTTGCCATCGCCGCCCCGCCCGAAGATCAGGCCGCCGACGAGGTTGCGGCGGCGCGGGTGGCGCTGAACCTGCCGGCTACGGCGGCACAGCCAGACCCCGCCTTTGCCGCCCGTGTGCGCGGCTGGCAGGAACGGATCGCCGTGATCGCCGGTGATGTGACCCCGGTTCTGGTGCCCGCCCGCGCCAAGCTGAACCTCGACCGCGCGCTTGGCCACGCCCAACCCTCGGACATGGGCGATATCGTCATCAAGGGCCGGGGTCGCCCCTCGGGCGATCGCGAAGGCGGCGGCTGGTTCTGGATCATCTTGCTGGCGGTTCTGCTGATCGGCGGCGCGGTCATCGTGTTCTGGCCCCGCATCGCCCCGTGAAACTCTTGCGCGCGCACCGGCGTTGCGGCACAGATTTTCGATGAAGCTGTGAAAGGTGCCGGAACATGAGCGGTTTGATAGCCCTGCTGGATGATGTGGCTGCGATTTCCAAGGTCGCGGCGGCATCCATCGACGACGTGGCGGGGCAGGCCGCCAAGGCCGGGGCCAAGGCCGCGGGCGCGGTGATCGACGATGCGGCGGTAACGCCGAAATACGTCCACGGCTTTGACGCCGAACGCGAAATTCCCATCGTCTGGAAGATCGCCAGGGGATCGCTGTTCAACAAGCTGGTGATCCTGACGCCGGTGGCCCTGCTGCTGTCGGTTTTTGCGCCGCAGGCGATCCCGCCGCTTTTGATGCTGGGCGGGGCCTATCTGTGCTTTGAGGGCGCGGAAAAGGTGTGGCACATGATCCGACCCGGTGACCGTCACGACAGCGAGGCGCATATCCACCCCGAAGGCGACGGGGCCGCCCTTGAAGAGGCGCGGGTGGCGGGTGCGATCAAGACCGACTTCATCCTGTCGGCGGAAATCATGACCATCGCCCTGTCCACCATTCCTGTCGATGACAGCGTGCTGACCAAGGCGCTGATCCTGATCGTCGTCGCCATCGGCATCACCGTTGCCGTCTATGGATTCGTCGCGCTGGTGGTCAAGGCGGACGATTTCGGCGTCTGGCTGGCCACGCGGCGTCAGGGCGTCAAGGCGGCGCTCGGCCGCGGCATCGTGAAATTCATGCCCGCCTTCATGAAGACCCTGACGGCGGTCGGCACGGCGGCCATGCTGTGGGTCGGCGGGCAGATCATCGTTCATGGTCTGCACCAGATGGGGGTGAACCAGCCCTATGAATGGGTGCATCACATGGCGGAAACCGCTGCTGCCGCCCTTCCCGCCGCGCCCGGTCTGGCCGCATGGGCGGTGACGGCGTTCTTCGACGGCATCTTCGGCCTGCTGCTGGGCCTGATCCTGATCCCCGTCGCCACCCGCGTCATCAACCCGGCTATCGCCGCGGTGCGCGGCAAGCCTGCGACGGGCAGCCACTGACCAGACCGCGCGCCGCCGCTATCGCCCAAGCGGCACGCGCGCAATGTCGTGGAACC
>JAUNUO010000065.1:2903-4659 GCA_030538135.1 Paracoccus sp. (in: a-proteobacteria)
TATCTGACCGCCGACCCAATGATCAGGATATATTATGCGCTCGACCCTTTCGTATCTGAAATGGCCTCTCATCGTTACCTTCGTCGGCATCGCCCTGTCCGGCCTTCTGGGCTGGCAATACTCTGGCAACATGGGTGGGGTGCTGGCCTTCCTGTTCATTGCATCGGTTCTGGCGGTGCTGGAAATCTCGCTGTCCTTCGACAACGCCATCGTCAACGCCAACAAGCTGCAACAGATGACGCCCGTCTGGCAGCGGCGCTTTCTGACCTGGGGTATTCTGATCGCCGTGTTCGGGATGCGGATCGTGTTCCCGCTGCTGATCGTGGTGATCGCGGCCAAGATCGGGCCGATCGCCGCGATCGAACTGGCTGCGACGCAGCCCGACCGCTATGCCGAACTGGTCGGCGCCGCGCATCTGCCCATCGCCGCCTTCGGCGGGGCGTTCCTGATGCTGGTCGCGCTGAACTATTTCTTCGACCAGTCGAAAGAGGTGGACTGGATCGGCGGGCTGGAGCGCCAGTTGCGCAAGGCCGGCTCGATCCGCGGGATGGAGGTCGGCTTTGTGCTGATCTGTATCCTGTTCTTCGTCTGGCTGCTGCCCGTGCGCGACGAACACGCCTTCATGTTCGCCGCAATCTGGGGGATCGTGACCTATCTGGCCGTCGATGCGCTTGGCGCGGTGCTGGACCGGTGGGGCGCGCCGGGCAAGGGCGGTACGGCGCAGGCGGGCCTCGGCGGTTTCCTTTACCTCGAAGTGCTGGACGCCTCGTTCAGCTTTGACGGCGTGATCGGTGCCTTCGCGCTGACGCAGAACCTGTTCCTGATCGCCATCGGTCTGGGCATCGGCGCGATGTATGTGCGGTCGATGACCGTGATGCTGGTCGAGCGCGGCACGCTGGCCGAATTCCGCTATCTGGAACACGGCGCGTTCTGGTCGATCCTGATCCTGTCGATCATCATGTTCGGCCAGACCATGTGGCACATCCCCGAAGCCATCACCGGCCTTCTGGGCGCGTCCTTCATCGCCATGGCCTTCGTCAGTTCGATCCTGTGGAACCGCGCCCAGGGCGGGGCCGATCTTCCCGAAGGCCATGTCAACCGGCACGGCCATTACGAGGACTGAGCGCTACAGCACCTTGTCCAGAACGGCACGCAGCCGCCCCAGCGTGCCGTCCACGTCCTGCAACTTGTCCAGCCCGAACAGACCAAGGCGGAAGGTCGAGAAATCGCCCCCTTCGCCCACCTGCAAGGGCACACCGGCGGCGATCTGCATCCCTTCGGCGGCGAATTTTTTGCCGGATTTGATGTCAGGGTCGCCGGTATAGGACACCACCACCCCCGGCGCGCCAAAGCCCTGCGCGGCGACGGACCGGATACCGCGTTCGGCCAGCATGTCGCGCACGCCCTCGCCCAGACGCCATTGCGCCTCGCGCGCGGCTTCAAAACCCATGGCGCGGGTTTCCTCCATCGCGTCGCGCAACCCGACCAGGGCGTCGGTCGGCATGGTCGCGTGATAGGCGTGGCCGCCATCCTCATAAGCGGCGGTGATCGCGCGCCATTTCTTCAGGTCCAGCACAAAGCTGTCGCTGTCGGTTTCCGCCAGCCGCGCCGCCGCCCGCGCCGACAGCATCACCAGCCCCGCCGCGGGCGAGGCCGACCACCCCTTTTGCGGGGCCGAGATCAGCACATCCACGCCCGTCGCCGCCATATCCACCCAGATCGCGCCCGATGCGATGCAATCCAGCACCATCAGCGC
>JAUNUO010000065.1:4759-9327 GCA_030538135.1 Paracoccus sp. (in: a-proteobacteria)
AAGATCTGGGTCCAGCGATAGCTGAACCAGCCATTCCGCACGATCAGCGCATGTGCGCCGCGCCCGAACTGCCGCGCCACCGATTCCATCGCATAGCTGCCGCCGCCCGGAACGATGGCAACCTCATCGGCGTGGTAAACCTCGCTCAGGGTGGATGTCAGGTCGCGCATCACCCCCTGAAATTTCTGCGACATATGGTTCAGGGACCGGTCGGTGAACACGACCGAGAATTCAAGCAGACCATCGGGATCGACATCGGGGCGCAGACCGGGCATGGCATTCCTCATCCGTTGATTACCCACAGCCTAACCGCCGGGACCCGCACGGGCCAGCCCGTCTTTGGTGGTGAAATATCCCGCAGAGGGTCCGGGGGACGCGGCGTTCCCCGTGCAACGGCGCACCCTGCCGCAGCCGCCCCCTTGCGGCACCCCCGCCCAAAGCACTACCTATGGCGCAAGGCAAAAACCAAGGTTCCCCATGCGCATCGGTATCCTGCAATGCGGCCAGTCCCCCGATCTGCTGAAATCAGAGATGGGCGATTATCCCGATATGTTCGTCCGGCTGCTGGCCGGGCGCGATTTCGATTTTTCCCATTGGGATGTCGAAAACATGCAGTTTCCGGCTGATGTCCACGATGCCGATGGCTGGCTGCTGACCGGCTCGCGGCACGGCGCGTATGAGGATCACGCCTTCATCCCGCCGCTGGAAGATTTCATCCGCCGCGCCTATGCCGCGCATGTGCCGATGGTCGGCATCTGTTTCGGCCATCAGATCATCGCGCAGGCCCTGGGCGGCAAGGTCGAGAAATTCCGTGGCGGATGGGCGGTCGGCGCGCAGGACTACGATTTCGACGGTCAGCCGGTCACGCTGAACGCCTGGCATCAGGATCAGGTCACCGCCCTGCCCCCCGGTGCCACCGTCTGCGGCAGCAACGCATTCTGCGAAAATGCCGCGCTGGTCTATGGCGACCGTGCCTTTACCGTTCAGGCGCATCCCGAATTCGAGGATCGCTTCATCAGTGGGCTGATGGAATATCGCGGCGGCACCGTGCCGGACGATCTGATCGCCAAGGCCAACACCCGCATGGGCGAGCCGAAATCCAGCGGCCTGATCGCCGACCGGATCGAGGCGTTTTTCAAACAGCCCCGCGCCACCGGCCGGGGCGCCGCCTGATGTATTGCCCCGCGCATTTCGCCGAGACCCGGCCCGAGGCGCTGGCGGCGCTGATCGCCGCGCATCCTCTGGCCCTGCTGATCTCGACCGGCGAGAGCGGGCTGATTGCCAATGCAGTGCCGTTCCAGATGACCCCGGACAGGCGGCACCTGCGCGCCCATCTGGCCCGCGCCAACCCGCAGCTTGCCGGTCTGGACGGGGCGCAGGTGCTGGTCGTGTTTCAGGGTGAACAAGCCTATATCACCCCCGCGCTGTATGCGGCAAAGGCGGAAACCGGAAAGGTCGTGCCGACCTGGAATTATCTGATGGTGCAGGTGCGCGGCACCGCGCGGCTGACCGACGATGCCGACTGGCTGGGCGATCAGATCGACGCGCTGACCCGCGCGATGGAAGCCGATCTGCCGCAGCCCTGGGCCGTCACCGACTCCCCCGCCAGCTATATCGCCGCGATGAAACGCGGCATCGTGGGCGTCGAGATCGACATCACCGGCATCACGGGAAAATGGAAGGCCAGCCAGAACCGTCCGCCGTCCGACCGGGCCAATGTCGCGGACGCCCTTTCGCAAACTCATCCGGCGCTGGCCGCCGCAGCAGGTGACGCATGACCACTCCCGACTGGCTGTCTCAGGCCCCCGCCGCCGCTCAACGCTATGCCGAAGGCCGCCGGCTGGACGAGGTGGAATGCATCGTCGCCGACATCGCAGGGGTCGCGCGCGGCAAGGCCATGCCCGCATCCAAATTCGCCAAGCAGGAAAAATTCTACCTGCCGAACTCGATCTTTCTGCAAACCATCACCGGCGAATGGGCCGACAATCCGCAGGGCGCGTTCACCGAACCCGACATGATCCTGCGGCCCGATTTTTCGACCACCACCGCCGCGCCCTGGACCGCCGATTACACCATGCAGGTGATCCATGACGTGCTGGATCAGCAGGGCCAGCCCGTTCCCATCGCGCCGCGCAATGTGCTCAAACGCATCATGGGGCTTTACGAGGCGCGCGGCTGGCGGCCCGTGGTCGCCCCGGAAATGGAGTTCTTTCTGGTCGCCCGCAACATCGACCCGAACCAGCCGATCATCCCGCCCATGGGCCGCACCGGGCGGCGCGCGGCGGCGAAACAGGCCTATTCCATGTCCGCCGTGGACGAATACGGCAAGGTCATCGACGACATCTATGATTTCGCCGAGGCGCAGGGTTTCGAAATCGACGGCATCCTTCAGGAAGGCGGCGCCGGTCAGGTGGAGATCAATCTGAACCACGGCGATCCGGTGGCGCTGGCGGATGAAATCTTCTATTTCAAGCGCCTGATCCGCGAGGCCGCGCTGCGCCACGACTGTTTCGCCACCTTCATGGCCAAGCCGATCGAGGGCGAACCGGGCAGCGCCATGCATATCCACCATTCGGTGGTGGACCTGAAAACCGGCCGCAACATCTTTTCCGACGAACGCGGCGGCGAGGCGCCGGAATTCCTGCATTTCATCGCCGGAATGCAGAAACACCTGCCCGCCGCGATTGCGCTGCTGGCGCCTTATGTGAACAGCTATCGCCGCTATGTCCCTGATTTCGCGGCGCCGATCAATCTGGAATGGGGGCGCGACAACCGCACCACCGGGTTGCGCGTGCCGATTTCCAGCCCCGAATCGCGCCGCCTGGAAAACCGGCTGGCGGGGATGGATTGCAACCCCTATCTGGGATTGGCGGCCAGCCTTGCCTGCGGCTATCTGGGCCTGACCGAGGCGCAGGACCCCCGCCCCGAATGTCTGGGCGATGCCTATATGTCGTCGCAGGACGAACTGCCCTATAACCTTGGCGACGCGCTGGACCTGATGGTCGAAAGCGAGCCGATGCGCGGCGTTCTGGGAACCGAGTTCGTGGACGTTTACGAATCCGTCAAGCGCAACGAATACAAGGAATTCCTGCAAGTCATCAGCCCGTGGGAACGGGAACATCTGCTGCTGAACGTATGAACCTGCTGTTCGCCAACGACCGCGCCGGGCAATACCCGCCCAGTCTTTATGCCGAAACCCGCCTGCCGCTGGACCCGTTCGCGCCGGTGCGCGGGGAGGTGCGGGCCGATGTGGCGGTCGTCGGCGGCGGCTATACCGGCCTGTCCGCGGCGCTGCATCTGGCACGGGCGGGACTGTCGGTGGCGCTGGTCGAGGCGCATCGCGTCGGCTTTGGCGCGTCTGGACGCAACGGGGGACAGATCGGATCGGGCCAGCGGCAAGAGGTGGATTGGCTGGAATCCCGCTTTGGCAAGGCCACCGCCCGTCGGTTGTGGGACATGGCCGAAGATGCCAAGGCGCTGACCCGTTCTCTGGCCGCGCAGGCGGGGGTGGCGGTGCATGACGGCATCGCCCATGCCTGCCGCACCGAGGCAGAGGTGCGCCATGCGCATGACATGGCCGAACGTCTGGCCCGCGATTACGATTACGATCAGGTGCAGCCGCTGGACCGCGCGGCGTTCCGCGCGCTGGTCCCGTCGGATGCCTATGTCGGCGGCGATCTGGACCGGGCGGCGGGGCATGTGCATCCGCTGAACCTTGCCATCGGCATGGCGCGGCTGGCGCGGGATGCGGGGGCGCGGATCTTTGAGAACTCGCTGGTGCGCGACATTCGCCATACGCCCGGCAAACCCAGCGTGGTGCAATGCGATCATGGCCGGGTGACGGCGGATCACATCATTCTGGCGGGCAACGGTTATCTGGGCGAGCTTGACCAGCGGGTCGCGGCGCGGGTCATGCCGATCAACAATTTCATCGTCGCGACCGAACCCCTGGGCGCGCGCGCGGCCGAGGTTCTGGCCGAACCGATCGCCGTGGCCGATACGAAATTCGTGGTGAACTACTGGCGGCTGGACAATGAAGGGCGGCTGATCTTTGGCGGAGGCGAGAACCTTGGCTATCGTTTTCCCGCCGATATCCGCACCAAGGTGCGCCCGCATCTGCTGTCGGTCTATCCGGGGCTGAAGGATGTCGAACTGACCCATGCCTGGGGCGGCACGCTGGCCATTACCATGAACCGGATGCCCTGCCTGATGCGGCCCGCGCCGAACGTGCTGGCGGCGGGGGGATATTCCGGGCACGGTGTCGCGCTGGCCACGCTGTCGGGGCGGCTGATGGCCGAGGCGATCCGGGGGCAAGCGGCGGGCTTTGACGCGCTGGCCAATCTGCCGGTGCCGCCGTTCCCCGGCGGGGCCATGCTGCGCTGGCCGCTGCTGGTCGCGGGGATGAGCTGGTTCGCCCTGCGGGATCGGCTGGGGGTCTAGATCGCGCCCCAAGGCCGGGGGTTTCACACCCCCGGACCCCCGTGGGATATTTGGGCACAAACGAAGCCTTCAGGGCAGCGGGTCGGTGCGGTAAAGCCGCACCTTGATGCCGCCGTGATCGACCACCG
>JAUNUO010000065.1:9427-16164 GCA_030538135.1 Paracoccus sp. (in: a-proteobacteria)
GGCAGCGGGTCGGTGCGGTAAAGCCGCACCTTGATGCCGCCGTGATCGACCACCGCGCCGGGGGGCAGCAGCGGCAGGCCGGTGGCGCGGGCAAGACCGCCCTCGCTGGTCACGAGGCCCACGCGCCAGCCCGAGAACTTTTCCAGCAGTGTCTTGCCAAGCGCGGCATGCAACCCGAACAGCGGGCCTTTGTCGCCGATACGGGTGCCGTAGGGTGGGTTCACGATCACCAGACCGGGCGGACCTTCAGGGCGCTCCAATGCGGAAACCGGGCGCATCCGGAAATCGCACCATGCGCCGACGCCCGCGCGTTCGGCGTTCTGCGCGGCGGCCTTGACTGCGCCGGCGTCGCGGTCGCTGCCGTGGAAACGCGCGGCGGGTTGGCGCGCAGGGTCGGGGCGGCGCAGCGCGGCAAAGGCGGTCTCGTCCGCTGTCACCAGCCGCTGAAAGGCGAAGTCGCGGGCGCGGCCGGGTTGCAGCCCCGCCGCGATGTCGGCCGCCTCGATGACGAAAGTGCCCGAGCCGCACATCGGGTCAAGCACGGGTTCCGCCCCATCAAACCCACAGTCGCGCAGGAACAGCGCGGCCAGCGTTTCGCGCATGGGTGCCTTGGACACCGCCGCCTTGTGGCCGCGTTTGTGCAGGGATTCGCCGCTGGTATCCACACTGATGGTGACCAGATCGTCCTCGATCCGGACCTTCAGGGTGATCGCGGCAGGATCGGCCTTTTCGACAACCAGCGCGCCCAGGGTTTCGGAAATCGCCCGCCCGACCCGCTGGCTGGCGGCGCCCGCGTGATAGATGCGCGAGGCGCGGCAGACCGTATCGACCCGCACCGGCACATCGGGGCGCAGCACCGCGCCCCAATCGAATTTGCGCGCGCGCTTGTCCAGTTGTGCCAGATGCATGGCACGGAACGATCCGATCCGGGCCAGCACCCGCGTTGCCCCGCGCAGGTCCAGATTGGCGCGCCAGACATCGGGCCAGCCGCCGGTAATGGTCACGCCGCCGGGCACGGCCGCGCCGTGCCAGCCTGCCTCGGCAACCTCGGCCGCAAGCAAAGGCTCGAGCCCCGGCGCGCAGGCCAGAAAGATTTCGAATGTCTCGTCCATCCGCCCCGGTTACGGGGAAACCGGCGTCAGGCCAAGCACCTCGGCGCCGATTTCATAGCTGCGCAAGCGGGCATCGGGATCAAAGATATGCCCTGCAAGGATCAGCTCGTCCGGATTGTAACGGTCGATCAGCGCATTCAGTTGCCCGCGCACCGTATCTGGGCTGCCCACGGCGCTGACCGTCAGCGCGGCGTTGATGGTGGGTTGATATTGCGGCGGCACCACCTGATCCAGATCATCGACCGGCGGCGGCAGCAGGCCGGGATTGCCGCTGCGCAGCCGATAGAAACTGATCTGCTGGCTGGTGCGCAGCCGCGCGGCCTGTTCGTCGGTGTCGGCGGCGATCAGGTTCGCGGCCAGCATGAAGCGCGGCCGGTCGCCCCAAGGGCCGGGCTGGAACTTTTCCCGATACAGCCGCACCGCCTGATCCAGATCGCCGGGCGCGAAATGGCTGGCGAAGGCATAGGGCAGGCCAAGCGCCGCCGCCAGCGAAGCGCCATACAGCGACGATCCCAGAATCCAGACCGGCACCTGCGTCCCCTGCCCCGGATGGGCGGCCACGCGCGCGCCGGGCTGCGGATCGCCCAGATAGGTCAGCAGTTCGACCACGTCATTCGGGAAATCGTCGTTGCGCGACATGCCCCGGCGCAGCGCCATCATCACCGCGCCGTCCCCGCCCGGCGCACGGCCCAGCCCAAGGTCGATGCGCGGCCCGTGGATCGTGGCCAGCGTGCCGAAAGCCTCGGCTACGGCCAGCGGCGCATGGTTGGGCAGCATGATCCCGCCCGCGCCCACGCGGATGGTTTCGGTGTGTTCCGCCACATGACCGATCAGCACCGCCGTTGCAGCACTGGCGATGCCCGCCATATTGTGATGCTCGGCCAGCCAGAAGCGGTGATAGCCCCACCTTTCGGCCGCCTGCGCCAGACGGATCGAATTGCGGAAGGATGCGGCGGCGTCGGACCCTTCGGCGACGGGGGCAAGATCGAGGATGGATGTTTTCATGGCCATCAAATAGGTGCCCGCGCCCGCCTCTTCCAGATCGGTCGTGCATCTTCGATTTTCGTCCATGGTTCCGCTGGACAGGACGGCAACCGGAATATGCGCCATCTGCAATTATATTTCGGCGTTCCGGCTGCGGGGCTGGTGTGCCATAGGAACAACCCGCGCCTGTCGCCGGAACAGATGGTCTTTATCGTCAATCACGCCGCCGACCGGATGCTGTTCATCGACTCGACCTTCGTGCCGCTGGTGGCAGAGAGCCGCGACCAGATGCCGTCCCTGCTGCATGCGATGACCGGCAACATGGCCGAAGGCTTTGCCATCACCGCGCGCGATGCCGTCATGCCGGTGGTGCAGATGTTCCATGTCAACGCCTGGGGCACGCCCTGGATGACTGCCGCCGCCGGGTCGAAGCTGGTGCGGGTTCATGGTCATCCGCGACAGGTCCAAGGACATCATCAAATCCGGCGGCGAGTGGATTTCGACGGTCGAACCGGAAAACATCGCCATCGCCCACCCGATGGTCGCCAACGCCGCCGCCATCGCGGCCCGGCATCCGAAATGGGACGAACGCCCGGTGCTGATCGTCCGGCGCCGCCCGCAGACCGGGCTGGACGAGGCCGAGCTGCTGACCTTTTATCAGGGCAAGTTGCCGGGCTGGCAGGTTCCCGACAGGGTGATCTTTGTCGAAACCCTGCCCCTGGGCACCACCGGAAAGGTGGTCAAGGCCGATCTGCGGGCCGAATACGGCGATGTGCTGTGGCCTCAGGAAGGGCGCGGGATCTAGCGCGCCGCATAAGCCGTCAGCGCGCGCGCCCGGCCCTCGGCCAGACCGATCACCGGGGCGGGGCGTGCGCGGGGGATGCGCCATGACAGCGGGATAGCGGCGCGGAACAGCGCATCCCCCGGCCCGGTCAGCCAATAGCGGCGATAATCCCCTTGCGGGTCGAATTTCGCCGCCTGCGTGTCGGGGTTGAACACCCGGAAATAGGGCGCGGCATCCGGGCCGCTGCCCGCCACCCATTGCCAGTTCATCGCGTTCGACGCCGGGTCCCAGTCGGTCAGCGTATCGGCGAACCAATCCAGCCCGATGCGCCAATGCGTCAGCAGGTGCTTGGTCAGAAAGCTGGCCACGATCATCCGCACCCGGTTGTGCATCCGGCCCGTCGCATACAGCTCGCGCATCCCGGCATCCACCATGTCGATCCCCGTCAGCCCGCGCCGCCACAGCCCTGCATCCGGGTTGTCGCCGCACCACGGAAAATCGTCCCATTCCGCGCGCCACGCCTGCCGGTCCATCTGCGGGGCGTGGAAATACAGATCGCGGGCAAAGTCGCGCCAGCCCAGTTCCCACAGAAAGGTTTCGGCCCCCGGCGCCCCCGCATCGCGCGCAGCCAGACCGGCGTACCAGATATGCCGGGCGGAAATCTCGCCCGTGGCCAATGCGTCGGACAGGCCGCTGGTGGCGGCGGGCAGATCGGGGCGGTTGCGGTCATCGGCATAGCCGCGCAGCGCATCGTCCAGAAATTCGGACAGCCGATCACGCGCGGCGGCCTCGCCCGCCCGCACCTGCCCGGCCAGCACCTCTGCGCCCCGCCGCATCGCCGCGCCCAGCGACCAGTCGTCGCTGGCCGGCAAGATCGGCGGCGCGGTCAGCCGGGGAACGCCCAGCGGCGCGGCAATCTCGCGCCCGCGCAAGGCCCGCCAGAACGGCGTGAATTTCTGATACGCCCCGCCCGCGCCGGTGCTGACCGCACCGGGCGGCGCCAGCCAGTTGCCGGGGTGCACATGCAGCGCCACCCCCGCCGCCGCCAGCGCATCCCGCGCCGCGCCTGCGCTGAAAAACGGGCGCGGGCTGTTCAGATGCACCGTCGCCGCGCCGGTTTCCCGAGCCAGGGCGGTCAGAACCGCGCCCGCATCGCCGCGCCGCACCACCAGTCGCAACCCGCGCGCCGCCAGATCATCCGCCAGCGCCGTGATCGCCTGCCCCAACCGCCATGCCGCCGCCGCGCCCAAGGCATCCTCGGGCGCATCCAGCACCATGATCGGCACCACCGGCCCGCTGGCCGCAGCCGCAACCAGCGCCGGGTTATCGGTCAGCCGCAGATCGCGGCCGACCCACCAGAGGACCGGGCTGTTCAGGCGTCGGTGTCCCAGCCGCTGATCGCCTTGGAATCCATGAACTCCTCCAGCCCCATCACGCCGCCTTCGCGGGCGCGGCCGGATTTCTTGACCCCGCCGAAGGCCGAACCGGCCCCGCGCGATACGCCGTTCATCTCGACCATGCCGGCCCGCAACTGACGCGCCAGCCGGTTGCGGCGTTCGCCGTCCTGCGACTGGACATAGTTGGTCAGGCCATAGGGCGTGTCATTGGCGATGGCGACGGCCTCTTCCTCGCTGTCGAAGGGGATGATCGACAGCACCGGGCCAAAGATTTCCTGCCGCGCGATGGTCATGTCGTTGTTCACATCGGCAAAGACCGTCGGCCGGACGAAATAGCCGCGGTTGACGCCCTCGGGCAGGCCGGTCCCGCCCGCGACCAGACGCGCGCCCTCGTCGATGCCCTGCTGGATCAGGTCCTGAATCTTGTCCCATTGCTGTTTGCTGACCACCGGGCCGATATGCTTGCCCGGCTGATGGGCGGTGGCGACGGCAGTTTCCTCGGCCACCTTTGCCGCCGTTTCCACCGCCTTGTCGTAAACCTCGCGCTGCACCAGCATCCGGGTCGGCGCGTTGCACGACTGGCCGCTGTTATAGAAACAATGCCGCGCCCCGCGCACCACCGCCTTTTCATCGGCATCGGCAAAGACCAGATTGGCGCCCTTGCCGCCCAGTTCCAGCACGACCTTTTTCAGGCTTTCCGCCGCCGCCTTGCTGATGGCGATGCCCGCGCGGGTCGATCCGGTGAACGAGATCATCTCGACATCGGGATGCACGGTCAGCTGCGTGCCGACCCCCGCGCCATCGCCGTTCACCATGTTGTAAACACCCGGCGGCAGCCCGGCCTCGTCGATGATCTCGGTCCAGACGATCGAGGACAGCGGCGCGATTTCCGACGGTTTCAGCACGCAGGTATTCCCCGCCAGCAGCGCCGGAATGACCTTGAGCGTGACCTGATTCATCGGCCAGTTCCACGGCGTGATCAGCCCGACCACGCCCACGGGTTCCCAGGCCACCATGCTGGTGGGGGCGTGATCGCCCAACGGACGGACGAACTGGAAATCCTTGAACGCCTTGATGAAATTGCTGATGTGATAGGTGCCCGCATCGACCTGATCGCCCAGCGACATATCCTGCGGCGCGCCCATTTCGGCGCTGATCGCGGCCGCCATATCGGGCGCACGGCGGTTATAGATTTCAAGGATTTTTTCCACATAAGCCAGCCGTTCGGCGGGCGGGGTCGCCGACCATGTCGGAAACGCCGCCTTGGCCGCCGCGACCGCCGCATCGGTATCGGCCTGATCGCCAAGGCTGATGACAGCAACGGCTTCCTCGGTCGAGGGGTCGATCACCTCAAGGTCGTTCGGCCGCGCCGGATCGACCCATTCGCCGTTGATGTAAAACTTACGCTTGTCGGCAAGCTCGGCCATGGCTGGTCTCCTTGTTGGTGGTGCTTGCCCTCAACGTGGCACCTGCCTTGGCCGGCTGCAAGGCCGGCACATCCGGCGATATGTCCGGTCTGCCGGTCATTCTGCCGGCCCGCATTCGCGAACCTCTGCCCCCGGCGCACCGGGCTTGCGGGTTTCCGGCTGGCCACAGGGGGCATTTCATGGTCTGCTGGCTACGCCTGTCCCCGATCAACCCGCAGAATGGAAACGCCATGTCCGACCTGTGGTTGAGTTCTCTCATCACCGCCACTCCACAGGAAGGGTTCGACCTTGCCGTCCCACTCAGCCGGCGCGGCATTAAGACGACGCAACCCGATACCGAAGTGCTCAAGAAACTGCGGCCGGTCTATGCCAATGATGCCGACGCACTGACTGCGGCGTCGCAGATTGTGGCGATCAATTTCCAGACCATCGCGGCGGCGAATAATTACTGGCGCTGACGGCGCGTTCACGGTGGAACGGTTCGATCGGCCGCCGGGCGTTTGACGCCGACGCGGCAGCACCTATGTTAAGCGCAACGAAACGGACCAAGAGGTTATCATGTCGCTTCGCATCAACGATGTTGCCCCGGATTTCACCGCCAACTCGACCGAGGGCGAGATTCGCTTTCACGACTGGATCGGCGATCACTATGCCATCATCTTCAGCCATCCGCGCGATTTCACCCCGGTCTGCACGACTGAATTCGGCGCCGTCGCGCAACTGGCGCAGGAATGGGCCAAGCGCAACACCAAGGTCATCGGCGTGTCAGTGGACAGCGTGGACGACCATCAGAAATGGAAGCGCGACATTTCCGCATTTGCCGAATGCCCGGCGGATTTCCCGATTATCGACGACACCGATCTGACCGTGTCCAAGGCCTATGACATGTTGCCCGCCGAATTCTACCTCCCGACCGATGGCCGCACCCCGGCCCATTCGGCCACCGTGCGCACCGTCTATATCATCGGCCCCGACAAAAAGGTGCGGCTGTCGATGACCTATCCCATGTCCATCGGCCGCAACTTCGCCGAAA
>JAUNUO010000292.1 GCA_030538135.1 Paracoccus sp. (in: a-proteobacteria)
ATCCCTTGGCGCAGGGCATCGACCCGGCCCGCCGCGCCCGCGACCTGCTGGACGAGATCCGCCGCCGCAGCGGGCAACTGACCCGCCCCGAGGGCGAGCGCGACTATCTGGGCAGGTTGCTGGAGCGGTTCTAGAGCAGGTGGCCCAGCCGGCGGTGGATGAAGGGGATGATGATCCAGATCATCGACGCCACCACCAGCGGCACCAGCACCAGCGTCCGCAGCGGGATCGGCCAGCCCACGGTCAGCGGCGTCAGGACCATCATCACCGCCGTCACCAGCGGATAGACGAACAGAAAGACCAGCACCGCAAGGCGCTGGCGCGAGGGTTGTCTGGCAGGGCGGGACATGGCATCACCATCATGGAACGGATCGTTTCGTTCTTATAGAACGGAACGTATCGTTCTGTAACAGGAGTCTGCATGTCGGTCGAACCAAGGGGCGCGCGGCGGAACACGGAAGCGGCGGTGCTGGACGCCGCCGCCGAACTGCTGGCCGAGGAAGGGTTCCAGAAGCTGACGATGGAGGGCGTCGCCCGCCGCGCCCGCGCCGGCAAGGCCACCGTCTATCGTTGGTGGCCCAGCCGGGGGCACCTGCTGCTGGCGCTGTATTCGCGGGCGAAATCGCAGCTTGTCGAACCGGACCGCGGCGATCTGGCCGAGGATCTGGCCGATTACCTCGGACAGATGCTGGCACAGTTGAACGGCGAAGGCGGGGCCGAACCCCTTGCGCCGATCCTGCGCCTGCTGATCGCAGAAGCGCAGGCCGACGATGCCATGCGCGCCGCGCTGGCTGCGGAACGGGCAGAACGCTGGACCCAGATCGGGCGGATCGTGGAACGGGCCAAGGATCGCGGCCAGTTAAACCTCGCCATCAGCGTCCACGATGCACAGCAGCGGGTGATCGCGATGATGTGGTATCTGGTGCTGAACGATTCGCTGCCCAAATCCGCAGAAGCGGGGGAATTGGTGCGGACGCTGATGGTGGGCTTGCGCGGCTAACCCCGTTTCCTCCGACGCTTGGCTGCGCGTTTCACCTCGGCCAGCCGGGCCTGCGTGGGTTTGCGCCGGATCGGCCCGCCCTTGCGGCGGCCGCCCTTTGGTCCCTTGGCAATGACGCTTCCTTCCAGTTCCAACAATTCCAGCGTCAGGCCGCCGGTGGTCGGGATCGCTTCGGTCAGGCGCACCAGAACCCTTTGGCCGATGCCGATTTCAAGGCCGGTTTCCGATCCCATCAGGGTCTGCGCGTCGGGGTCGAAATGGAAATATTCGTTGCCGATTTCGCGGATCGGCAGCAGCCCGTCGGCCCCGGTCTCATCCAGTTTCACGAAAGCGCCGAAACGCTGGACACCGCTGATCCGGCCGGTCAACTCGGTTCCCACGCGGTCGGCCAGATAGGCGGCCAGATAACGGTCGGTGGTGTCGCGCTCGGCCTCCATGCTGCGGCGTTCGGTGGCGCTGATATGCTCGGCGGTCTCGGACAGGCGTTCGGTATCGCCGCCCGACAGCCCGTCATCGCCCCAGCCATGCGCCGTAATCAGCGCCCGGTGCACGATCAGGTCGGAATAGCGCCGGATCGGCGAGGTGAAATGCGCGTAATGCGTCAGCGCCAGCCCGAAATGGCCGAAATTTTCCGGCGCATAATACGCCTGCGTCATGGATCGCAGGGTGCTGATATTGATGAGTTCGTCGAAATCGGTCCCCTCGGCCTGCGCCAGAAGCCGGTTCAGATGGCTGGTCTGAAGCACCTGCCCCTTGGCCAGCACGAATCCCGATGCCTGCGCCACTTCACGCAGCGCGTCCAGTTTCACCGGGCTTGGTTCCTCATGGACGCGGAACAGCAACGGACGCTGGCGTTTCGTCAGTTCCTCGGCGGCGGCCACGTTCGCCAGCACCATGAACTCCTCGGTCAGCCGCTGGATCCGGCGTTCGGGCAGGTCCAGATCCAGCGGCTGACGACGCGCCCGCGCCGAT
>JAUNUO010000293.1 GCA_030538135.1 Paracoccus sp. (in: a-proteobacteria)
AAATCCCGGAGGTGAATCAGATGTCACGATATCCATTCCTTGCTGCGGCGATCATCCTGCTGCCCATGATGGGCCTTGCCCAGGATGCCCAGACCGAAGTGCCTTGGCTTGAAACGTTGATTACCGAAACGCCGCAACAGGGTTTCGACCTGTCGATTACTCTGGCGCGGCGTGCGGTCAAGACCACGCAGCCGGACGTCGAGGTGCTGAAGGCGCAAAGGCCCGTCTATGCGACGGATGCAGGCGACCTGATTGATGTGTCGGGCGTCGCAGCCGCGTGGTTTGCGACGGTGGCGGCCGCAAACGACTATTGGCGCGACTGACGCCGACAGAAGAAGGAGAAAGAGCCATGACCGACATCACCCTGCCCAAGGCCAGCAAGGCGCTGGCCGACCGCCGCCACGCACTGGCCCCCGCAATCGACGATGCCTTTATCGCCTTGTCGAAGGCGGTTTTTGCGGACGGCGCGCTGGACAAGCGCACCAAGCAGTTGATCGCCGTGGCCGTGGCGCATGTGACCCAGTGTCCCTGGTGCATCGAAGGCCATACCAAAGGCGCCAAACGCGCGGGCGCAACCGACGAACAGATCATGGAAGCGATCTGGGTCGCGGCCGAGATGCGCGCGGGGGCGGCCTATGCCCATTCAAACAAAACCTTGGCCGTGCTGGAGGAAATGGAGGGCAGCTGAGGGCGACCGGTCCGTTCGCGCGGACGAAAAAAAGGCAGGCATGCGAAAAAACTTTCAGAACCGTGAACGTTTCCGCCTGTCCTGCATCCAATAGCACAAGACCGGACGATCCGGCCCGAACCAGAAGGAGGCACTGCCGTGTTCCGATCCATCTCATCGCTGCTGATTTCGGCGGCGGTTGTCGCGCTGCCCGCCGCTGCCGTCGCGCAGGCGGCCGATACCGCGCCGCCTGACGCGCCCTTTGCCAAGGTCAGCGAACTGGTGACGCTGCCCGATTTCCTGCCCGGTCTTGGCACGCTGTATGTCGATCCCGCGACGCTGCCGGCGGGTCCGTTTCTGGGCTATGATCGCGACGGCAGGCTGTCGGCCACGATCTACATGATCCCGCTGGAGGCCCTGGCTGGCGGAACGGCCCATGACGATCTGGGGGTGGGCGCGCAGACCGTTACCTCGACCGATATCTATTACAACGCCGGGCATCCGGGGGTCGAGGTGCCGCATGCGCATGTCGTGCTTTACCACGATGCGGATGCCAAGACGCGGCTGGCCGAATGACATGGACAGGCGGACGGTCCTGACGGGTTGCGCGGCCTTCGCGCTTGCGCTTGCTGCCGCTCTGCGCGGGGTCGGTGCGGCCCAAGCCGCGCTGATCGAAATGCGGGGCAGCCCCCGCGGCGAAAGGGTCTGGTTCGCGCCGATCGGACTGGCGGTTGCACCGGGCGCGACCGTCCGCTTTGTCAATCGCGACGATGGAAACAGCCATACCGCGACGACCTATCACCCCGATATCCTTGACCGCCCCCTGCGCATCCCGCCTGCGGCAGAACCTTGGGACAGCGGCCTGCTGCTGCCGGGCGAGGAATACTCGGTCACGCTGACCGCGCCCGGCGTCTATGATATCTATTGCCAGCCGCATGAGATGGCCGGCATGATCGCCCGCATCGTCCTCGGAACGCCGCAGGATGGCGGCTGGCAGGGTCCGGTCACGGGCAAGGGCGATCTGCCCGGCCCCGCCCTTGCCATGTTTCCGTCTGTCGAACGCATTCTGGACGCCGGCGCCGTCATGCCGGAAACAGGGGGTCAGCCATGACCGGAGCCGCGCCGAACGACCGTCCCGCCATCAGCGACCAGACCGAGGCCGCGCTGGTCGAGGCCGCCCGCCAACACGACCAGACCGCGGTGCGTGAACTGGTCCGCCGTCTGAATGCCCGGCTGTTTCACATTGCGCGCGGGTTGATGCCCAGTGATGCCGAAGCAGAAGAGGTCGTGCAGGATGCCT
>JAUNUO010000294.1 GCA_030538135.1 Paracoccus sp. (in: a-proteobacteria)
GCCACCAGCGGATGCCGGGGCAGGCGGTTCTCGATCATGTAATCCTGCACATCCTCCGACCGCCAATGTGCCAGCGGGTTGATGCGCAGCCGGGTCGGCGGCTCGGGTTCGAAAAATTCCAGTTCTGTCCTTTCGCCACCCTGAAAGCGTTTGCGCCCGGTGATCCACGCATCGAACTTTGACAACTCGCGTTCCAGCGGCATGGTCTTGCGCAGGTCGCAGCAGGCATCGGTGCTGAACCGGTGCAGGCTGTTGTCGGGATCGTCGCGGGCGATTTCAGCATCCGTGGCACGCACCACCTGCACATTGGTCAAACCAAGTTTCGTCGCGACCTCAGCCTGATAGTCCAGCGTTTCGGGGAACAGCATCTGCGTGTCGATGAACAGCACCGGCAGGCCCGGCGCGGTAATGCTGACCATATGCAGCAGCACCACCGATTCCGCCCCGAACGACGACACCAGCGTGACCCGCCCCAGATCGGGGTCGTTCACGGCGCGGCGCAGCACCTCGACCGCCGCATGGTGGCGATAGCGGTCGTTCAGGCGTGCAGCGCGTCCTTGCAAGGGTTCGTCAAGCATGGGCCGGCTCGGGGTAAAGCGCGGCCTTGAACGGCGCGGCGCCAAGGCGGCGATAGGCGTCGATGAAGCGTTCCTCGGGCGACTGGCGCAGGTCCAGATAGGCGCGCAGCAGCCGGTCGATGGCAGGCACAACCTCGTCATGCGGGAAACCGGCGCCGGCGCGTTCGCCGATGGCCGGAATTTCGGTCCCGTCGCCGCCAAGGGTGATCTGGTAATTCTCGACCCCGGCGCGATCCAGCCCCAGAATGCCGATATGGCCCAAATGGTGATGCCCGCAGGCGTTGATGCAGCCCGAGATGCGGATTTTCATCTTGCCGATCTCATCCTCAAGCCCCTGCGCGCGGAAATGGTCGGCGATGTCCTGTGCGATCGGGATCGAGCGGGCGGTGGCCAGCGTGCAGTAATCCATGCCGGGGCAGGCGATGATGTCGCTGGTCAGCCCGGCGTTGGCGGTGGCCAGTCCGGCGGCCAGCAGAGCGTCATAGACGGCCTCAAGGTCGGATTTGTGGACATGCGGCAACACCACGTTCTGATCGTGGCTGATGCGGATGTCGCCGTGGCCGAACCGTTCGGCCAGCGTGGCGATCAGCCGCATCTGATCGCTGGTGGCATCGCCCGGAGTCGCCCCCGGGGCCTTCAGCGTCGCGACGACCGAGGCATAGCCCGGCACGCGATGCGGGTGCAGGTTGGTATCGGTCCAGGACCGGAAGCCGGGGCGCGCGGCGCGGGCGGCGTCATATTCCGCAAACGGCGCATCGCGGAACTCGGGCGCGGCAAAGCGGGCGCGGAAACCGTCCAGCGCCTGCCGGTCGGCGCCGGAAAAGGCCCGGCGGCGGGATGCGAATTCGGTCTCGGTTTCGGCGCGGAACGTGTCGATGCCCCGTTCGGCAACGGTGATTTTGATGCGCGCCTTGTATTTGTTGTCGCGCCGCCCCGACAGATTATAGGTGGCGATGATCGCTTCGAGATAGGGCAGCAGATCCTCGGCGGGCAGAAACTCGCGGATGACCTGACCCAGCATCGGTGTCCGGCCCAGACCGCCGCCGACCCAGACCTGAAAGCCGGTCTCGCCATTCTGCCGCACGATGCGCAGCCCGATGTCATGGGCGGCGACCAGCGCGCGATCCTCGGCCCCGGCCGAAATGGCGATCTTGAACTTGCGCGGCAGGAACTGAAATTCGGCATGGTCGGTGGACCACATGCGGATCAGCTCGGCCCAGGGGCGCGGGTCCTCGATCTCGTCGGCGGCGGCACCGGCGAATACATCGGTCGTGGTGTTGCGGATCGTGTTGCCCGAGGTCTGGATGGCGTGCATCCCGACCGAGGCCAAGGCGTCCAGCATATCCGGCACATCGACCAGTTTCGGCCAGTTGAACTGGATGTTCTGGC
>JAUNUO010000066.1 GCA_030538135.1 Paracoccus sp. (in: a-proteobacteria)
CGTTAATGCAAACGCAAAAACCGCCACGGTTGGCCCCGCAGCGGTTTTCAAGATAGGATAGCTTCTGAATGTCCTTCGATAATAACGAATCCGCCCGCATCGGGCAAGCACTTTCTCATGACTGCGAAACCGATCTTTCCGATCTTTTCATCTTGGGTGACGCGCCTGCGCCCCTCGACAATATCGCGGCAGGGAAAATTTCCCAAATGGACGGTTGCGATGTGCCGTTGGCCGTTTCGATGTTCCAGAATGTCCAAGCCCGCAGCGTCGAAGCGAATCATCTGACCCTTCGCCAGCTTCATGACCGGGTGACTCGCACCACGGCGGGCAGCAAGGCAGCCCTGCCGCTGGTCAAGTTGGCCACCTGGCGATGTGCCGACTGTCCACGGCAGCCTGCGACACGACTCCAACATGCTGAGCGTGACGGGGATCGAAGGTGATTACGACGCGGGCAACGTCGCACCGGCTCGGGCAGCCGATCTGCTGCGCAAGGCGGGCATCGCGGCGCTGATCTACACCACGCCAAGCCACAGCCCCGATGCGCCGCGCTGGCGCGTCTTGGCACCGCTCAGCCAGTCCACCGGCAAATCCGACAGGCACGAACTCTGCGCAAGGCTGAACGGTGCGCTGGGCGGCATCCTGGCAGCCGGGTCCTTTACCCCGTCGCAGTCCTTCTATTTTGGCACCGTGACCGGCAGCCCGATTGAATCGCATCTGATAGAAGGGCAGCCGCTGGACCGGGTGACGGGCATTATTCCGACCGGGCCGCAGTCCAAGCCCGTTAAATCTTCGACCGACCTTTCAGACCTCTTGATCGCACCCGAACCGGACGATGACCTGTTGGCTATCGTTGAGGCGGCACCGCTGGACCTGACGCCCGAACAGATCAAAGAAATAATTGCCGGGCTTCCTGATGACTGGGTTGAGGATCGCCACAATTGGCTGACAGTTGGCGCGGCCCTGCATCATCAGTTTGAAGGTGCTGAGCGGGGCTTTGATCTGTGGTGCGAATGGTCGAAGGCATCGCCGAAATTCGACCCTAAAGATTCCTGGCGCGTCTGGAAATCGTTCAAGGGTTCAAAGAACCTTGTCACAGCGGCAACGCTGATCCAAGCGGCAGACTGGAGTGCCGCTGCTGACCCTTTCAGCCTCGAACCGGCCAAGACTATCGCACCGACCCCGTTCCAGCTTGGCGACCCGCGTTCTATCGCGCCGCGTGAATGGGTTTACGGGAAGCACCTGATCCGAAAATTTGCCAGTGCCACGGTCGCGCAACCGGGCATCGGTAAATCGTCCCTGACCATTGCTGATGCAATTGCGATGGCGACTGGAAAAGACATTGTTGGCGTTAAGCCATTCGGAAAACTTCGTGTCTGGATTTGGAATGGCGAAGACCCCAAGACGAATTAATCCGCCGCATCACCGCCAGATGTTTGCATTATGGCATTACCCAAGCCGATCTTGGCGACAGGCTGATGGTCGACAGCGGTTGCGATCTGCCCATTAAAATCGCCACCGCTGATCGCAGCGGTTCTAAAATTGCAAAACCCGCTGTTGAGCAACTGACGGCGGCGCTTATTGCAAATAAGGTCGACGTTCTAATTCTCGATCCGTTTATCTCGACGCATGGCGTTCCTGAAAACGATAACGGCGCGATGGATATGGTGGTTAAGCAATTCGCCAAGATCGCGAATGATGCAAACTGTGCAATTGATCTTGTCCACCATACCCGCAAGCTGAACGGCACCGATGCCGACATGGACTCCATGCGCGGGGCTTCGGCAATTACGGGTGCGGTGCGCGCCGGTCGCGTTCTTAATGTTATGTCTAAAGAGGATGCTAAACGGCTGGGTATCAATCAAGCTGATCGCCGGTCTTATGTGCGCATCGACAGCGGCAAGAACAACTTGGCACCGGCTGAAAATGCCCGCTGGATGCACCTGGTCAACGTCTGGCTGGGCAACGGCACGGATGAACGGCACGAAGACGGAGTCGGGGTTGCCGTGGCATGGACGCTCCAGCCCGTGTCTGACCTCTACACAGAGGAACAGATGAAGGAAGCCTTGGTCGCTATCGACGGCAAGGACTATCGCGCCAGTGAGCAATCAAAGGAATGGGTTGGTCATGTGGTCGCGCCGATCATCTGCCTTGATGCCGATGACGACAAGGAAGCGGTGAAGCGGATTATCAAGGATTGGAAGTCGCGCGGCATCATCGAAGAATTTGAAGGCAAGGATAAACACCGCAAGGCTGTGCCGTGCATCCGCCTGGTGAAATGTGACGGGTTCGATGATGGACCAACGGCCATGATGCGACAGGATCAATGCACCACCTTGCCTTGCCACGGTCCCGCAAAGGCCCCGCAAGGCCCCGCAGAATGCTTCCAAACCAAATGCGCTGCACCACATGCACCACTGCGGCGCCCCCCTATAGGGTGCAGCGGTGGTGGTGGTGGTGGTGGTGGGGCATTCACCACTTCGTGGATGGGCCTTCACTTCAGGCGGTCTTTTGATTCACACCCAGCAGCAGGGACATCACCACTGATGAGATACGCTTACCGGAACACAGCGGCGCCTTTTCTTGTGGCGCTAGCCATGGTCGGTCGCGTTAAGGATATCCGGTTTGCAATGGAGTGCTGAGCCGGATGGTGCGAAAGTCGGCCAAGTCACTCCCGATCGCGTCTGGGGGTTTTTGTGGATCCGAACAGTGGATGTCTAGGATGTGAACGCGACCCATGCCGCGATTATGGCTGTCCACAGCGCAAAAGCGGACAGGCAGTAAACGCCGTTCCAGCGCAAACCGACTAGCCTTGCCGGACGGTCAATGATCGCACCGGCAAAGGCGACGGTGGTGACGGCGGGTGTAAAGCCCATTACCGTGCTCCACGCTCCCGCAAGAGCCAGCGCGACGGGCACATTTCCGAGGCCCGGAATATCGGCTTGCGCGACCAGCGTCGCAAGCACCGACGCCGTGATGATCGGATTGACGCCGATTGTGGCCAGGAAAAAAACGGTCACGTTCAGGGCCACGATCAAAAGCCACGGTTCTTTGAGGATCAGCAATGTGGATTGCACCGCATCGGTCGGTACGATCTGCAGGGCAAGCACTGACAGCAGTCCGGCTGACGCGAAAACACCGATCTCGGCCGCCGCAAACGGGAATCGGTGGAAAGACGTCGTCAGCACGCGACCCGCTGCATGCCGGGGTCGTGAAAGAGGACGCTGCGCCCATATCGCCCAGGCGATGCTGTAGAGCGGGATCGAGATGAGGAGCGCCGATTGAAATGGCGCCCCGCTGATTGTCTTGACCACGGCAATCGACAATCCCAGCAACAGGATATGCGCGACAAGGGTCAGCAAAGGGGCGGCGCTTTGTGGGGGGCCGGCCGCCGGGAGCGGCGTCTTGGGTGCTGTCCTTCGATCCAGAAGCCACCCCCACAGTGTCAGCAGCGCGCATCCTGCCAGCCCTCCGGCGATCAGATCGACATATCGCAACCCCGGCATTGCCAGAAGCAGGGCATTCACGCCCACCCCGATCGGGGACCAAAAAGGCAACAGCGAAAATCCCCGCAGACTGGCGGTGGTCATGCGCCGTAGCCGCCATTCAAGAATGTTGTCGGACAGCCGTCCTCGTTGTACTTTGATCGACTGCTTGGTCATTTCCAGCAGGATCGCCAGGCCGCCGAAGTTGATCAGCATCCCAAGGAACTGCCCGCCAAAGCTCAGGGCGAAATAGCGGCGGCCCGGCGGTTGCCCGGTCAGATAGTGGCCCGCAAGGGTGATCTGTGGATCGGAACTTGCCGCGGTTCGCAGAAAGCCCATCACCGCCAGCAGTGCGGCGAGAAACAGCATGCGCGACATGCCGCCCAGCAAAGCGTCGGCCGAGATGCCACCAATCAGCACAAGAACGAGCAATCCAACACAAAGGCTCATCGTCATCCAGGCCGCGCCGGTGAACTGCCGCCAGCATAACATGAAATAAACCACCAAGGCGGCGCTGCCCGCCAGGATAAGCGAGGGGGCGTCAAGGAAAATATCGCCCACAGAGGACAGGATGACCAGCGACATGGCGCAGGACGCGATGATGTTGCGACGACTCGAAGGCATCGTAATCCCCGGATGATTCCCTGATCCTCATCCTAAAGGAAAAAAATTGTGCCGATAGATAAAACATAGTTCCATATATTGGAACGATGTGTTAATTGATGGTCCATCAAGGAGGAGCATCATGAATCACCTATTCTCGACGGTCGCCGTAACGGTCATGCTGAGCGCGTCGAGCGCTGCGGCGCAGACAACGCTGTTTTATGGCGAGGCAGGCCCGAACCGCGGCGTTCGTGCCGAAGCCACCAACTGGTTGGTCAACGAGGTTGAACGCCTTTCCGGCGGCGATCTGAAAATCGACGTGAACTGGGGCGGGGCGCTGTTTTCCGAAAAGGTGGCGGTGCAGTCGATCCGCGATGGCGTCGCCGACATGGGCAGCGTCATTGGCGTTTATTTCCCGCAGGATATGATCGCCTACAGTCTGGCAGACCTGCCGATTCCGAACCCCGACCCGTGGGTCGGGATGCGCGCCATTGACGATATCATGCGCACCGATGAAAAGGTTATCGACAATCTGGCTAGGATGAATCTGGTCTATGTCGGAACCTATACTACCTCGGCCGTGCAGGTGGGCTGCAAAAGCAAGGAAATCAAGTCGCTGGACGATCTGAAGGGGCTGAAAGTCCGCGGCGTTGGCGTCTATGGAAAGGTGTTCCACGATCTGGGCGCCACCCCTGTCGATATGACCGTGTACGAGGCTTATCAGGGTCTGGAAACTGGCGTCATAGACTGCACGCAGACCTATCCATATCTTGTCAAGGCGCTGAAATTCGACGAGGTTTTCGGCAGCTATACCGAGATGGATTACGGCCAGATCGGTGCGCTTGGCATCCTGATGAACAAGCAGACCTTTGACAGCCTGACGCCGGAACAGCAGGATGTGGTGATGACCGCAGGCAAGGGGCTGGCGGATGAGTTCGGTCGGATTCTGGACGCAGAAAACAAGGCTTCGGTTCAGATCCTGGTCAATCAGGGTAAGCCCATCCACAAGCTGTCCGACGCCGACCGCACCCGTATCGGCGAGGTGGGCGCGCCCTATATTCAGGACTGGATTACCCGCGCCGACGCCGCTGGTCTGGACGGTCAGGCTCTGGTTGATCGCTATATCGAGCTGATCGCCCAATACACCAAGCAGCGCGACGAACAGGGCTATCCCTGGGCCGCGAACTGACCTGACAGGCGCCGAGGAGGATCGGCGCCTTTTCCCATCACACAGGAGGAGCGGCCATGAAGGCCATCGAACGCATCATGCTGGAGCTGGCGGTCGTATCCGCCATTGCGCTGGCGCTGGTCATCACGGTTTCCGTGATCGGGCGCCAGATCTTTGGTTGGGCGCTGCCCGACGTGGTCGTGATCGTGCGCGAACTGATGATCCCGACTATTGTGCTGCCGCTGGCCGCCGCCACCGCCAACCGCGCCCATATCGCTGTAACCTTCGTGACCGACCGCATGTCGCCGGGTGTGCGCGGCACATTGATCGTGTTCGGCTGGATGATCGCCCTGCTGGCGATGCTGCCTCTGATCTATGCCAGCTATCGCAGCTTTGCCTCGTCCTGGAACTCGGGCGAGTTCTACGACGGCCTTCTGGGCATCAAGCGCTGGCCGATGAAGCTGGTCTTTCTGGTCGGGCTGATCGTCATGTCCATCCGTCTGGTCATGGTCGCCATCGAGGATTTCATCGAACTGCGCCGCACCGGCACTGTTGCTGTCCGTAGCCATACCGAAGAAGAGGCCCTGTAATATGGACGCATCTACCATCGGCATCTATGCCTTCGGCTTCGTCATCCTTCTGCTTGCCTTACGTGTGCCCATTGCCTTCGTGCTGGCCGGCGTCGCGACCGTGGGGACGTTCCTTGTCTATGCGACACGCGGCGGCAACTGGATGCCGGAACGCGCCATCAATCCGACCAGCTCGATGGTCGTCAACAGTTTCTTCGAACTGATCCACAGCTATGACCTGTCAATGATCCCGCTATTCGTGGCGCTGGGCAACATCGCTTATCACGCGGGCATCACGACGCGCATCTATGACGCGGCCAATGTCTGGCTGCGGCGGATGCCGGGCGGCGTCGGTGTGGCCTCGGTCATGGGCTGTGCGGGATTTTCCGCGATTTCCGGGTCGTCGATTGCCTGCGCTTCGACGATGGGGCGCATCTGCGTGCCGGAAATGCTGCGCCTTGGCTATAACCCGCGGCTGGCGACGGGTTCGGTTGCGGCGGGCGGCACGCTGGGATCGCTGATCCCGCCATCGGTCTTGTTCATCCTGTATGGCATCTTTACCGAAACCTCGATCAGCAAACTGTTTCTGGCGGGCATCCTGCCGGGTCTGCTGACCTTGGCTGGATATGTCGCCGTCATCATGTGGTGGGCCTCGCGCGATCCGGCGGCGGCGCCGATCGACCCGACGCCGATGCCCAAGGGCGCACGTCTGCGGGCGGCGATTTCGGCATGGCCGGCGATGCTGCTGTTCGCGGTCATCATCGGCGGCATCTATGGCGGCATCTTCACCGCGACCGAGGCCGCAGCGATCAGCGTCGTGCTGACCACCCTGATCGGCTTTGCTCAGCGCACGCTGAACCTCAGCACGATGTGGATCGCTGTGCGCGAAAGCCTTGTACAGACCTCGGCGATCTTCCTGATCGCGGCCTGCGCCAAGATCTTCGTGTCCTTCGTGGCACTGACGGGGTCGGCATCAGCCGTCTCGCAATGGGTCGCGGGGATGGAACTGTCGCACATCACCCTCATGCTGGCTATCGTGGTGCTGTATCTGCTCTTGGGCATGTTTCTGGACCCGATCGGTATCATCGTGCTGACACTGCCGTTTGTCATTCCGATGATCGACAATATGGGCATGGACCTGATCTGGTTCGGGGTCATCGTTGTCAAGTTGCTGGAAATCGGACTGATTACCCCACCTGTCGGCCTGAACGTGTTCGTCATCGGATCGGTCGTCGGACGCGGCATCAAGGTGGATGAAATCTTCATGGGTGTGCTGCGCTTTCTGGCAATGGACATGGTTGTGCTTGCCTTGCTGGTGATATTCCCGATCATTTCGACGCTTCTTCCAAATGGGCTTTGATATGACTGGCGAAACCGACCCCCGCTTTGCAACCACCTTGGCGCGCGGCCTGTCTGTGCTGCGCAGCATCCGTTCGATCGATGACGGTCTGAGCAACGCCGAACTGGCGGCGCGCACCGGACTGCCGAAATCCACCGTCTCGCGTCTGACCTGGACGCTGTGCCAGTTGGGCTACCTGACCCAGTCGGTGCGCGACGAAAGGTTCCGGCCCGGCCCGACGCTGGTTGCGGTGGGTCATGTTGCGGCGGGTTCGATGGCCTTCATGAGCCCCGCAGAGGAACTGATGGCAGATCTGGCCAACCAGACCGGCACGCTGGCGGTTCTGGCGGTGCGCGATATCGACCGGCTGATAGTCGTGCGCACATGGCGGCCGCTGCACCTTCATTCCATGTGGATGGAGGTCGGCCACCGGCTGCCCCCCAGCAGGCGATCATCGTCGCGGGCCTTCGCCGCGGCGCTGACGGATGCCGAATATGCGCAGGTTCAGGCCCAGATCGACAGTATCGGTAGCACCGGCTTTCCGCATGACGAACGTCTTGCCGCGCAGCAGGAACTGCAGCAGCAGGGCTATGTCACCAACTTCACCACGGGCGAGCGCACCACAACCTATCTGTCGGTCTCGGTCCCGTTCCGACCGGCGGAATTGAACGAACCCGTCGTGTTCACCTGCGGCGCGCTGCCCGCCGATGCCAGCGTGGGACATATACTTGACACCGTCGGGCCGCGTCTGCGGGCGGCCGTAAACAGTCTGGAGCGTCTGACTGGCCATGCGCCAAGTCAGGCCGATATGGAGGTATGGACGTGACCGTTGTCACCTATGAACCAGCCGGTGAAATCGGCTATATCATCGTCAACAACCCGCCGGTGAATGCGTTGTCGGCGGCAGTGCGTAAGGGGCTGGCCGATGCGGTCGCCGCCTTTACCGCCGACGCGGCTCAGGTTGCGGTGCTGTATTGTGAAGGCCGCACCTTCATTGCGGGGGCGGATATTTCCGAATTCGGCAAACCGCCGGTCGAGCCGTTCCTGCCCGATGTCATCGACGCGATTGAATCCAGCGCCAAGCCCATCGTCGCGGCACTGCACGGCACGGTTCTTGGCGGCGGGCTAGAGGTTGCCCTGGGCGCCCATGCCCGCGTCGCCGTCGCCGGCACCAAGGTCGGCCTGCCCGAAGTGACGTTGGGCCTCATGCCCGGCGCAGGCGGAACGCAGCGCCTGCCGCGCGCTATCGGCGTGGAAAAGGCCGCCGAGGTTATCACCTCGGGTCGTCAGCTCGGCGCGGACGAGGCGGTGGCGATGGGGATCCTTGACGCGGTGGCCGATGGCGATGCACGCGGCGTCGGCACCGCCGAGGCGCGTCAGTGGCTGACCCGCGCGCCGCGCCGCCTGTCTGAACTGCCCGTGCCGACCATCGATACGGCCGCGCTTGACGCACTGCGGGCCAAGGTCAGGAATGCCGCCCGTGGTCAGGTCGCCCAACCCCGCGCGCTGGAAGCCATGATCGAAGGTCTGACCATGCCGTTTGCAGAGGGGATGAAACACGAACGCAAGGCGTTCATGGACCTGATGCGGACGCCCGAACGCGCCGCGCTGATCCATGCGTTCTTTGCCGAACGCGCATCCGGCACGGTGCCCGCAGGCGTCACGCCGCGCAAGTTCGACCGCGTGGGCATCATCGGCGGCGGCACGATGGGGCAGGGCATTGCCGCATCCGCGCTGAACGCGGGGCTGGATGTTACCCTGATCGAACGCGATCAGGCCGCTGCTGACAAGGCCGCTGCAGCCATCGGCAAGATGCAGGACGGCGCCGTCAAGCGCGGTAAGCTGGCGCAGGCCGACCGCGACGCGATGATGACCCATCGTTTCCGTACGGCGACCGATTATGCCGCCCTGTCCGATGTCGATCTGGTGATCGAGGCCGTATTCGAGAACATGGAGGTTAAGCAGGACGTTTTCCGCGAACTGGATCGGGTCTGCCGGCCGGGTGCGGTGCTGGCCACGAACACTTCGTACCTTGACGTGAACCAGATCGCGCAGGCGACCTCCCGCCCGGCGGATGTGATCGGTCTGCATTTCTTTTCGCCCGCTAACGTTATGCGGCTGCTGGAAATCATCATCGCGGACGCCACCGCGCAGGATGTGCTGGCCACGGCCTTTGCGCTGGCTAAGAAGATGGGCAAGATCGCGGTGCCGTCCGGCGTCTGCGAGGGCTTTATCGGCAACCGAATCCTGTCAGCCTATCGCACTGCGGCCGATTATGCCATTCTTGACGGAGCCAGCCCCTATCAGGTGGACCGTGCCGTGACAGGCTTTGGCTTTCCGATGGGGCCGTATCAGGTCGGTGATCTGGCCGGGCTGGATATCGGCTATGCCACGCGCCAGCGCAAGGCGGCGACCCGTGATCCGCGCGAACGTGTCCCGGTCTTTGCCGACCGTCTGGCCGAAGCGGGCCGTCTGGGCCGCAAGACGGGCCGGGGCGATTATATCTATGACGACCAGTCCCCCAAAGGCCGCCCCGACCCCGAACTGGAGCCGATGGTGGCCGAGGTTCGCGCCGAACTGGGCGTGACCCCGCGCGAGTTCACCGACGACGAAATCCGCGACCGTTACATGGCCGCCATGGTGAATGAATCCGCCAGAATTCTGGATGAACAGATCGCTGCGAAACCTTCCGACATCGACGCGGTGCTGCTGCATGGCTACGGCTTTCCGCGCCACAAGGGCGGCCCAATGCATTGGGCCGATGCCTATGGGCTGGATCGTATCGTCGCCAATATCCGCGAATATGCCAAGGCTGACGCCTATGCATGGCAATTGTCCCCCCTCCTGGAACGGCTGGCGGACACGGGCGGCAAGTTCGCCGATCTGAACGGAGGCAAGAAATGACCGACGCCGTTATCGTCTCGACCGCCCGCACGGGCATCGGCAAGGCCGGGCGCGGCAGCCTGAACCTGACCCATGGCGCAACCATGGGCGGTCATGTTGCGGGCATCGCGGTGGAGCGCGCCGGCATCGACCCGGCCCTGATCGAGGATTCGATCTGGGGCACGGGTTACCCGGAACACGTCACCGGCGGCAATATTGCGCGCCAGATCGTGCTGCGCGCGGGACTGCCGGTGTCGATTGCGGGTGCCACGGTCAACCGCTTCTGCGCATCCGGCCTGCAAGCGCTGGCGGTAGCCAGCCATATGGTCAGGGCCGAAGGCGCGCAGGCCGTTCTGGCCGGTGGCGTCGAGAGCATCAGCGTGAACCAGCCGACGCCCCGCCATTCGCGCGAAGCCTGGATCGAGGCCAACGCTCCCGACCTTTATCTGCCGATGATCGAGACCGCCGACATCGTGGCGCAGCGTTACAACATTACGCGTCAGGCGCAGGACGAATATGCGCTGCGTTCGCAACAGCGCATCGCCGCCGCCCAACAGGCGGGGCTGTTCGACGATGAAATCGTGCCGATGACCGTCACCCGTGCCGTCACCGACAAGGCGACGGGTGAAATCCGTCAGGAAACCGTGTCCTTCGCAGCGGACGAATGCAACCGGCCCTCGACCACTTATGAGGGGCTGGCGGGGCTGGCTCCGGTCAAGGGCGCGGACAAGTTCATCACGGCGGGCAATGCCAGCCAGTTGTCCGATGGTGCCGCCGCGCTGGTGATGATGAACGGCGATCTGGCCGCGCAGCAGGGCGTGACGCCGCTCGGCGCATTCCGCGGCTACGCGATTGCCGGGTGCGAGCCTGACGAAATGGGCATCGGCCCCGTCTTTGCCATCCCGCGCCTGCTGGAACGGGCCGGACTGTCCATCGACGATATCGACCTGTGGGAACTGAACGAGGCCTTCGCCAGCCAGGTTCTGTATTGCCGTGACCGTCTGGGGATCGACCCCGAAAAACTGAACGTCAATGGCGGCTCGATTGCCATCGGCCACCCCTATGGAATGACCGGCGCCCGCATGGCGGGTCATCTCCTGCTGGAGGGGCGGCGTCGTGGCGCCAGATGGGGCGTCGTCACCATGTGCGTCGGCGGCGGCCAAGGGGCCGCCGGTCTGATCGAAATCTTCTGAGGAGAACCCAATGGACACCAACTTCTCGCCCGAGGATCAGCAGTTCCGGGCTGATGTCCGCCAGTTTCTGGCCGACCGCCTGCCGGAACGTCTATCCGAAAAAGTGCGGCTGCAAAAGGAACTGAGCAAGGCCGAAATCGAGGAATGGCACGCCATTCTGAACGAACGCGGCTGGCTGGCCGGTAACTGGCCCAAGGAATTCGCCGGCGCCGGCTGGACCGCGATCCAGCGTCATATCTTCGACGAGGAATCCGCGATGGTCCACGCGCCCCGCATCCTGCCCTTTGGTATCGCGATGCTTGGCCCGGTCTTGCAGAAATTCGGCAGTAAGGAACAGCAGGACAAATTTCTGCCGCGCATCCTGAATGGCCAGGACTGGTGGTGTCAGGGCTATTCCGAGCCCGGCGCGGGATCCGATCTGGCCTCGGTCAAGACGACGGCAGTGCGGGATGGTGACCATTATGTGGTCAACGGGCAAAAGACCTGGACCACGCTGGGTCAGCACGCGAACTGGATCTTCTGCCTTGTGCGCACCCGCACCGACGGCAAGCCCCAGGAAGGCATCAGCTTCCTTCTGGTGGATATGGAAACGCCCGGCATCACCGTGCGCCCCATCGTGTTGCTGGAAGGCACGCCCGAGGTGAACGAGGTCTTTTTTGACGATGTGCGTGTGCCGGTCGAAAACCTTGTCGGCACCGAAAACGAAGGCTGGACCTACGCAAAATATCTGCTGACGCATGAACGCACCAATATCGCGGGCGTCGGTTTCGCAACCGCCGGCATGGCGGCGCTGAAACGCATCGCCCGCGCGCAGGTCGCCAACGGAAAACCGCTGATCGAAAACCCGCTGTTTGCGGCGCGCGTGGCCGAGGTCGAGATCGAGCTGATGGCCATGGCCACGACCAACCTGCGGATGCTGGCGCAGGCCGCCGCAGGGCAGGTGCCGGGGGTCGAAAGCTCGATGCTGAAGCTGAAGGGCACGCAGATCCGGCAGGCGATCAATGATCTGACCCGCCGCGCAGTCGGCCCGTGGGCGCTGGCCTTCCCGTCCGAGGCCGTGGATGGCGCCAATGACGCCGCCCCCGGACCGGAAGAAGCCGCTGCCGCGACCCGTGCCTATCTGAACAACCGCAAGCTGTCGATCTATGGCGGCAGCAACGAAGTTCAGCGCGGCATCATCTCCAAGCAGATGCTTGGCCTGTAAGGATAGATCAGATGCAATTCACCTTTTCCGAAGAACAAACGATGTTGGGTGACAGCCTGTCGCGCACGCTGGAACGCGGCGGCGATGTGGACGCCCTGATGGAACTGGGCGCCGGCGCGGCGCTGCTGACCGAAGAACAGGGCGGCTTTGGCGGCACCGGCACGGATATGCTGATGGTGTTCCGCACCCTTGGCCGAGGGCTGGCAGTAACGCCGGTTTTGGACAGTGTCGTGCTGGGCGCGGGCATCCTTGCGGCGGCGGGCGAAGCCGATCTGGCCGAACAGGCGGCTGCGGGGGCGATCCGCGTGGCCGTGGCGCTGGACGAACCGGGTCAGCGTTACGACGGCACTGTGGTAACCCGCGCCGCAGGTGATCGTCTGACGGGCGAAAAGACCATGGTTGCGGGTGCCGATCAGGCGACGCATCTGATCGTCAGCGCGACCGACGGTCTGTATCTGGTCGAAGCCGGTGCCGAAGGTCTGACCATGCGCAGCTTTGCGCTGATGGATGGCGGCCGCGCCGCCGAGGTTAGCCTGTTGAATACCCCGGCACGCCTCATCGGCGGGCTGGATCTGCTGGCCCGCCCGCGCGCCGCTGCAATCCTTGCCATCTGTGCCGATGCGCTGGGGGTGATGGAGCGGGCGTCCGAACTGACGACCGAATACCTGAAAACGCGCAAGCAGTTCGGTCGCCCCATCGGCAGCTTTCAGGCGCTGCAGCACCGCATGGCCGATCTGGTAACCGAAATCGAACAGGCGCGCTCGGCGGTGTGGAACCTTGCCGTACATCTGGACGGTGACGACCGCGACCGCCACGTCGCGGCGACGAAATCGCTGGTCGGTCGTGTGGCCCGCCGCGTGGCCGAGGAAACCGTGCAACTTCATGGCGGCATCGGCATGACCGAGGAATATGAGCTTGCCCCGATGGTCCGCCGTCTGCTCGCCGCCGATGCGCGGTTCGGTGACAGCGATCATCATCTGGAACGCTTTGTCGCGTTGTGGGCGGCATGACCGCGCTGATCGTCGATGAAACGGGCGCGCAGCGGTTGGTCGGCTATACGATCGACGTTGCCCAGCCTGACCGCTGCGCCCGCTGCCGGTTGATCGTGGATGACCGCCACCTGAACCGCCACGGGGTATTGCACGGAGGTATCGCGGTGATGCTGCTGGACAATGCCTGCGGCGCAACCGCCAGTCTGACGGTGGATGAAACGGGGCGGACGCCCTTCCTGACCATCTCGTTCAACACCGACTTTCTGGCTGCCGGCAAGCCGGGCGGCGTAACCGCGAGGGGCCGCATTGCCGGTGGCGGCCGTAGCCTGAAATTCATCGCCGCCGAACTGGTTCACGACGACGGCACCCTGATCGCAACCGCAACCGGCGTGTTCAAACGCGTGCCGGGGCTGGACAAGGGCGGCGACGCCTGAAGGAGAAGCAGAGGATGACGACCCGTATCCATGACCTGCTGGCCATACAAGCCGCCAGCCGGCCCGATCATCTGGCCATTCGTGAAGGCGATGGGCATGATTATACCTATGGCGTGTTGCAGGACGCCGTTCGCAGCATGGCCGCCGACCTCACCGATCATGGCCTGCGTCCGGGTGATCGGCTTCTGGTTCTGGCCGAGAACTCTGCCGCGCTGGTCGGTCTCGTGATGGCGGCATCCAGTCTGAACGCCATCGCCGTGCCGATCAATGCACGCATGACCAATCACGAATTGCACCGCATCGCGACCCATTGCGGACCGCGCTTGATCGTTTATCTGCGCAATGTTTCCGATGCGGCTGAGGCGCATGGCAAGTGTGCCGGTGCCGTCGAATGGGTCACGCCGCTTGGTGATCTATTGATTTCTGCCGATCCGTTGGACGCGACACCCGAACCCTTAAGGGACGATGCTGGCCAGATCGCGGTCATTCTTTATACGACCGGCACCACCGGAACGCCCAAGGGTGTGATGCTGTCCCACGCTAACTTGATCTTCGGCGGCACGACCTCGGCAGAGATGCGCGGTCTGGTTCCGGATGACCTGATCCTCGGTGTGCTGCCGATGACGCATGTCTTCGGCCTGACCTCGATGATGGTGGGCGGCCTGTCCGCCGGTGCGACGCTGTGGTTGCATGCGCGCTTTTCCGCGCCCGACGTGGTCGATGCGTTGCAGGCCGGTGTGACCGTATTGCCGGCGGTGCCGCAAATCCACGCGCTGGTCATGGCCGAAGCTGCCAGACGTGGGATGGACCATGTGCCGGGCGGGCGGATGCGCTATATCTCGTCGGGTGCCGCGCCGCTCGACCCCGAATGGAAACGTCAGGCCGAGCGTTTTTACGGCATCGCCCTGCAAAACGGTTATGGCATGACGGAAACCACGGCTGGGGTTTCGCTGACCGTCAATCCGATAGGCGTCGCCGATGTCAGTGTCGGGCCGGCCCTTCCCGGTGTCGAACTGCGCCTGCGCAATATCGGTGATGACGGCGTGGGCGAGGTCCAGACCCGCGGGCCGCATGTGACGCCCGGCTATTTCCGCAACGAACAGGCCACCAACGAGGTTTTCGATGCAGATGGCTTCCTCTGCACCGGCGATCTTGGGCGGATAGATGAAAGCGGCAACCTGCATATCGTCGGGCGCGCAAAGGAACTGATCATCCGGGGCGGCTTCAACATTTACCCGCCCGAAGTCGAATCGGCGCTAAACGATCACCCTGCCGTCTTGCAGACCGCTGTCATTGGTCGCGCCGTCGAGGGTGGAAATGAAGAGGTGCTTGCCTTCTGTCAGGTCGCCGACCTGTCCGACGTGACGGAAGCCGAACTCGTTGAACATGCCGTGGCGCGCCTGTCGCCCTACAAGCGGCCCGCGCGCATCTACATCGCGACCGAGCTTCCGTCTGCGCCAAGCGGGAAGATATTGAAAAACAAGCTGCTGGATAGTTTGAAATGACACTGGGGAAACCGATGACCGACGCCTTCATCTGCGATTACATCCGCACGCCGATGGGGCGTTATGGCGGCGCGCTTGCGCCTGTCCGCGCCGATGATCTGGCGGCTGTGC
>JAUNUO010000295.1 GCA_030538135.1 Paracoccus sp. (in: a-proteobacteria)
AGGGCACGAAGCTGATCGCGCATTTCGGACATGCTGGCTGCGGCGTCCATCGGAATCTCCTGTGTCATATAACAAAAATGAATAAAACTGCGCCTGCCGGATGGCAAGGCAACACTCCTGTGTCGCGAAACTGATGCGTTCATTTCATCTGAGCGTTGTAAAACGACCCTAGCATCGCGCCTGACCCCAAACCCCAATGGAGACAAACATGGTCAAGCATACCAAGCCGGCCCTTTGGGCCGCAGTATCCGTTATTGCCCTGTCGCTGCCCACCGTCGGGCAGGCCGCGACGGTCAAGAATGTCATCATGATGATTTCAGACGGTGCCTCTTGGGGCACTTGGGACATGGCCAGCTATTGGGAACATGGCGCCAAGGGCCAGCAGATCTATGACAATTTCGACGTTAAGCTGGGGATGGTGACCACCCCGCTGAATACTTCCAGCCGTCCGACCCATGACAACACGCCCTTGCCCGCCTATGACTGGCGGAAGGCTTGGGACACCACACCCACGGGCAACGGCAGCTTTGCCGGTTACGACTATATCAAGCAGGACGTGACCGACAGCGCCGCCGCCGCAACCGCACTGGCGACCGGAGAGAAGACCTATAACAACGCCATCGACTATGACAACTTCGGCGAGCCGCTGCGCTTTATCAGTCAGGATTTCAAGGCGATGGGCCGTTCGACCGGCGTCGTCAGTTCGGTCCCGCTGAGCCACGCGACCCCCGCGGGCTTTGGCGCGCAGAACATCAGCCGCAACAACTATGGCGAGATCGCCCGCCAGATGGTCGAGGAAGGCACGCTGGACCTGATCATGGGTGCCGGCAACCCGAACTATGACGATTCGGGCCGTCTGCTGGACGCGCCGCGTTACGCCAACGAAACCGGTACCGGCGGCGCCTATATCCCGCAGTCGGTGTGGGAATCGCTGCAGGGCGAGGACGCGCCGATGAAGCTGCTGCAGGAACGCGCCGACTTCGAGGCGCTGGCCAATGGCAGCCTGACCGTCGATGGCCGCCTGATCGGCGTCCCCAAGGTCGGCAGCACCTTGCAGCAGGGCCGCAGCGGCGACGTCTTCGGCGCGGATGCCGCCAACCCGTCCGGCATCGCCTATAATCAGGACGTGCCGACGCTGGCCACCATGACCAAGGGCGCGCTGAACCACCTGGGCAAGAACGAAGAAGGCTTCTTCGTGATGGTCGAGGGCGGCGCCGTCGACTGGGCGGCCCACGCCAACCAGACCGACCGCATCATCGAGGAGCAGGTGGACTTCAACCACTCGGTCCAAGCAGCTTACGACTGGGTCGAAGCTTGGTCGAACTGGGAAGAAACCATGCTGCTGGTCCTGACCGACCACGGCAACTCGATGCCGATGGGGCCGAATTCGGACCTGATTCCGTTTCAGCTGATCGAAAACAACGGTCAGGGCGTCCTGCCCAGCGTTCAGTGGCACCACGGCGGCCATACCAACGAAAACACGCTGATGTGGGCGCATGGTGCCGGTTCCGACCTGCTGCTGGACCACGTCATCGGCAATGACCCGTGGCTGGCCGCGCTGCTGCGCCACAACGCGGACGGCGCCTATATCGACAATACCGCGCTGCATGCGGCGATCGTCACCGCCACCGTCGCCCCAGTCCCGCTGCCGGCGGGTGCCTGGCTGATGCTGGCCGGTATGGGCGCGCTCGCCGCATTGCGCCGCCGCAAGACGGCCTGATCCGGGCCGGAATTATTAACGATTTTGCGGCGCCTCTTCGGGGGCGCCGTTTTTCGTTGCGCAACGGGGCGCGCGTTGCGGGGCGGCCAAGGGGTTGATTTGCAGCGATTTCGGACTGTGCAACCGATGCACCGCCGATGCACCGGCTGTACACAACCTGTACACAGGCTGCGCGCGCACGGTTAGGCAACGGTTAACGCCC
>JAUNUO010000296.1 GCA_030538135.1 Paracoccus sp. (in: a-proteobacteria)
GTTGCGGCCAGAACGGCGCGCCGGGTCAGGGTCAGCATCTTGATCTTGGCTCCTTTGGATATGTCCGGGCGACCATAACCCTGCGCGGATCGGGCAGGCAAGCGTCATTTCCGTGCGGACATATCGGCCAGCAGGCCGGTGATCGCGGCGATCCGGTCGGCGCCGGCCTGTTCGATCAGCGATTCCAGCGCGCGGAAATGCGCCAGAACCTGCGCGCCGGTTTCGGTCAGCATGGCGCCGCCACCGCCCGCCCCGCCCCGCGCGCTGTCCACCAGAGGTTGCGCAAAGCCCGCGTTCATTTCCTCGACCAGCGACCAGGCGCGCTTGTAGCTCATCCCCATGCGCCGCCCGGCGGCCGAGATCGACCCCAGTTCGGCGATCCCGGCCAGCAGATCGGCCTTGCCGGGGCCAAGAGTCAGCGCCGGGCCGTAATCCAGCCGCAGCTTGATGCGGGGGGGCGGGTTTTGCGGGTTGTCAGGCGCATCGGTCATGGGCAGATTGTCGGGCGACTGACCTGCGTGACGCAAGGGCTTTCCGGCGCTCCGTTCTCGCACTAAGGTCGCAGGAGCATTTTTCAGAAGGGGGAACTTCATGTCGGATATCGTCATCCTGTCGGGCGCGCGCACGGCCATCGGCACCTTTGGGGGCAGCCTGGCGGCGATCCCGCCGATTCAACTGGCGACCCATGTCACCAAGGCCGCGATGGAACGTGCGGGCGTGTCGCCCGACCAGATCGGCAACGTGGTCTTTGGCCATGTCATCAACACCGAACCGCGCGATATGTATCTGTCCCGCGCCGCCATGCTGGAAGCCGGGATTCCCGACGGCACCCCGGCGATGAACGTCAACCGGCTGTGCGGATCGGGCGCGCAGGCCATCGTGTCGGCGGCGCAGTCGCTGATGCTGGGCGATGCCGATTTCGCCGTCGCGGGCGGCGCCGAAAGCATGAGCCGCGCGCCCTACGCATCGGCCACGATGCGCCACGGGCAGCGGATGGGCGATGCCACCATGTATGATATGATGGTGGGCGCGCTGACCTGCCCGATGGGCACCGGTCACATGGGCATCACCGCCGAGAACGTCGCGAGCGAGAATGGCGTAAGCCGCGAAGATCAGGACGCTTTCGCGCTGGAATCGCAGAACCGCACCGCCCGCGCGATCGAGGAAGGCCGCTTCAAGGAGCAGATCGCCGGGTTCGAGATCAAGTCGCGCAAGGGCGTGACCGTCTTCGACACCGACGAGCATCCCAAGGCCACCACGCTGGAAAAACTGGGCGCGCTGCGCGCGGCCTTCCAGAAGGACGGCTCGGTGACGGCGGGCAACGCCTCGGGCATCAACGACGGTGCGGCGGCGGTCGTTCTGGCCCGTGCCGAGGCGGCGGAAAAGGCGGGGCTGACGCCCAAGGCCAAGCTGCTGGGCTATGCCGTCGCCGGCGTTCCGGCGCGGATCATGGGCATCGGCCCGGTTCCGGCGGTGACGAAACTGCTTGAAAAGACCGGGCTTTCGGTCGGCGATTTCGATGTGATCGAATCGAACGAAGCCTTTGCCGCGCAGGCTTTGGCGGTGAACAAGCAACTGGGTCTGGACGCGGCCAAGGTGAACCCGAACGGCGGCGCCATCGCCATGGGCCACCCGATCGGCGCGACCGGCGCGATCCTGACCGTGAAGGCGCTGTATGAGCTTGAGCGGATCGGCGGCAAGCGCGCGATCATCACCATGTGCATCGGCGGCGGTCAGGGCATCGCCCTGGCGATCGAGCGCCTCTGATCTGACCATCTGAGCATTGGCGGCGCGTCCATCCGGGCGCGCCGTTTTTCGTTGCGCAACGGGTGCGGGCGTTGCTTTGCTGCCGGGGCGCAACGGGGGTGCGGTTCGGGCCAGCATTTGCTGGGTTTCGGGCTGCACAACCCATGC
>JAUNUO010000297.1 GCA_030538135.1 Paracoccus sp. (in: a-proteobacteria)
TGCGGCCGGGCCGGGCCTCGCCCTTGCCATAAAGATGCATCTGCACCCCCGGCTGGGTCAGCAGGTCCGGCACCCGGTCCAGATCGTCACCGATCAGGTTTTCCATCACCACATCGGCATAGCGCGACCCGTCGCCCAAGGGCAGACCCGCCACGGCGCGGATATGCTGCTCGAACTGATCGACGGCGCAGCCCGCCTGAGTCCAATGGCCGCTGTTATGCACCCGCGGCGCGATCTCGTTCACGATCAGCCCGCCGGGCGTCACAAACAGTTCCACCCCCATGACGCCGACATAATCCAGCGCGGTGACGATCCGCCCGGCCATCAGCACCGCATCGGTCGTCACCCGCGCCGGCAACCCGCAGGGAACGGTGGTGCTGCGCAGGATACCTTCGCGGTGGACGTTCAGGCCGGGGTCATAGGCCGCCACCTGCCCATCCGCCCCGCGCGCCACGATCACGCTGATCTCGGCGCTGAAATCGACAAAGCCTTCCAGAACCGAGGGCGCCCCGGTCCATTCTGCGGCCGCCGGATCGGTGATCCGCACCTGCCCCTTGCCGTCATAGCCCATGCGCCGCGTCTTCAGGATCGAGGGCGCGCCGATCTGCGCCAGCGCGGCGGGCAGATCGGATTCGCCCTCCACGGCGGCAAAGGGCGCGACCCGCAGACCCAGATCGCGCAGAAAGGTCTTTTCGGTAAGCCGGTCCTGACTGATCGCCAACGCGCGGCGGTTCGGACGGATCGGCACGATGCTTTCGATCAGATCGAGGGCCGAGGTCGGGACGTTCTCGAATTCATAGGTGACGACATCGACCGACCCGGCAAAGCGGCGCAGCGCCTCGTGATCGTCATAGGGCGCGGTCGTCACCGCATGGGCTACATCGCCCGCCGGTGCGGCGCCGGGTTCATAGATATGGCAGCGCAGACCCAGACGGCTGGCCGCGACCGACAGCATACGGCCAAGCTGGCCGCCGCCCAGAATACCGATGCTCTCAGTCATCCGACGGCTCCTGCGGGATGGAATCGGACAGGGCGGCGCGCCATGCATCCAGCCGCTGCGCCAGCGCCGGGTCGCTGATCGCCAGAATCCCCGCCGCCATCAGCCCGGCATTCGCCGCCCCCGCCGCGCCGATGGCCATGGTCGCGACCGGGTATCCCTTGGGCATCTGCACGATGGAATACAGCGAGTCGACCCCCGAAAGGGCCTTGGTCTGTACCGGCACACCAATGACCGGCACCCGCGTTTTCGATGCCATCATGCCGGGCAGATGCGCCGCCCCGCCCGCACCGGCGATGATGACGCGGAGGCCGCGATCCACGGCGGTCTTGCCGTATTCCCACAGCCGGTCGGGCGTGCGGTGAGCGCTGACGATCCGCGCCTCATACCCGATGCCAAGCTCGTCCAGAATGGTCGCCGCCTCGCGCATCGTCGGCCAGTCAGACTGGCTGCCCATGATGATACCGACCGGCTTGTCCATACTGCCCCCCGCATGTGTTCACGCGTTGCCATAGCGCGGGGTCGAACGGGACGCAACGCGGCGAAGGCGGCACGGCCCTACCCCAAGCTGCGTATTTGGGCAAACAGGAAGTGGCAGGTCAGAACATCGCTATCGGTGGCCAGGTATTCGATCTGGGTGCCATGGGCGCGGGTATATGATTTCACCGTTGTGCATGCGGGCATCACATTTACTGGCGACGGGTTTTTGGTCAGACGTTCCGCAGCCAGCTATTCCGGAGGAGGGCCGCAAGAAACCCGCGCATCGGTTCCTCCAAATGAAAAAGCCGCAACCCGAGGGTCGCGGCTTTCCCTGTCGCGGTCAATCGCGGATCACAGCGTGTCCAGCGCCTCGACGGCCTTTTCCAGATCTTCCTTGCTGACCTCTTTGTCCGACACCTTGG
>JAUNUO010000298.1 GCA_030538135.1 Paracoccus sp. (in: a-proteobacteria)
ACATCGGTGGTGCGGTAAAGGCGCAGAACCGGGGTGGACAGGTCGTGCTGCAACGTTTCGCCCGCCGTCGGATCGGCACAGGCCAGCGTCAGCGCGGTGGGCAGGTTGCGGGCAATGTCGGCTGCGAAACTTGGCCCCGTCAGCACGGCGGGCGTGGCGTCGGGGCATGCGTCAGCGATCAGCGCCGAGGGGCCGGTCAGCCGTTGCAGGTCGATGCCCTTGGCGCAACTGACCAGACAGCGGCCATCCAGCGCGCGCGCATGTTCAGCCAGAAACCCGCCCAGAACCTGCGCGGGCAGCGCCAGCAGCACGGTATCCCGCAGCGCCTCGTCCAGCCGGTCGGTCACCTGCACCGCAGCGGGCAGGGTCACGCCGGGCAGGTGCGGGTTTTCGCGCCCCCAATCGACGCGGCGGCCCCACAGCACCACCGGCCCCCGCGCCGCCAGCGCGACAGCCAGTGCGGTGCCAAAGGCGCCCGCGCCGATGACGGCGACGCTCATGCCTTGTCCTCGGGCGCGATACCGTGGCGCCGCATGAACCAGTGCGTCAGCGGATAACCCATGGCCATCAGCGTGGCGATCGAAAATGCCAGCCAACCGACCTCGAACCCAAGCAGCCAGAACCGGGTGCCGCTGCCCGCGAACATCGCCCCGGCGGCGGTCAGGGCGGCCAGCGTGACGCCCAGATCGGCCAGCGCCAGTCGCATCAGGGTTTTCTGCCGCATCGAAGGATAGATCCCCAGATAAGCGACCGCCAGACAGGCGGCGTTCAGGATCAGGATCTTTGTTTCGGGCGGCAGGTTCTGCATCATGGCGCCTTTATAGCCGCGCGGGCGGCAGAGTCACGCCTTGGCGCCGCGCTTGCCCGCGCCCAGCATCGGCGCGGCGCGGCTGTCCAGCGGCCAGCGGGGCCGGGCGGCCAATGTCATGTCGTCGCGACGGCCGGCGCGGAACGCTTCGATCCCGGCCCAGGCGATCATGGCGGCATTGTCGGTGCAAAGCGCCAACGGCGGGGCCAGAAACCGCGCGCCCGCGTCCGCCGCCACGGATTCCAGCGCCGCACGGATTGCCTGATTGGCGGCAACGCCCCCCGCCACGGCCAGCACCGGCACCCCCGTTTCCGCCAAGGCGCGCCGGGTCTTTTCGGCCAGAACATCCGCCACGGCGGCCTGAAATGCGGCGCAGAGATCGCGGCGGTCCTGCTGATACAGCCCGCCCTGCGCCGCCGTCAGATCGTCGCGCAGCCGCAGCGCGGCGGTTTTCAGCCCGGAAAACGACAGATCGCAGCCGGGACGATCCAGCAAAGGCCGGGGCAGGGTAAAGCGGGCGGGATCGCCCGCCGCCGCTTCGGCCTCGACGGCGGGGCCGCCGGGTTGCGGCAGGCCCAGCAGCTTGGCGATCTTGTCGAAGGCTTCGCCCGGCGCATCGTCGATGGTGCCGCCAAGCCGGGTGAAATCCTCTGGCCCGTCCACCCGCAGAAACTGGCAATGTCCGCCAGATACCAGCAGCATCAGATAGGGAAAACCCACGCCATCGGTCAGACGCGGGGTCAGCGCATGTCCCGCCAGATGGTTGACCCCGACCAAGGGCAGGCCCGTCCCCGCCGCCAGCCCTTTGGCCAGCATGACGCCCGCCATCACCCCGCCGATCAGCCCCGGCCCTGCGGTGACGGCGATGCCGTCCAGATCGCTCAGCGCCGCGCCCGCCTGATCCAGCGCCGCCTGAACGCAGATGTCCAGCCGCTCGGCATGGGCGCGCGCGGCGATTTCCGGGACGACGCCGCCAAAATCGGCATGTAGCGCCGATTGCCCCATCACCACCGAGGACAGGATCACCCGATCCCCGCGCACCACGGCGGCGGCGGTGTCGTCGCAACTGCTTTCGATGCC